>CAMWID010000032.1 GCA_947174235.1 uncultured Porphyromonadaceae bacterium | reverse complement strand
AAGGAATCGCCCTGACAATGATAACAAGTTCCGGACTTGTGAAGAACTCATATTCGATGAACAGCATCCATTCGCAAATCACAGCCGATGACTTGTTTGTGAACGCATAAATCAACAACAAATTTCTTTTGCCCAGCCATTCCCATATATAGGTTTAGTCGGGCATATATAAAGCCCGAACCAAACCAAAATCGAGGCTTGGGAAATAATAATTTAGTTATCTTTCAGTAACTTTGCAAGTGGATAGGATTTTTTTAAAAAAATTTTTTCATTTAGGGTTGAGTTTTGCGGATGTTGTGTGTCTTTATAGTGTATGACGAACAGAAACGATATAGAGCAGCTTTTCAAAGCTCATTATGCGCAGATGTACCGGTTGGCGGTGGCACTTCTGCACGACGATGATCTTGCGCGCGACATCGTCCATGATGTGTTTGCATCGCTTCTCGACTTACCCCTTGAGATAACTGTTACAGGAGGCTATCTTATAAAAGCCGTCAGGAACCGTTGCCTGAACAATATCCGTGACTGCGAGATTCACCAAAGGATTGTCAACCGATATTTCCTCGAAAATGAGGAATACGAAAGCGAAGATTGGCCCGACGAGGAAACCATTGCGCGAATATACAATCTAATCAAGTCTGAAATATCTCCGCAGGCAAGACGCATCATGGAATTACGGTTCTCTAAGGGATTGCCGTTCGCCCGCATTGCAGCCTCAATGGGTATAAGTGAGACAGCCGTTTACCGTCATCTGAGTCATGCACTGACAATCATCCGCAAAAAACTCAACGAAAATGGATAAATACGAACTTGTGCTTGATATTGTCGAGCATCCCGAAAAATATACATCCGAACAGTTGGCAGAAATAATGTCGGATCAGGAAACCAGAGAGATTTACAATCTGCTCTGTAAAGCCGATTCTGCTATAGAAGCTGGCAAAGAGATAGATGTTGATGCCGAATGGGAAGACTTCTCGGAGAAACATGCAGTCCGCCCCCGCCGTTCATTGTTTTGGGTTGGCAATCGTGCCGCATCAATCGCTGCTATTGTCGGCACGTCAATCGTGGCAGTTGCTGCCGGGATAGCCGTCACTGTAGCAGTAATCGACCATAAACCGGAACCGGTTGCAGAAAACGTGGTTGTTGCTCCGTCTGTTGTTGCCGTTTCAACCGACACGATAACAACTAAAAATGACACTGTAATGGTTAACCTGACACCGATAATGTTTGAAGACGAACCTCTTGAAAAGATAATGAAAGAGGTAGCTGACTCATACGGAGTAGAGGTAAAGTTTAACAACAAGGAAGCGGCTCTGTTGCACCTATATTACAAGTTTGATCCTTCCTTACCGCTCACCGAAGTTGTGGAACAACTCAACACATTCGAGCAAATCAATATCAAACAAAACGGCAAGATCCTAATCATTGACTAAAAAATGAGAACTATCCTGACAATAATATTGGCTGTAATGACTTATGTTTCAGCAAGTGCTTATAAATACACGTATTCATTCAACAATACTCCCATATCTGAAGCAATTGTAAGAATCAGCAAAGACCATCCAGATGTCAATATCTCCTTCATTTATAAGGAACTCGACAACTATAGGACATCCGCGAGAATACATACAGATGACGCCTACGATGCCTTGCGCCGGACAATCGGACTCAATCCAATATCGGTCATTAAAAAAGAACATAATTACTATATCGAGGCGTTGCAACACGGAAAATTCTGTTATACAGGTCGTGCTGTCGGTACCGACAATGAACCGGTGGTTGCGGCGACGGTCATGCTGCTCGCCCCAAAAGATTCGACTGTCATCACATACGGCATAACAGATGATACCGGTCGCTTCTCAATACCTTGTGATAGACAAGGAGTGATAGGCAAATTGTCATGCCTCGGCTACAAAACTACAATCAAAAGGTTTGAGTCATTCTCTATGGGTACGATTGTAATGAAGGAACAGGCGGTTTCATTAGGAGCCGTGACAGTGGAAGCCGATAATGCTAAAATGTATTCAGACAAGTCAGTATACATGCCCTCAGTAAATCAGAAAAACGCCTCTCAATCAGGAGCAGACTTACTGAATCACATGGCTATACCACAATTGGGATTTATCTCCGGAAATTCAATTGTTACAAATGGGGGTAAACCTGTAGCGGTATTCATCGATTATTTACCTGCCTCTGAAAAAGATTTATTATCTATGCGTGTGAGTGATGTGAAACGAGTTGAATACCTTGAATACCCGTCAGACCCTCGTTTACAAGGAAATCCATACGTTGTCAATTTTATAATGCAACAGTATGAATATGGTGGGTACGCTAAATTGTATGGTACCGGAGCCTTTCTGAATGGACATACCGAACAGGCAATTGGTAACGTCAGAATGCAGTATAAGCGTATGACATACGACCTTATGGGATCTGCATACAACAATGGCTGCGACCATACAGGACAGAATATGACAGAAACTTTTCGTTTGCCCGGGCAAGACGGATTGATAAATGAATTTAAAAGGGAGACAGAAACGACATCGTCAAACTACAACCGCTATAATTATTACCTGATATTCAGGAATACTTATAATTCTGACAAGGTGCAGGCATCTACTCTTATAAACAGCAATCTTGACAGAAAACCCAATTCTGTTCAGAATGGTATTGTAAGATATTCATCCGATATATATCCGAGTACAGATTACATATCAACATCGAGTATTTATTCAAAGTTTATATCTTACGACGGTTATTATTTCTTCATGTTGCCGAAAAATAACTCAATAACCTTTTCTCCGAAATATAACTTTTCCCATACTGATCAAAATAGCAGTTATCAGGAACAAGGCTATGCCACGATACTTAATTCAGCAACCGACAACACAAATAACATGTCAGGCAATCTGAAATTCAAACATGATTTCGGTAAATTTGGCAATCTGTTGGGTCTCGTAAAAGGTTCATATCAATACAACCGAACATCATATTCCGGATCAGCGACTGCATTAGACCGTGCTAAATCTTCACGTGTGGGCTTTGGTGTGAATTATGAATTATCTGTCAGAAATCTTCGCGGTCACGTTGGCTTTGGCTGGGATTGGGATAGATTACAATTCGGTTCAATAGTGGATTGTAGAAACGCTCCGTCTTTTGACGTGTCAATTCAATTTACTCCAAACCGGAAGCAATCACTTTCAGCGATATTTCAATATGAATCATGGTTGCCTTCTCCAAACTTTAAAAGTGACCAGATAATAACAGCATCTCCTTTTCTAAAATATACAGGAAATCCTAATCTTTTCCCGGCAAAAAGTTATGACTTTGATTTTTCTTATACATGGATTCCAAACAACAATTACAATATAAGCGCATATGCGTGGGGGTGGATTGTAAAAGACAGATATGCTTACGATTATGAAGCGGATGGCAATGGAGTGATCCGCACCATAAAACAGCCTATGGGATCATATGCTCAGGGTATGTACGGAATCAAAGGAACTGCCCGGTTGTTAGACAGATCATTGGTGTTGACAGGAAATCTTAGCCAGCTTTTTAATCACAATGGCAGACCGTATAATGTAGACCATTTTCATATTTATTATACACTTCAGATGTTCTACTATCTAAAGAACTGGAATTTCGGTCTCACGTATGTTTCAACAGTAGGAACATGGGATGGTATGATGAACGGTATTTGGCATCGTGATAAAAATAATTATTATCTCAACATAGGATGGTCAAAATCAGATTGGAAGATATCAGCGATGATACGTAATATAGGGCGCTGGAATTGGTTGAGTTCCAACCGCGTGATGAATAGTGAAGTCTACAGTACGGATGAAACCCTAATAAACGGAAACTATCATGCGACAGTAAAAATAACCGCCACATACACATTCGGATTCGGAAAGAAGGTTAAACGAGACAACGAACCACAGGCATCCGGTTCTGCTTCCTCCGGTATTTTGCAATAGAAAGTGGAAGATTGTGTTTTTGAACGCCTGTTTCTCCGAGTCGAAGCCGGAACCACATCAAGGTTATAATATTTGGCCTTATATTTCTTACAATCAAAATCAGTTGTCAAGGAATCCTTGACAACTGATTTGCTATCGAGTTCACCTTAAAGATATTGTCAACATGAAGGTTAGGCTAATATTCTGTTTTGAAGTCTGGAACATTTCTGTCATCTGCTGTTGTGTCAACCACACAGTATAATTCTCCAGAAGGACCTCAAGCTTTACTGTTGAACCCGGTTGGTAAAGTATTGTTTCTTCGTCTTGCGATGATGGAGCAAGTGGTATAGATGTAATAGAAGTACCGATTCTATTATTTACTTTGATTCTTGATAAACTCAAGGATTATTTCCAACACTTCAGGAGATATGGTTTCACGAATTTCATTGTATTCCGTCATATCCCCCGTCTGCGCATGTTGCATCATGTGGTTTAACGACGGCATCATTCTGATTTCTGCACTCGGACAATTTTCTTTTATTACTGCAAGATTCGTTGCTGCCTCCACCTGAGTGTCTTTGTCTCCATTAATGGCGAGCACAGGACACTTAATGCAGGCAATGTCCTCTGCCGGATTAATTCCAAGCAATATGTCAAACCAGGAAGTACGAATCTTTTGAGTGGATTTCAAAGTTGAGAGAATTTCTTGTGGCACCTCTATACCCTGTACTTTGGCAATTGAATCAGAATCTATCGGCGTGGATACTCCGGCTTTTCCTTGCGCCGCCATCTCATCAAAAAGAGAGCTTATAAGGGCAAGACAGTTTTCCTTATCTTTACCTGTGATTCCGGATTTATCAAGATAACGGGCGTTCTGTGCCATAAGCGCGTCTTTTCCGGTCACAGCCATTCCCGCTAACGATACAATAAAATCAGGAACATTCTCTGCACCCAACATAAAAGCTATTGTACCACCTTCGGAATGCCCTATCACTCCGGTCTTCCCTATCCCCGGAATGGTGCGCATAAACTCTATGCCGCTTTTCGCATCATCTTTAAACGTGTAAGTAGTACCTTTCAAAAAATCACCCTTCGATTTGCCGGTACCTCGGTCATCATATCTCAACGATGCCACACCATTCCTGGCAAGATAGTCGGCAATGACAGCAAATGGCTTATGTTCATACAACTCTTCGTCACGGTTTTGCGGACCGCTTCCCGTAACCATCACGACAGCCGGGACAGTTCCGTTTTTCTCCGGCAACGGTATTGACAAAGTTCCACAGAGTTCGACTCCATCCGGAGCCATAAAGACGGTGTCTTTTACAATGTATGGATATGGAGGCTGCGGAGTCTGAGGCCGACGTTCTTGTAAAGGGGTATCCGGTTTTAATGTCATTGGGAAAGTGAATCCGCGCTGCACGAATTTCCCCACAATTGTGTCATCAGATATATTCCCATTAAATTTGACACCTATGGAATTGCATTCAAGAGATATTGAATCAGACGTACATAACACGACCCTCACTGGTATTTCTTTAGCACCCTGCGAGGGGGAATCTATACTACATGATGTCTCCCCTGCCCCATTTTCAGCAAAGTTGAACACCAAAGGTATTTTCATTTCCCCTATGGCAAGTTCACCACGCCAGGCACCGTCTAACGCAAGCGCATCGACACAAAACAAGACAGCCATAACAGCCACTAATCCGTATAATCTGATAAAATTTTTCATAAATACATATTGCTGGTCAAAACATTATAATAATGCTATGCAAATTTAACACCTTTTCAAACGATATACAACATTTTATCCAAATAAGAGCGTATCCGCTAAAATCTATATTAATTTCTCCACAAAGGCTATAACAATCTCAAACCCCGTTCCCCAGCGTTAAGAAACTGTTTAAATTTATTTGTCGAAGGAATTGAGAGGATTTGTCAGGCAGATTTTTGATATTTATAAAGGAGTCATGGGGTTCCATAATGACTGAATAAATATCATAAAGATGCCGGCAAAGACCTCAATGACAAGATAAAATAAATTTAAACAGTTTCTAAGAGCTTTCTATAATGAATATCTGGGAACGGGGTATAAAAGTCATACACGCTGAATTTGCAACAAAACAAAAAAAATTTGTAAATTTGCACCGCGATTCACAAAGAGCCGCGCCATAAATGACACACATTTCCTATATTACATCCTTAGCAGTCCGTAAAGTTTTCAACTGGGGAGTTCTTGAAAATTGGAAAAGTACCGCCACGATTTTTGACGGTATCACGGCAATTTCCGGCAAATTCTGATATTATCAGCCGTCTCGACACATACGTACTACATATGAGAGACTGCCGGTTGCCCGACGACAAGACCTGACAACATTCCATAATTACATTTTAATTCCATAATACCTTATGAACAATCACCGATTGCTCACGGGGCTGCTCACTGCCGCCTTGCTGAGCGGCGGGGGGCATATCCATGCACAGGAAAACAAAGTACTGTCGATAGAGGAACTGTTTGAAATCGCAGAATCAAACAGCGTGCAGCTCCGCCCTTCATTCTCTGCCGAAGACGAAGCCCGACAGGAGATCAGCGTTGCAAAGAATGCACGCCTTCCGGAGATTGAAGCGAAACTTTCGCTAAGCTATATTGGCGACGGATTCATAACCAAACGAGATTTTTCCGACTATCAGAAGGCACCGATTCCGCATTTAGGCAACGGTCTCGGAATCAACGTGACCCAGCCCCTTTATACCGGAGGGGCAGTGACAAACAGCATCCGGCTTGCAGAACTTAAATCCACAGCCTCCCGCTATGCCACAGAGCTGCAACGCGACAATATCCGTTTCCAGCTCACAGGTTTCTACCTCGACATATACAAGTATAGCAACTTGCGAAATGTCGTGGAAAACAATATCGGGCAGGCAAGGAAAGTGCTTGACGAGATGAGGGCAAGATATGCACAGGGAACCGCCCTGCAGAACGACATAACACGTTATGAACTGTTGGTCGCCAATCTTGATCTTCAATTAGTCAAGATAAACAATACGCTTGACATCCTCAACCACAATCTTGTCGTGACAGCCGGATTACCGGCGGGAACAGTGATAGTTCCCGACACGATGATACTTCGCCGGTCGCTTCCGGTTTCACATGAAGAGTGGTGGCAGAGTGAAGCGGCGGAAAATTCTCCGGTGATCAGTATCGCCCGCTCCGGCGTAGACATCAGCCGCAAAGCCGAAGATCTTGTAAAAAGCGAACGGCTTCCCAAAATCGGATTGCAGGCGGCATGGACAATCGACGGACCGATTCTCGTGGAGATACCTCCTCTTGACAGGAATCTGAGCTACTGGTATGTGGGTGTCGGACTGAGTTACAATATCGCGTCCCTTTACAAAAACAACAAGGCTTTGTCAAAAAGCAAAGCCGCCACCCGTCATGCCATTGATGCGCTTGAAGCAGCCAAAGAGAACATTAATCTTGGCATCAGGGCTGATTATGTGCGTTATATGGAAGCGTATGAAGAACTCAAGACTCAAGGCAAAAGTGTAGAACTCGCCGAGCGCAACTATCGCACGACAGCTACACGCTATTCCGCAGACATGGCGCTGATCACCGACATGCTGGATGCTGCCAACTCCAAACTTGAAGCGGAGCAACAGCTTGTCAACGCCAGGATAAACATCATATACTATTATTACAAACTTTTATTCACTTCCGGAAAAATATGAACCATCGTACTAAAAAAATACTCTCCTATATCGTGACCATAGCTGTTGTCATCGCTGCCGCTGTCTGGATCGGCAGTAAATTTGTACATCTCGGCAATGTGGAATTCACCGACAATGCCCAGATATGCCGGCAGATAGTGCCTGTGAATTCACGCGTCCAGGGATATATCAAGGAGATTCGGTTCAAGGAATATGAACCGGTGAAGAAAGGCGACACCCTCGTGATAATCGATGACGCCGACATGAGGCTGAGAGTGGCGCAGGCTGCCGCCGACTACCGCAACGCGCTTGCAGGGAAAGATGTTGCCGACAGGAGCGTAGGGGTTGCAGCCGCGAATGTAGCCGTTTCCGAAGCTTCTATCGCTGAGGCGAAAGTTGTGATGGACATGGCTGCGACTGATTTCGAAAGATACAAAAAGCTTATGGAACAGGATGCCGTCACACGCCAGCAGTTCGATGCCGCAAAAACCGACTATGAGGCAAAGAAGGCAAGATACGAAATGCTGGCGCGCCAACGTTCCGCAACGTCATCCGTCGTATCGGAGACAAAACAAAGGATCGCCCAGAATGATGCCGGTATCGAACTTACAAAAGCCCTTCTTGAAACTGCGGAACTTAACCTTTCATACTGCGTAATTACAGCCCCGTGCGACGGTTACACATCAAGGAAAGAGATCCAGGTAGGGCAGCTCGTACAACCCGGACAGACACTTCTTGATATTGTAGATTCATCCGAGATCTGGGTGACAGCCAATTATAAGGAAACCCAACTCCGACACATAGAGCCGGGAAGCAAAGTGGAAATAAAGGTAGACGCCATACCGGATATCACGTTCAACGGCGAAGTGACAGCCATATCAAAAGCCACTGGCGCCTCTCTTTCCATACTTCCGCAAGACAATTCCGCCGGAAATTTTGTAAAAGTGAGACAGCGCATCCCGGTAAGGATAGAATTTTCTAAAGACAACAATCCCGACGACATGCTCCGTCTCCGCGCGGGGATGAACGTGGAGTGTGAAGTGAAATACTGATATGGCTGACTGGCATGCTCCACAGGGACCTTTCAATATCCCTGACGTTCCCGATTTCGTACCACGACGCCTCAAACCCTGGCTGTTCATTTTCTTCGTGCTGATCATTCAATTCTCCGGAGGTGTATATCTTGCAGCGGTTTCCGATATGGTCGGATCCACTGCACTGATGCAGGAAGATATACTTATGGCAGGTTACGCGTCGATTATCGGACTCGCTATAAATTTTGCGGTCATGTTCCGCATCAAATTCAGGTTTTCCAACCGCACACAGCTCCTCGTGTGCGGTCTTGTGCTTATCGCCGCCAACATAATCTGCGCCAACACAGATTCCGTACCGGTGCTTGTCGCCACATGTTTCATAGCCGGATGGTTCAGGATGCAAGCCACTTTTGCCTGCAACTCCACCATCCAGCTATGGCTCACACCGGTACGCGATATGTCGATATTCTTCTGCTATGTCTATATAGTGGTAGACAGCGCGATACAGCTGAGCGGCATAGCCACGGTCTACACAGCTTTCTTCTCTCAATGGGAATACATGCACTGGATCATGATCGGTCTGCTGGCGCTCATGATGCTAATGGTGATGATTCTCGTAAGACCCGTCCGCGCCCCTATGTTTATACCTCTGCTCGGCATCGACTGGATAGGATCCATCCTGTGGGCAGGGTTCATGTTGTGTTTCACTTTCATTTGCATATACGGAAATTTCTATGACTGGTGGGAAGCATCTGAAATCCAGGGAGCGACGATATTGGGTCTGCTCTGCCTTTTCATCAATCTATGGAGAGCGTCGTTTCTCCACCATCCATATATATCATTCATGGCGATGAAAAACAGAAACGTGATACGCGCCACAGCTGTATACCTCGTGTTTTTCACTTTGCTCGCCACAGAGCATGTGTTTGAACACTCGTATGCCGCCAACATATTGGGATTTGACGAGACCAATCTAATCGATCTCAACTGGTATGTCTTCGCCGGTATCATTGCCGGATGCGTCTTCACCTATCTGACATTCGCGATACGCAAATGGAGATACAAGACAATGACTGCGATCGGCTTTATATTGGCAGCATTATATCTGGCGTATTTCTACTTTCTTATCGACTACGGCATTGAAAAAGAAATGCTTTTCGTTCCTTTGTTCTTCCGGGGGGCGGCGTCCGTGATAATATCTATCGTATTCCTGACATCTATAGTCCAAAGCGGACTGCCGTTTCAGGTTTTTCCCCAGGCCCTGACGATAAACGGATTTACAGGAGCCGTGATGGGAGCGGCATTCGGACCTGCCGTGATCGGAGAGTTTTTGAAAGTCACAATGGCGAAAAATGCGGCGTTCCTGAGTTCGGCTATAACTGACATGTCTGCCGCGACGTCACATATGTCTACCGGAGAGCTATTTGGAATCACTGCCATGCAGGCACTTGTGGTATCTATGAAAGAGATATATGGATGGCTGCTTATCATAGCCCTGATTTCAATTACTGTCATACTCTTAAGCTACAGCTCCGTAAGACCATGGGCTATTTTCCCGAAGTGGAAAACGATACGCAGGATATTGCGCGGCACCGTGAGGTCTGAGATCCGTGCCGGAAAGGCAATCTGACCGCCGGCAAGATCCCTGCATATGCAAAAGAGAGAGCCCCCGAAAAGACTCTCTCTTTTGCATATGCAGGCATCTACTGATCTCCGTCGTAAAAACTACTTATCTGGCACGACGTCCGCCTCCGTTGCGAGCCTGCATCGGCTTGGCATCTTCCGTCAGTTTAAGTTCTGTACCGTTTGACAGCTCCACCTCATATCCACCTCGTTTGCGGGATATCTCAACTATGCTCTGTCCGCTGAAATTGGAAGACACATATTTTGATATAGCCGAAGGCACTATCCCAGCCGGTACAGATTTCCCTCGGGCTGCCTTCACCTCTTTCCAGTCTCCATTTTCCATAAAGTCCACCTCGGCACCACTGGCAAGGTCAACCTCATACTCCAGACCACGTCTGCCTTGATCTTTTTCTGCCTTACGCACTTCATCTCCCGAGAAATATTTAGTCAGGAAAGTCTGGGCAGCCTTAGGAAGCTCTGTAGCTTTTATAGGTGTCCCGGCATAGACAAATGCCGAAACCGACGCCATAACCACAAGAAGCGCCATTGTCATAAATCTTTTCATCTTGATTCGGATATATTAAGTTTTAAAATATTATATATATTTTTAAATGAGTCTATATACTTCCTTCCTACCGGAATAGGACGGATACTGTTTTTTACAAAAATTTTCCGGTTGGAAAACTTTTCAATAGAATTAAGCGAAACAATAAACGATCGGTGAACCCTAAAGAATCTGTCATCCGGAAGTTTCTCATCCATCTCTTTCATCGTTATCTGAGACAAAACCATCGGCTGATCTTTTCTAAACACCTTGACATAGTTGTCCATAGCTTCTATAAACAGAATGTCATCAACATCTATTACAACATTTTTATGCTCCACCTTAAGGGTGATAGTGTCTCGCCTTACCCCCTGAAGGCTGCGCTTGTCGATCCATATCAGCGCCTTTTCCATTGCCTTCTCAAAACGCTGATAAAAAATCGGCTTATGAAGGAAATCTATGGCGTTTACCTCGAAACCTTCCAAAGCATACTGAGAATATGCTGTGGTGAATATCAGGCATGTGCCCGGACAAAGCGTCCTTGCAAGCTCAAGCCCGTTATGAGAACCCATTTCTATATCCATGAATACAATATCCGGACATGTCCTGTCTATGCATTTCATCCCGTCTATGGGAGAAGTGAAACATTGCAGATCTATGCTGCCAAATTTTCTGCAATATTCCTGAATTATACTCAGTGCTATCGGTTCGTCATCTATCGCTACACATTTAATCATGCTGACAAATATATGCAAAGTTTAACTTTATAAATTTCTCCATTATTGAATATTTCCAGTTTATGACGTCCGGGATACTGTAGTTCAAGACGCCGCCTGCAATTCGCAATCCCCATATGCTCTCCATGGTTAATGACCTTGCAAACCCTGTTTTCAGTCGTCAAGGTCATTTTGGCAGAATTCTCACTTATTGACACATTTATATATCCCTTCTCCACAGGTGAAACCCCATGCTTAAAACAATTCTCTACAAATGTGATAAGGAGCATCGGAGGAACCATAAGCTCGCCATCCTCAACATCCGTGACGAAATTCACCTCAGTCATTTCATTAAGTCTCAAAGACTGGATCGACACATACTGCCTTATATAATCCACTTCCTCTTTCAACGCCACGAAATCCCGCACAGCGGTCGTATGGACATAACGTATCATTGAAATAAAGCGTTCAAGAGATTCAAGCGCCTTTTCATTGCCGGTTAAGAACAGTCCGTAGACCGAATTGAGGGTATTAAACATAAAATGTGGTCTTATCTGAGCCTTGAAAAGTGCGATCTCCGCTTTCCTTTGCTCTTCTTCAACCCGCTTGCGGCGAACCCATTGCTCATTTACCTGAGTCAAAAGCCCAACCCCGAAACTGAATGTCTCGACTATCATAAACAACGACCATACTGCCTGTTGATATTGCTGGATATTGGGAAACACCCTGAATATTCCCTCGTCATAGACACTTGGCTTGGGTGGATAAAGCATAACGCAAGAGATGCAATAAGTCACAAATACAGGAACCAATATCAACAATACGCCTATCCACATGAAAAACCTCCCTTTAAACAGAAAAGGGACGGTCACAAACCGGTTAAGCATATATAGTGAATACAGCCACACCCCCACAGTCACCACATATCCCGGAAAATAATGATACCACCTCTCTACAGGGAAAATCATCATCATTATTGGAAGAACGATGATGCAGAAAGTCAGGTCGATATACAACGGAAGACGCTTCATTCAGACAAATGTATTTCATTTGCAAAGATAGACATTTTATAATTAATGTTGTAAACTATTGCCACCTTTTAGCCATCATTACTATGTTGTTTGTCATTTAGTGTTATGACCACAAAAAATCTTTATGGTTTAATCATTTATTTTGTCAAAAAATTAAAACGACATGACCGTAAAGACATTCATTGATCGCCCGATACTCGCCGGCGTAATATCTGTATTGATTGTTATTTTAGGAATTCTGGGACTCCTGCAGCTCCCAATCGAACAGTTTCCAAACATAGCCCCACCTACAGTCAGGGTCTCAGCCACATATACTGGCGCAAACGCGGAAACTGTGCTGAAAAGTGTCATAGTGCCTCTTGAAGAATCACTCAACGGAGTGGAAGACATGATGTATATGACATCTACCGCAACAAACACCGGAACCGCCACTATAACAATATACTTCAACCAGGGAGCGGACGCAGACATGGCTGTGGTCAATGTCCAGAACCGTGTCGCGTCCGCACAAGGACTCTTGCCTGCGGAAGTAACCAAAAGTGGCGTCACCGTCAGGAAACGACAGAACAGCACCTTGAAATCTATCACTTTATACAGCCCTGACGACTCTTTCGATGCTAAATTCCTTACCAACTACATGAAAATAAACATCGAGCCGCAGATATCCCGCATCGCCGGTGTCGGAGAAGTGAATATCTTCAGTGCCGAATATGCGATGCGTATATGGCTCGACCCGGTGAAAATGTCGCAATACGGACTTGTCCCCGCTGATATTGACAAGGTGCTTGCCGAGCAGAACATTGAATCTCCTACCGGAACTCTTGGATCAGAATCTGAAAACACATTCCAATATGTACTTAAATATCGTGGACGATACGAAAATGCCGAAGATTACGAGAATCTGGTTGTAAAGGCTTTACCTGAAGGAAACGTGCTCAGACTTAAAGATATCGCCACAATCGAACTTGGAGCTGTAAACTATGCGATGATCAGCGAGACGAGCGGTCATCCCGGCGCGAACGCCATGATTGCCCAGACAGCCGGATCAAACGCCAACGATGTAATCATCGAAATAGACAAGACGCTTGACGAGATAAGGACCAACCTTCCCAAAGGGATGGTCCTGACCGACATATCAAGCACAAAAGACTTCCTTGACGCCTCTATTTACAAAGTGATCGAGACCCTTGTCATAGCTCTGATACTTGTCGTGCTCGTGGTATACGTCTTCCTCCATGACATAAGGGCTACACTGATTCCTGCAGTGTCTATAATCGTTTCCCTCATAGGCACATTCGCCTTTATCTATGCCGTCGGGTTCACACTCAACATGCTCACCCTATTTGCCATCGTCCTTGTCATAGGCACAGTCGTCGACGACTCTGTAGTGGTCGTGGAAGCTGTGCAGGCAAAATTCGATGTCGGTGAAAGAGACCCTTATAATGCCACTGTCGGCGCAATGGGCGGACTTAGCGCCGCCCTTATAACCACCACCGTGGTATTCATGGCGGTCTTTATTCCCGTCTGTTTCATGGGAGGAACATCGGGGACATTTTATAAGCAGTTCGGTCTGACAATGGCGGTCGCGGTCGGAATATCTCTTGTCAACGCCATGACTCTATGCCCGGCATTGAGCGCAATTTTAATGAGACCTGGTAAAGACAGCAAGGAAAAATCATCCTTTATTCAGCGTTTCCATTTCGCATTTGACAGATCGCTGCATACTGTGACGGGACAATATCGAAATGGAATCATGTTTCTTTTCAAGAACCGATGGGTAGTACTTATGCTCTTCGCCATGGCTGTATGCGGATTATGGTGGCTCATATCAAATACAAAGACCGGACTCGTGCCTCAGGAAGACATGGGCACAATAAGCCTCAACGTTCAGGTCGCCCCAGGGTCCAACCTTGCCGAGACCGACGCCATTATGGATCAGATAGAAGACGCCATCAAAGATATCCCGGAAATCAGCATCTATTCGCGCGTATCGGGAAAAAATGCAAGACACGACCAATCGGCATCGGCGGGATCTTTCAATATAAGGCTGAAAGACTGGGATGAGCGCGACGGAGACGGACATGATATAAACGCTGTGATCAAAGAGATTTACAAACGTACATCCGGCATATCCGACGCACAGATACGGGCATCACAGTCTCCGATGATTTCGGGATATGGCACCGGAAGCGGCTTCGAGCTATATGTGCAGGACCGCTCCGGAGTGTCGACTGACGAAATGCTGCAAACCACACGCACATTCATTGATTCCCTCAACTCCCGTCCCGAGATCTCAAGAGCATATACTACATTCGACACAAAATATCCTCAATACATGGTTGAGGTGGATGCAGTGAAATGCCTCCAGAAAAATGTTTCGCCCTCCGATGTGCTGTCTACCTTGTCAGGTTATGTGGGAGGCAGCTATTCGTCCAACCTTAACCGCTTTACAAAACTATACCGTGTAATGGTGCAGGCATCTGCAGATGCGCGCCTCGATACTGAGTCTTTAAAGAAGATATTTGTCAGGTCCTCTTCAGGAGAAATGCTCCCGATCGATAATTTTCTGACCCTCACACGAGTGTATGGATCAGAAAGCCTTTCACGGTTCAATCTGTTCCCTTCCATATCGGTATTCGGAGAACAAGGCGACGGCTACAGTTCAGGCGAGGCGATAGCCGCCATAAAAGATGTCGCATCCAAATATCTCCCGGCAGGTTATGGATATGAATTCGGCGGAATGTCGAGAGAAGAATCATCTTCCGGAAATACTACCATATTGGTATTCAGTATCTGTCTGGCTTTCATTTATCTTATACTCTGCGCTCTCTACGAAAGCCTGACTGTCCCGTTCGCGGTAATCGCCGCCATTCCGTTCGGACTTGTCGGCTGTTTCCTTTTCGCCCGATGGTGGGGGCTGGAAAACAATATTTACATGCAGATAGGACTCATCATGCTCATCGGACTTCTTGCAAAGACCGCTATCCTGCTCACCGAATATGCCACGGCAAGACGCAAGGAGGGTATGAGCCTGACGGCATCCGCTAGTTCTGCGGCAAAAGCCAGGTTCCGTCCGATAATTATGACATCAGCCACGATGGTATTCGGCATGCTCCCTCTTATGTTTGCGACCGGCGTCGGGGCAAACGGCAACATCTCGGTCGGGGTCGGCACTGTGGGTGGGCTTTTGTTCGGCACACTCGCCCTACTCTTCATTGTGCCGGTATTGTTCGTGGTATTTCAATATTTACATGAAAAAATCCAGCCTAAACGACGCAAAATCATAAGTCACAACAGATGATAAGAGCAACCCTCCCCTTTCATTTGCCCTTGATTTATTGCACTTCGCCAATTAATTCATTTTTTGCTTAAATTAACATTATCATATACAGACACATATATCAAAATACCTAACCTTAGGTATTTCAAAAGGAGTGGAAACTACCGAACTTTGCAGCCGAAAAATCAGCATAACAACACTCAAAATGTCGATCTGTAGAAAGATAATGTTGCTTCTGGCAATCCTTCTGTCATGCACAGTGTGCGGATGGTCAAAAGACCTGACCGGGATGATTTCCGGAAAGGTTCTGTCGCAAGACGGAGAAATTGTGGATTACGCGACTGTGTACCTGAAGGGCACGAAATATTCTTGCTCCACCGATGACAAAGGTCTGTACCACCTGAACGCTCCTGCCGGAAAATATACTCTGGTTATTTCTTCCGTAGGATATGACAAAGCGGAAATAAACGTCACTGTCAAACCGCAGGAACGTACGCGCCTTACAGTCAAACTTAAGCCGGCAGCCCAACTGGCGGAAGTCATTGTGGTAGGCAACCAGCTCAGTAAAGTAAAAAACTCCCCTTTCAACGCAACTGCTGTAAATACGCAGGAATTGGTCAATACAACCAAAACCTTGAGCGAGGCGCTGGAAAAGGCTCCGGGAATGAAAATTCGTGAAAGCGGAGGGGTCGGTTCCGACATGGCTGTGACAATGGACGGCTTCAGCGGTAAACATGTGAAGGTTTTCATTGACGGAATACCTCAGGAAGGGGTCGGAAGTTCATTCGGACTAAACAATATCCCTGTCAATTTCGCTGACCGGATTGAGGTATACCGTGGCGTTGTGCCCGTGGGATTCGGAGCGGACGCAATAGGCGGAGTCATAAACATCGTCACATCCAAGCGCAAGAGAAAGTGGTTTGTTGACGCATCTTATTCATATGGTTCTTTCAATACACATAAATCATATGTCAACTTCGGACAGACATTCGCCAACGGTTTCAAATATGAGATCAACGCGTTCCAGAATTATTCCGACAACAATTACTGGGTGGATACTCCTGTAGAAGATTTCGAGACAGGAGCCATCAATAGGAAAAAGAAGGAACATGTGCAGCGCTTCAACGATACTTACCACAATGAGGCGGTCATCGCGAAAGTCGGATTCGTCGACAAGTCTTGGGCAGACCGTTTCATGATCGGGCTCAACTATTCCCACATGTACAAGGAAATCCAGACCGGTGTGCGTCAGGAAATTGTCTACGGACAGAAACACCGCCACGGTCATTCAATCATTCCTTCCGTGGAATACAGCAAACGCAACCTGATAGTGCGCGGTCTCAATGTGGCTGCAAATGTGAATTACAACAACGATATTACCATTAATGTAGACACGGCTTCCAGAAAATACAACTGGAGAGGAGAGACTGTGCCCAACAATACTTTGGGGGAGCAGTCTTATCAGAACTCAAGATCAAACAATCATAACTGGACCGGCTCTTTTACCGCAGACTATCGTCTCGGCGAGAAAAATACCTTTATCATCAACGACGTCTTCAACACTTTCAACCGTTCAAACGAAAATCTGCTGACTGACCCTCCGAGCCACGATGAATATAGCAAGGTGACCACAAAGAATATTCTCGGAGCTTCCTGGAGATTCATTCCCGATTCAAGGTTTAATCTCTCCCTGTTCGGCAAGTATTATTACCAATATGTATCCGGACCGATAGCGACATCCTCGGCTCAGGATGCATACACCCTGACCTCAAGAAACGTCAACACTCTCGGGTATGGCGCGGCAGCCACATATTTCTTACCGTTGGGTTTCCAGTTGAAGGCATCTTACGAAAAGGCGGTAAGACTCCCGACAATTGAGGAGATGTTCGGCGACGAAGACCTTGAGATGGGTGATATAGGTCTGAAACCGGAATCGAGCCATAACGTAAACCTGAATCTCAGCTATAACGCCACATTCGGTCTCAACAACATTTACATAGAAGGAGGATTTGTCTATCGTGACACAAGAGATTATATCCAAAGGAATATTCTCGCCCTCAGCGGCGGACTTTCAGCCGCCACATATGTCAACTTCGGTAAGGTCGACACAAAGGGCTATTCAATATCGGCGAGATACAGCTTCTCGAAATGGCTTAGCGTAGGAGGAAATTTCACTCAGATGAATGTGCGTGACAATATGCGCAACACGCAGGGGACTACTGCGGCGAGCCTGACTTACCGCCAACGGATTCCAAACATGCCATACCGGTTCGCGGATTCGGATGTAAATTTCTACTGGCACAATCTCGGAAGAAAGGGCAATGTCCTGACTTTGACATACGACAACCAGTACACCCACAGCTTCACTTATTATTCAGCCAACATCGGCGCGAATAAAGACGACTATGTGGTGCCTGACCAGTTCGCACACAACCTGACACTGTCTTACAGTATAAAGAACGGCAGATACAACCTGTCATTCGAATGCCGGAATTTTACCGACGCCCGTCTTTACGACAACTTCTCCCTCCAAAAACCCGGAAGGGCATTTTACGGAAAAATCAGAATATATTTCGGAAACTAAATTAAAACAACACTTATAATATGAAAAAATTGTACATATGGGGACTCATGGCGGCAATGTCCGCCCCCTCCCTGTCTTTGATCTCATGTTCTGACAACAATGACAGCAACGAACCCGATGAACCGGGGACAGTCACCACTGACGGGAAATATGTTTTCGCCACGCAGGTAGCCGGGCAGAACGGTACTGCCAACGTGCTGGTGACAGCCCCTTCGATCGACGAAGGAAACGTCTCGACAGAGAACAACGGACTTACCAACGATGGCGCCACACAATGGATCTTCTACAGGAATTTCCTTTATGCGCTCACCTACAACCAGGGTAACGCCGGAACCACACGCAGCTACATTCTTGACGAAAGCGGAGAGATGAAAGCCCGTGATATCGAATATAAGATCAGCCGGTTCTCATCTTATGGAATGTATGACCAGTACATCCTTGCAATGTCTACAGGGGCAGGAACCACCGGAGCAGACTCACACGGATTCTACCCGCAGACACTGTTGGTGACATACCTTGATGTCGAGAACGAGACCGCTAAATCCAACGACACATCAGCAGGTCTTTATTCTATGGAAAACTATCTCGGCAACGGTGAATATGTCACTCTTTCCGGTGCTGAACAGTCGGGCACTCATCTTTATTGCGGTGTCATTCCGATGGGTCTCAGCCAATATGGTTATGCTGACGGCGACGGGAAATGGGTCCGTCCGGGGAACGAACATCTTGTAAAGGTAGAAGACGGTGGAAGCGGTGCCGGATCATACCAGGCAGGAACCATCAGCGGTACCCAATATCCCGACGACTGCTGGGTGGCGATATATCCCAACGCTCAATTCCAGAATCCTGTAATCGCCCATACCGACAAGATCAGCTATCCTGCGGGACGTTTCCGCTCACAATATTACCAGACTGTATGGGCGGCTGAAAACGGCGATATCTATGTATTCTCTCCAAGCTATGCCAAGACTCAGACTGAAACCGCACAGCAGACAAGACTCGATGCCGGCGTATGCCGTATTCCCGCCGGAACCACTGATTTCGACGATTACTACTGCAACCTCGAGCAGCTTGCAGGAAGAGGCTTCATGCGCTGCTGGCCCGCAGGAGGCAACTATTTCATTCTGCAGATGTATAACGAACCTTACGGATCCGGATTCTCAGGGACAGCAATGCAGCTTGCCATCTTTGACGCATCAGCCAAAACCCTTAAGGACGTATCAGGTCTTCCCGCAAACCTTTCCACTATCGCCAAAGACGTGTTCGTAAAAGACGGCAAGGTTTATGTAGCGGTTACCCAGACTGACGGGAAACCTGTCGTTTACGGCATAAATCCGGCTACCGCTGTCGCTCAGCAGGGAATCACGATCGACGCTACATCTGTCACCGGATTCGGATATCTCACCCCTCAAAAATAATTGAAACATGAAACTCTGGAGGAAACTTCATCTCTGGCTTTCGGTTCCTTTCGGCATTTTCATTACCCTGATATGCTTCTCGGGAGCCATGCTGATATTCGAGCAGGAAATCACACGTGCCATAAGAAGCGATGTATATTATGTCAGCGAAGCAAAAGATCAGCCGCTTCCGATGGATAAATTAATGGAGACTGTCAAATCTTCTCTTCCTGACAGCGTCGCCATAACGGGTGTGACAGTTTTTGCCGACAAAAATCGTACATATCAGGTAAACCTTTCCAAACCACGTCGTTCCTCTATATTTGTAGATCAGTATTCAGGAAATGTCACCGGCAAATATGAACGTCTTGGATTTTTCTCTACAATGTTCAAGATGCACCGTTGGCTCCTTGACAGCGCCAATCCTCATGGCGAAGGCGTGAAAGTCGGCAAGACACTGGTTGGTATCTCCACTCTGATATTCGTTATAGCATTGATAACCGGTGTCATTATCTGGTGGCCACGCGCAAGGAAGAATCTCCGCCGCAGTCTTTCCATATCTTTTGCCAACGGATGGAAAGGGTTCTGGAGAGGACTACATGTCGCGGGTGGCATGTATGCTCTGGTGTTTGTACTCGCCATGGCACTGACAGGTCTTACATGGTCATTCAATTGGTACCGTACTGCATTCTATGCTGTATGTGGCGTTGAACACACTCCCAGAAATTTTGGTCAGGCAAAACCGGCTTCATCAGATAATAACGCTTTGCCTCAGAATGCGGCTGACAGAAGTGAAGGTCGCGGCGAAGGTCACGGCGAAGGTCGTGGCGAAGGTCGCGGCGAAGGTCGCGGCGAAGGTCGCGGTATGCGTGGTGGACACAGATCCGAATTCGGACGCTGGCAACAGGTTTACGACGAATTAAACACCAAGTACCCCGACGCACCCCAGATCACTGTCGGTCAGGAAACTGCAACAGTTACACTCGGTAATAACGGCAACAGCCGCGCCTCTGACAGATACGAGTTCAACCGTCGCTCCGGAGAAATTACTCCTTCCTCCACATATGCAGATTCAAATGAGGCAGATAAGCTTCGCGGGTGGATATATTCAATCCATACCGGAACTCTCGGAGGTCTCATCACAAGAATCCTATGGTTGCTTGGAGCACTGTTGGGTGCGAGCCTTCCTTTGACCGGATACTATATCTGGATCAAACATCTCGGTAAGAAAAAGACTCCGCATACAGTTAACCGATAAACAATCCGCAAGACAGAAGACAGCCGGCGAGAACGCCGGCTGTCTTCTGTCTTGCGGCACAATCTGATTTTACATAAACAAGTACCATTATGAGAATTAATTCCAATTTTATTTATTCATTCGCTGTATTTATCTCACTATTCTCAGCAGCGGAAATGTCAGCATCCGAACCGTCACGCGCCGACTCGTTGAGCATGCGCACGGGAATGACAGACTGGATCGATCCTGTCAAGGCGGTTCCCGACGGATGTATCTTTGTATCCTACCCCTCTCCTCAACGCGGAGATTCGACTGAGGCAAGTTGTCTTGTGTATCTTCCCCCTTCCTACTCCACCGATTCCCTGAGATCATTTCCGGTAATATACTATCTGCACGGTGGCACAGGGAACCAGCGCGAGGTCAGATGGCTTGTAGACCGTGTGGATCCGGCGATCAGATCAGGAAAAATGCAGCCTGTCATAATTGTTTCTCCGCAGGCATTGCCTATCGGATGGTATATAAATGCAAATGTAAAGGATCCGAAAGTCACATCCGGTCCCATAGAAGATGTACTGATAAAAGATCTGATACCATATGTCGATTCGCACTTCCGGACTGTTCCATCAAAAGAAGGGCGCGGCATCGAAGGGTTCTCAATGGGGGGACGAGGAGCGCTTATGCTGGCTTTCAAACATCCTGATAAATTCGGAGCTGCCAGCAGCGTGGCAGGTGCTGTTGTCAATTGGGATGAAGAGCCTCTTGAAAGAGCGCTTCAATGTACATTCGGCGATACCTCAAGTCCTTTGAGCAAAATATATTTCAATGCATGGCACCCCGCCACATTCGCATGCCAAAACAACAGGGAAATCATCGGTTCAAAAATGAATATACGTCTCACAGTAGGAGACGCCGACAGACTTTACAATGAAAACGGAAACCATATTACCGACAGATTCCACAATATGCTTGATTCTCTCGGTATCGCGCATTCCTACACGATAGTCCCCGGAGCCAACCATAATCCTGAAGAAATCTTCGAGAGCAATGTAAATACTTACGACACATCGTTCTGGGACAAAGCGTTCGCTTCCACAAATACTGCCGATATGCCTTCCGGGCTTATAGATTTTGCAAAAGAGATCTTTCCAGGGGAAAGAATCCTTGTATGGCAAACTATTGATGATCCAAGAGGAGACCATTATTCTCTGACTTTAAAAAACGGGACTCGCGTGAAATTAAACGAACACTTGAAATGGATTGATGTCGAGAGAGGCGACTTTGGCACGATACCTTCGTCAATGATTCATGCAGGAATTCAAAAATATCTCGACAAAAACCATATTTCTCTCAATAGTGTGACAAGAATCGAAAAGATTCCAAGAGTGGGATATGAAGTCACCTTTTCCAATGCAAAAAAATTAACTTTCAATACGAATGGCGAACTGATTTAGAACAAATACAAAAGGGGGATTGCTTGAGCAATCCCCCTGAAATCAGGCACATAAACACCAATCTTTATTATCTATTGAACCTGCTGAAATTAAATATTACTTGGTTTGGTTGAACATCCATTCTCTGACAGGAGTAAGTCGGTATGCATAATCAAACGAATACATATGCTCGCTCCCTTTACCGTCATCAGGCAATACTGTCTTTGACTCGAAATTTATTATATTGATCGGGGCTCCCTTGGCAAGCAAGGCGGTTGCAAGGGCATCCTGTTCCTGCTGTGGCAATTTGGCGCTCCATTCAGCATATTCGTATTTCACTCCCGCCGAATCCGCAGCCTTTTCCAATGCGTCGAAAGTACCTGCCTTCCCTGCTGTTATGAAGACAAACTTATGTTTCACAAGCTCATCGAACGTTGCGCTGTCCCAATGGCAATCCACGAATATTGAAGCGGCGAAGACATCCGGATAAGTGGCGTTATAATACATGGAGATCATACCTCCCATTGACTGACCGGTAGTGTAAAGACGGTTTTTGTCAACACTTTTGTCATCCCCCAATTTTTTCACCAGACGGAGCACCATGTCGACCTCATCCGTATGTTCATACGCATCATTCACCGCTACGCCGGAATATTGCGGCACGAGAACATAGCACGGATGTTTAGCCTGCCAGTCTGCGGTGGCCCATACCAAAGCTCCATAACCTTGTGTCAACGGACGGGTGACATCCGTACCAGGCGTGCTGGCATCCGCCATAAACAACACAAGCGGATACTGCTTTGAAGAATCTATATTTTTGGGTGTAAAGAGATTATACTTCATTGTCTTCCCCGTTACCGAATCGGTATACTCAAGCTGCTTAAATTCCGGGACTTCCTCCTTGATCATTGCCTGAAGAACCTCATCCCCCGACTTGTCTATTACCGGACCTCCTCCCGGGCTACCTAACTGCGGTCCACCGGGCTTCCCGCCCTTACGGGGTGAGTTCTCCTCTTCAAGCCTGACACTGTCGGAATCAGATGCCTTTGCTGATCCTCCTGAACATGATGCGAACGAAGGTGTCACGCCCAATATCGCCAACGACAGGAGTGATCCCAATGATAGTTTGTTTAAATTCTTCATACCTGTTTTTTATAACTCAGTTTTTATCCATCCTTACTTTATTAAGACATAATATCTGACAAAAGTTTATCGCTCCATGTAAAATACATCTCTATAATGGCAAACTACAGTATGATCTGAATACGTATCTCTTATCTTTATTGCCACCTGCGCAAAATGCGGATACTGACGGACCGCTATTGACGGATGATGGTAATTTTACTAATTTTGTCACCGTATTATGACTCTTTTATATACATGTTTGTTATTAAAGAAGTGGTTTAAACTGTTTTTCATGAATTTTGACCGGATTTACGTTTAAACTGCTTCAATTCAAGTAGCTGACAAAACAAGGTGGCAAAATATGAAAATAATTGTAGCCGGCGACGGGGAGACAGGCACACATATGGCTCGTACCCTTTCTGTCGAAGGACAAGACGTGGTACTTATGGGAACAGACCGGGAACATCTTGCTGAACTTGATGCTTCCGGAAACTTCATTACTTTTGAAGGGAGTCCTATGTCAAGATCAAATCTGCTTCAATGCGGTGCAGACGGGGCAGACATGTTTGTGGCGGTGACTCCCGACGAAACTGTAAACCTTATCTCATGCCAGCTCGCCAAAGACTGCGGAGCGTTAAAATGCGTGGCGCGCATTGACAACCCTGATTTTGACTCCGATTCAAACCGTAGCCTTTTCCTGAGAATGGGGATAGACATGACTATCTATCCGGAAAAACTCGCTGCCGTCGAGATCCTGCATTTCATCAGGCACAACTGGGTCAGCGACTGGATCGAACTTCATCAGGGAGCCCTGATCATCGCTGGTGTGAAAATGCAGCCCGACGGCGCATTATGCGGAAAATCACTTAACGAAGTCCCAAACAATCCAAGACTTTTCCACGTTTCCGCAATCAGGCGTGGCACTTCGGTTATAATTCCGAGAGGAGATGACAAACTCCTCGAAGGCGACACGATCTACTTCTCAGTACTGCCCGGCAATTGCGATATCCTGCCTGAGCTCTGCGGCAAAAAGGTCAGACGCACCAAAAAAATTATGATTTCAGGAGCAGGGCGTGTAACCGAGAATCTGCTTGAACTCATCTCCGGACAATATGATGTGACAGTGATCGATCCCGACAAAGACCGGTGTGGAGTCATCGCCTCCCGTTTTCCTGATGTCGTGACTGTAAACTCAAGAGTGAACGATATAATCACTCTTGAAGAGGAAGGGATCGACCAATGCGATATGTTTCTTGCCCTCACTGGAAGCTCAGAGAAAAATATTGTATCATGTATGGTGGCGAGAGAACACCGTGTCGGCAAGACTGTTGCGAGAATTGAGGAACTGCAATATATGCCTGAAGCAGAAAATCTGGCTATAGACAAGATAATCAATAAAAAACTTCTAAATTCCGGAAAGATACTAAGTGTGCTCCTTGACTGCAACATGGCTACTGCCCAATGCATATCTCTCGGAACTGCGGAAATAACGGAAATAATCGCCACCGCAGATTCAAAGATAGTATCCGCCCCTGTCGCGGAACTGTCGTTGCCACGCGATATCACCGTCGGTGGAATAATCAGAGACCGTACCGGGATCCTTGCCGAAGGACGCACCAGAATTATGCCGGGAGATCATGTCGTGGTATTCTACATGCCGGGAAGTCTTCCTAAATTAAGCCGATTCTTCAGATAACGCACCATTATCATGATAGCTTCTTTAAATCCCTATGCGATTGTAAGGGTGATCGGACGGTTGCTCCTCATAGAGGCACTTCTGCTTCTTATACCGATGCTTGTGAGCATCATATATCTTGAAGATGACTGGTATGTATTCCTTGCCACCGCCGTACTTGCCGCTGTCACAGGGAGTGTGGCGGAAATCGCGACCCGACATAATGGATCGGCTGTGATAAGGAGCCGAGAAGGTTTTATTATCACTTCGGTAATATGGATAATATTTTCTTTCTTCGGCATGATACCTTTCATGCTGTGTCACGATCATATCGGATTTACGGACGCCATGTTTGAAGTCATTTCCGGATTCACCACCACCGGAGCAAGTGTCATCACTGATGTGGAGGAGATGTCGCACGGAATCCTTTTCTGGAGGGCGTTCACTCAATGGATAGGCGGACTCGGTATTATTCTTTTTATGCTTGCCGTGCTCCCCGAACTCAACAAGGCGTCCGGCATATCGATGTTCAATGCCGAAGCCACAGGTATCACCCACGACAAACTGCATCCGAGAATACGTCAGACAGCCATATCAATCTGGGGTATATACGTTCTGATAACCCTGCTGTCGACACTGCTCCTCTGGGCGGGTCCTATGAATCTTTTCGACAGCATATGCCAGACATTCGCGGCGATCGCCACAGGAGGGTTCTCCACACGCAACGAAGGTGTGGGGTTCTGGCATTCCGACTATATACTTTCCGTACTCACCGTAGTCATGTTTGTGGCGGGACTTAATTTCATAGCCCTTTACAACATCCGGCGACAGGGAATACGCTCGTTGCTTCAGAATTCGATATTCCGATGGTTCGCAGCTATTGTGGTGTGCGCCTATATCCTTCTGTTGTTGTCTACCCTAATCCGTGGTGCGGAAACAGGCTGGGACACCCTGTTCCTTTACCCTATATTCCATATCATCTCCGCTGTAACATCTACAGGATTTTCTATTGACGGGACAGAATCCTGGGGGCCGTTCTCTCTCTTCCTCACAATATTCCTGATGATATGCGGGGCATGTGCCGGATCGACCTCGGGTGGAATAAAAGTTGACAGGATGATCGCTATGAAAGAAAATTTCCAGAACGAGATAAAGAAAACAGTCTTCCCGAAACGCACTTATGTGGTCCAGCTAAACGGAAGCGCGCTTAACAACGGACAGGTGACAAGGATCTCGGCGTTCATCACTCTCTACGTCCTCATCATTGTTTTCTCGACAGCGGTGATAACTTTATATGGATACTCCATGACAGACTCCCTTTTCATGGTGTGTTCATGCATAGGCTGCAACGGACTCGGATACGGAGTCACAGGAGCGGGAGGATCATTTGCATGCCTTCCCTATGCCGTCAAATGGCTTCTGATGGCAGTGATGCTTATCGGCAGGCTTGAGCTATTCACTTTCCTCGTGCTCCTCCTCCCCTCTTTCTGGAAAAGATAAGCCACATGATTTTTACAGCTAACTAACAATCTTTAAATTATGAACATAGATAAGATAAAAGGTCACGGCGCAATGATCGGCGCAGAATTTCTATGGGGAGTAAGCGCCCCTCTCGGCAAGGTGATATTGGCTGGAGGAATGACCCCTCTTCTTCTCACAGACTGCAGGATGATAGGCGCCGCCATACTGTTCTGGCTGATCTCATTATTTACAACAAACGAAAAAGTCGAGCATAAGGACCTTCTCAACATGTTTTTCGCATCTCTTTTTGGAATAGTAATAAACCAATGCTGTTTCATATGGGGACTGAGCCTGACTTCTCCGGTCAACGCGTCTATCATCACCACTTCACTCCCTATATTGACAATGGTGCTCGCCGCCATTGTGCTGCATGAGCCGGTCACAAAGCTCAAGGTCAGCGGTGTCTTCCTCGGAGCCATAGGAGCGCTGATCCTTATTGTAGGAAGCTCAGCCGGAGAGGCGGGTGGCGCTTCCGCCGGCGATCTTCTTGTGATTTGCGCTCAGCTGAGTTTCTCCTGCTATCTTGTTTTCTACAAAAAACTCATCGGGAAATATTCACCTGTCACATTGATGAAATGGATGTTCACTTATGCGAGCATCTGCGTCATACCTTTCACTTATGGAGAATGGATAAATATGAATTGGCAAGAGGCTCCTTCCACGGTTATATGGGGAGTCGTGGCATTTATAGCCGGACCGACATTTCTCAGTTACCTGCTTTTGCCTTTAGGGCAGAAAAAACTTCGTCCCACCGTGACGGCTATGTACAACTATGTGCAGCCCATCGTGGCTTCTTTCGTAGCGGTATGGGCTGGCATAGGAAAGTTTACAATGGCAAACGGGATAGCCATAATACTTGTATTTACCGGCGTGTTTCTCGTCACCAGAAGCAAAAGCCGTGCGCAGATGATGGCTGAGGAAACGGGCAACGCCCAATGATTCTGGCACCGAAGTATAGAACCGGAAAGACTGTCCAACGCTTTTGTTTGATTATTTGAGATATTTACTGATTGTTTTCCGGAGATCTCCGTTGTCTGTGTCTCCCGCATAATCCCAGTACATGATCCCTCCCAATCCGGAATCGTTGACATAACGACATTTTCTTTTCAACGATTCCGGATTGTCATAACATATGACCATCTCCCCTGCATCGTTGACCATATAGGGCATACATGCGACTTCATCATACTTTTCTTTCAGACCTTCTCCCGGTTTGATGTCGCGGTAGTTTATAAAATCGGGATACTCCCCTTTCTTTCCATGGCCATAAAACGGCACGCCAAGAACAATCTTTTCAGACGGGACACCCGCCTCCATATGGGCACGCACACCTTCATCGGCGGTCATCTCTCCGCTTAATTCCGACCGGAACAGGGCGGAATGGTGATAAGGAGGACGGTTAAGGTCATAAGCCATGATATTCACAAAATCCACATATGGCATCAGAGGACCGAATTCATAAAAACCGACGGTAGCCGGAGAAGCGAGCGTAAGGAGCTTCCCATCCCCTATCGCCTTACGGATATCCTGCATCAGCAACTGGTAATTGTCCTTGTCTTCAGGAGAACTTGAGATACCTGCAAGACCGCTTCCCGGATATTCCCAGTCTATATCAATGCCGTCAAGTCCGTATTCGTCCACGACTCTTTTGCAATCCTTGGCAAATGCAGCCCTTTTAACCGGATCAGCCGCCATCTCGCTGAAATTCCCGCTTCCCCATCCTCCTATAGAAAGTTGCACCTCAAGCTTCTTGTTTTTCTTTTTCAGAGCTACAATGTCACGAAGACGGCTTTCATTATCTATACGTACCCCGTCAAAAGAATCAGCGACATGACCGAACGCATAATTTATATTGGTCATTGACTTGGGATCCGGCATGACATCACTCCATGAGGTGACATATGCCACGATCCTTTTCGCATTGACTGTCCCGCATACGGAAAAAGCAATTATCGCCAATAATATTTTCAAGTATTTCATCACTATATATGTTATAATTTTATATGATTTCCTTTTCATTCGGATCACATGCCATTCATAGGCAGTTACTCTTAATAACGCATATACATCCGGATATGTGCAAAAAGAAAGGACAGAATTTTAGATCCCATCCTTTCCTTCGCATTTAGGGACTGTTACCCCTAACCCTTAACAAAACCCCGTTGTCCTTACCATGCTTTACTTCGGCATAGCAAGATCAATCTTGGGAACCGTCGTCACAAACTGGGGCATACATTGTCCTGTCACGGAACCCACATAGGTAGGATCCGAGATATAAAATTTCTTCCCGTCATGCTCATAAGAAGTACCGCTGACATTATCCGGCAACGCTACCGAAGCACTCTCATGACCGGGATAAAAGAGAAGATGATTCTCTATTCCCAATGCGTTCCAAAGCATGTAGGTATAGAATATCGCCCTGTCCTCGCAATCATTTTTCGGATAATAAAAGTTCTCCTCAAGAAAATAAGGTTTCTCGAATCCATGAAACGAGTCATCTGTGGCATAGGCAAATCCCGACTGTACAAACTGCAGCAACTCATTAGTGGCGGCAAGCCGGTCCATACCTCCGAGCTGTTCCCTTATCTGCGCCACAAGTTTTTTTCTAAGCCCACAGTCAAGTTCACTTTCGGCGAAGTCTGCGGTATCCATCTGCGGATAGCGGTAGACTATCGGCATCATGTTTTCATTGACACTGCCTGAAAGAGAAAGTTTACCATAATTGACATTAAACTTATGTTCTTTCACCGGCAGGTTCAATCCTTTTATGCGGAGATCGAATTTCTTCCCTTTCGTGGCGATTTTAGGAAGATCGCACGTGGCTATAGGCGAACCCGCCACATTCACTCCGGGAGCGGTCATGACATAATATCTTTCTCCCCCGAGAGTCATGTATACTTTCCCGTAGAGGGTCTGCACAGCAGGCATAAGCAATATCGGATCTCCGGTTTTTGTAGACAGTGCGATACGTGCGTTATATCCCATATGGGAAAGGAGATAATGCACTGCCGACATTTTAGGTGCTGATGCGGCTTCCGGGAATTTGGAATCCATATATGCACACAGAAATTCATACGAAAGGTAGTCATTGAGCCCCAACTGTTCCATCTTGGGTCGGAGAGCATCCAATGCGGACTCAGCCACTTCCTGTTCGTCAAGAAGTTTCCAGTTGCGGGCGAAATCAGCCACGCTTCCCATTGACTGCATTATCTTGAAATTAACCTGCGGGACAAGTATCTCCATTCCATAAAATATGACAGGCTCCTTCCCCGCCCTTGATTCTTCAGGCACAGGAACCTCTGCCGGGGTCTCTTCCGCAGACTCTTCTTCCGGCACCACAGGACGAGGGATGTCAGGAAGAGCCGCAAGGAGCGGAGCCCCTCCGAGATCAGGTCTTACTTTTATGGTAGGCGGGACGATATCCTTCGCCTCCGGCGGAGTCACAGTCTTGGGTGCGTCAAACGGTGTGGTCGGTCTGTTGCCTGAATCTTCTACCTCTTCAGGCGATTCCGGCACAACTTTTGATTCCGGAAGTTCAGCGAGAACAGGTTTCGGCAAGTTCACAGGCTCGGTTGCCGGTTTTGAGACAGAGACGTCGGGCACCGTCATAGGCTTCGGAGCCTTAGGTTTTTCCAATGGAGCCAAAGGTTCATATTCATGCCAGGTGCCGTTCAGAAAATCTGCATAATGATCAAGCACAGTCCTGCGGAATTCCTGGAAATCATTTAGTATACCCTGCCTGAACTCCTGAAAGCTCTGTGGCGCTTGCGCCTGTACCGACATTCCTCCGGCTAAGGCTCCCATCAATATAAATTTCTTTATATCCATCATACTCCTGTTTTATTTGGGATAAATCTTCAAATTCATCTGCTTTACGCCAAGTTTCGGATCGTTGCGGCGAGTTTTCACAAGCCACTTGGAGAAATCACTTTCCGTGACCGACGGCAGCGCCTCCACTCCGTTTTGTGATCTCATCACCGGTTTGGCAAAATAAGATGGCGAGAATACCACATAAATCTTGTTGAACTCAATCACCCCGTCTGTCGCTATCCTGAACTGGTCGGGCGTACCGAAAGATCCCTCCGCCTTCGAAGGATCAAAAAAGACGTAATCATACCCCTTTTTCACCTTTGCCTCCCCTTTCACATCTCCGAGATAAGGGAGCATCTGATAGACATTCCCATCTTCGAGAGAAAGATATACGGATACGAAACCGTCCACCGGAGCGGTGAAATACAAGTAAAGGTCATCTCCGTCATAAAACTCGGTAGCGGCATTTCCCGGCTTCGTACCGTTTCTAAGTACCCTGGCATCAAATTCAGTCGCCTCGTTTGAGATCTCGCGGGCTTTCCCTTTCACGACACAACGCACCACAAAGTTGTCTTCATTGTCAAGGGATATGTCATATACAGGCTCGCCGTCGTCAGCTATCCATTCCCCTTTTACCTCGGTAGACGAAAGCGAAAGGAATTTATTGCTTTCCCCTTTGGAGTCTATACGATCAGCCTGCATCACGTCTTGTGTGACAATCGTGCCAAATTCTTTTGAAAGAGCGTCCAGACGCGCACCCTCCAGGGCAAGGCGTTTACATTCTGCGGGAGAAGTGGATTTGTCGCCATAATATGTATATTCACCCTTAACCGACTTTATCGGAGGGGCGGCGACAGCCGTGACAGCCATAAAAATGGCTGCCGCGACTGTCACTATTCTGTCAAACCGTATCATAAGATAATCTTAAGGATGAAGTTTTTTCTGCGACAGCATCCCGGAAATCGTTCCTGACACCGTCATCTTCGGATTCTGTGGTTTGTTGAGGGTCAGACTCGACGTCTTGCGGACTTCCGTGGTGACATAATCACTTAGTTCCTGAAGGGTGGCATGCCCTTTGGAATCCTGAAGTTTTTTCAACAGGTAATAGGTGAAAAGTCCGTGGTTCTTCTCCTTATACGGGAGCGCCGTCTCCTTGCCGTCGGCGGCACTCAATACAAACATGTTACCCTCCGGGGCGGCATGTTTCGGCACAAGCACTACGCCACGGGCTTCGGCAAGCATGCCGTCACCTCTGTTGGCTCCGCTGAAACATGCGTCCATAAAGACCATGATATTGTCCGCCCCAAGACCGTTCAGTTCCTTATAGAATTGCTTGAGCGGATATGCGGTTGCCATCACCATAGGATCGGCATCCACAGGCATCATATATGCATCGTTGGTGCTTTCGTCCGGCACTCCGTGACCGGCATAATACACAATCACGTCCACACCTTCACCCAGAGCTTTCACTGAATTACGCAGTTTGTTGATTGCGGAAAGTGTCTCTCCGAAAGTGGCGTCTTTATATACAAGCACCTGGTTTTCGGGGATTCCGAGAGTTTCTTTACAATATTGGGCGAACACCTCGCCGTCATGGCTGGCGGCTGTCACATTGACGACTTTGCTATAATTCTCATTGGCTATGACAAGGGCAAGCGTGCGTTCATTGACAGCTGATGTTTTCGGAATATTCTTATCAACATCGCTCTTGACTGTAGCCACGTAAGTGGTGCCCGTCTTTCCGGCATTTTTATCATGAGACGACACTGCGGGCTTGTCGAAGAAATCTGCGATATCCACCTGGACCACTTTGTCGCCCTCATATTGATTCCGGTCTGAAGCCCTGTATGCGTATTCCTTTCCGTCGGGTGTTATGAAAGAGATCGACTCTATGGCGATATTGTCATGCTTTATAAAAAACTTCGGATTGCGGATTTTAACTTCGTCCCAGCTGTTTTTAAAAATCTCCGCTTCCCTGTTTTTCAGAGGGACATTCACCACCACCGTACCAAATTCAGAATTTACGGCATAGGTCTCATGATCCACATCATATGGTTGCAGTTTGAGTTCCGAAATTGCAAGCTGGTTCGCATAAGTCTTGAGATACTTGTCGGCTATGATATCGCTCAGGCGTTCCTGTTCTTTTCTGACATTCTCTTTTGAAACCCTCTTCTCATAGTCTTCAGTCTTTTCAAATTCACCGCGTTTCATCCAGTCTTTAAGCTGGTCGCGCACATACGCCATGGCATATTCCTGATAAGAAGGAATATTTCTCGGTGAAGAGGCATTGGATCCCTGCGAACCGTTGCCTATGATCACAGGCATTGTGTTCATAGCCATCGTAGGCTGTCCGAGGGCGGAAAGGCGAACGTTGATGCTCTCCACCTTCGACTTGTTGCCGAGACAGGCGTAAGAAGTCGCCATCGCTTTCAGATATTTGGGATTGTTTGGATCATTGGCGGAAAGCTCCTCGTATTTCTCTGCCGCACTTGAAAAATATGCATTGCTCTGCCGACGCTGTTTCGCAGCTTCTTTCTCGTCGAGTTCAGAGATAGACCGGTTGTAATATCCTGTTCCGAGATTATAGTAGCACCTTGCCACACATTCATTGACGCTGAGGCTGTTGGGATGCAGCTCTTCAAGTTTCATATAGATATCGAGAGCCCCGCGATAGTTGTGCTGGTCCTCATATACCGAAGCCTGAAGATTCAGAAGCCGTTCATCATCCGGCTTCACTTCAAGACCACGCTCCACAAGAGGGGCGAGCAGGTCGCGGCGGTTGCCGTCTATACAAAGCTGCATGGCGATTGTCAGCAACTTGAAATTCGACGGATATTCATCAGATGCCTTAACTATGGCATCCACACCTTTGTTATATAGTTTCTTATTAAGCAGTGCCTGTCCATAGAAGAGGCTTACCTGCTCACGCTGTTTCTTTTCACCCGTGGCAAGATACTCTTCAAAGTATTTTATCGCGTTGTCGATATCCCCCGCGTTATAGCTCCCTGAAGCGGCGCAGTAGACCATGGCGGGATAAAGCTCGGCGTCACGTCTGAACTCCACGCCTGCCATCTGCGGAAGCAACTGAGTGTCCACATATGCTTTGGCAAACTTTGTCATCTCTGAGGAATTGCTGTTGACCGAATAATACACCGCTCCCCTTGCAAGTGTATTGTTGAGATCAAGCAAAATACCCTTACACTGATCAAGTTCGGCTTCTTCATGTCCTTCTCCGGTGATGACGGAAAACGCTTCCGAAAAAGCGGCAAGCACAGCGGGATAGAAAGAAGCGTCGTCAGCCCCCTCGAACTGAAGGTCTTTCACCTTCCTGTAAAGTTCCGCCGCGTTTTCCGCTGAAGGACCGGAAGCAGAGACCATCTCTGCGGGATCCTCCGGATCTACCGGGAAGGCGGTCAACGTGCCTCCCCCTACAAGTATTGAGAATGCAAGGGCGGGATACGCGAGACGCGACACCCTCACACGAAATAATTTATTGAAATATTTATTGTCAATCATAGAAATTATGGTTAAAAACTCCCCCGTCCATGCGGGGGAGCTATTGGAATATTCATATTTCCGGCTTACTGGAAAATGAATCATGGAAGTTGAAGCTTATAATCTTTTCCGGGATTATTTCTACAACTTCTTTCTGCTCGTTCAGAATACGTCTATGAAAGTGAAGTTGGCGGTGATCCTGCGGAATTCGCTTCCCTTACCTTCGGACACGTCAACACGGAATACGTAATCGGCATCCATCTTGTCAAGATTATTGACATTGTTCTGAAGATAGTTCTTCACCCCTTGCGCACGCAGGAATGCAAGCTGTCTGTTTTCTTTCACACCTCCTGCCTTCGTCACTGTTATGGCTGTCAAATCTCCGTTCTCATAGATGGGTTCGTCTTCAAAATCTCCATATGAACCGTCATATGCGATCGTGCGTATGATAGGGGTGGCATCCGCCGTACCGGATATTGTGACTTTAAGCTTCTTGCCGTCTTTGATATATTGGGCAAAGTCTCCTTCAAACGCCTCTTTTACTATCTTGAGCATGGAACTTGCCGCTCCCGACTCATCCACCAGATATTTGCCTGGAGGAAAGTCTTCTGCCGCAGAGAATTCCGGATCAACCTGATATGTGAAATTCACCTCATAGTTGAGTATCTTTTCTCCGTTGGCGTCATAATCGGGCACCACTTTCGAGTCGACCGCGATGTTCGTGTGGTTGGAGATCACACTCGTGTTGCGTGCCTCTTCCACCACCTTCTCGCGCAGTTCCTGAAGTTTCAGTTCCTCCATCTGCTGCTGCTGAAGTATCTCAAGGGAAACGACGTTTGAATCACCCCCCATGAAATCCATCGCCACACGGTCATGATTGTTATACTCATATGTCTTGCCGTCGTTCTTGTTGAATACTTTGGCATACACGATCTCGAATGTATCGTCAGGAAGCACCCCATACTGCACCTCCGACAGAATAAGATCGTCAGCGTCATGGAAAGATGTCACGTCAGACTCAGGGACAGGAAGATAGATTGTCGGCATAGTAGAGAAATCTATAGCCAGCACCTGGTTTGTACGGTCATAGTTACCGAGGCTCATGGTGGCTCCGGCAAGAAGGTCGCCGGCAAGCTGAGTGGAGATCTCATCCTCGAAAAGACGACGCTGGCGCGCGCGGGTCTCCTCATTGACACGAAGCCTGTAGTCATCCATGCTCTCTCCCGGCATCATCTTTTCCCAGTCAGCCATCATCTGGTCTACCTCATCGGAAATCAGCTTGGCGAAATGGGGTTCAAGATCCTGCATGCGGCGTGCGTGAAGCATCATATCTCCGGTATAGACAAGTATGGAGTTGCCTTCAGTATCTTTTATAAACTCGATGTCGCTCACTCCACCACCTTCCACCGGAAGGGTGTTACGGTCTGACGGACGCACAAGATTGATAATCTCAAGTGAATCAGGGGCAGTAGCAACGACTATATATTTCCCGTCGTTGTTGAACGCACAGGCGATTCCGCTCCCGAGATCATCTATTGTATTCTTGATATTGAACGTCCGCGTGTCGTAGACACTCAACATTCCGTCTTCTGTCAGTACGGCAAACTCTCCGCTCCCCTTTGAGAAAGTCATGTCGGTGACTTCTACGCCATAAGTCCAGTCGCGACGCACCGTCTTCTGTTCGAGATTATATACCGCCACACGGTCTCCTCCTGATATGGTGAGATAATATGCATTGTCACTTATCGACATGGCTGTAGGCACGAAGGGAAGATCCATCCTGTCAAGGAGCGTCATTTTCCTTGGCTCGAATATGAACAGCCCCTGATCTGTAGCCACCATTACCTTACGGGCGTCAGGAGTATATACAATCGCCGCAGGCTGACCATATTTCTTGGAATCAAAAGTGCCGATTTTCTCATTCTGAGCAGACGTAGAATAGAAATTCGCCTCTCTTTTCCCTTTTTTATCCTGCTCCACCAGTCCGAAGCTGACCCCGGACGGATTGACATTGAATGTCAGTATATTCTTTTTTGTCACATACAACTGGTCACCTCTCATTGTGAGAACTTCCTGTGGAGTACGGGAATATACTATTGTGTTGTATGGCGACAGTTTGATCGGGGTAGTCTTCATTTTGAAGACATAATCCACCTTGGGTGTCGGCTGTGCGACAGTTTCCTGCGCATATGCACAGGGCACTGCGACAACCATCGACACACAAAATATTGACGATGCGATAGTCTTGATTTTCATTTTAAAGCAATATTGATTAAACTATTCAGAGATCAACAGGGGTGATTACCCCGTATCTCGGTATGACTATGCATCAGTCTTCCACACGGTCATTTATAAAGTCTCTCACTGAATCGGCATATTTTTGTGCGAGCTGGCTTTCAGTCAGAGCATTCTCAAGAGCAGCCTTACGGGCAGCGCGTGCCTTGTTTTCATCCACTATGAAAAACGCCTGCAGCTCATATGTGCCGTCGGCATTTTTTCTGATGACAGAATAGCTGGGCACAAGCACATTTTTAACTTTCTGCTCCACAAGGCGCTCGTAAGCGGCATAGAATTTCTCAAATTCGGAATCATCCCCGGTGCCGTCAGCAAAGATGTCGGTCACCACTCTACCCTTTACAGTGCTGCCGGCTTTCTGCGCGTATTTGATAGTGGCGTTGTTGATCGCCATCTGTTCCGCTGAATTTTTGGATTTTGTACCGGAGGAATACCCTTCAAACACGGCGCCGTCATCTCCAAGCTCGTTAAGCTTGCTGTAGTGTTTGAGAAGAGCCACTTCCATCGTACGGCTCCCCATGACTTCATAGCCGTCCTTCTTATAGTCTTTCATTTTTTGCTTCATCTCTTTCTTCTGAGCCTTCTGAAGAGCTTTGTCAAGAGATTTCTGCACATCATCCGCATAGGCAGGCAAAAGCATCATGAGCATCATGAGCGAGGTAATAATCTTTTTCATGTCTGTTGGTTTTATAAAATTTTGAACAAGTATTCAGTGTAAAAAATTCAGCTTTATATTTACGCCATACTATTTGCATTACATGCTTGTAGGTTGTGGCGAAATTTCACAGCGATTAAAAAATCAAAGCTTTGCAAGTGAAGTCCAAAATTACAACAGATCTGAAAATTTATAGCAATCAACATTGTTAATATTTATTAATAATATTGATTTATTGATCAGTTTATCAGAGAAAAAGGACAGATTACTTAATTTTGTCTGTACAATTCATAATAAATTCCGCTCCTGATGATCAAAAATATTGAAGTTGTTTAAACTTTTTTCTTTTTCAAGATTTCGTCATATTTTCGAGTTGA
>CAMWID010000031.1 GCA_947174235.1 uncultured Porphyromonadaceae bacterium | reverse complement strand
TCGAAAATATTCTCTAAATCTTAACATAAGTCAAAAGTAAACATACTCTAAGATTTCATACATTATAGATAACGCTTTCTGACATAAAGCTGTCAATCCCCAATTCCGGGATATACCCTCTTATACCAGTCAAGCGTGCGATAATACATAGCCTTATCAGTAGAATCTACTTCGGAAAAACGATAGCATGATACTCCTGAATAATTTTCCGGAGTTATCGGATTAAAATTAAAATCCTTTTCTGTCGCCGCCTTGTATATTATGAAACGGTCCATAACCTCGTCAAATTCCGATATTTCGGGAGCCGAAGGATTGTCGGCTGCCATCAGACGCGTGTATTGTCCAAAATCATAGAAAGGGCCGTACGCATTTCTTGAATACTTCTGCAATCCGGTGGCAGAAGGCGCTGACACACCCTCATAAGCAGCCTTGCAGAAATCCGCCACTTTCTCAATCTCTCCCATATCCACCACTGCAACTGTGGCGACACGCCATGAAGGCGATTGCTGACCCGCATAATAATTAAAAAACGTCTCAGCCGCTCCTTTCAAATCAGGAGTTTCCCGCAATATATATGGGATGGTCTGATCATATGGCATACCGGGAGTGTAAACCTCCGTGGGATAACCTATAAAATAATCACACTTGTTTCTAAGCTGATATATGGTCTCTATCCCTGACATGTAACACGCGTCAAACCATATGAAATCAAAAACGCCTTCCGGTATGGCTGAGGCAAGTTCGTCGATATCTGTCTCGTCGTAATATGACGCATCCTTGTCTACGTCCCGGTCTGAACCGAAAGAAAACAATCCCGGCACGGTTTCCGTAGCCACATACCCTCCCGACGACTCTATGCCGGAGGGCATTCCGTAGGATGCCGACGAAACTCCGTGAGTTGAGAATGACGGATCTATACCCGTGCCGTGCGACCAGAATATAAGACCATACCTGTCACCTTCCCGCAGGCGTCTCACATCGTCTATTACTTCCGATATCCTCATGGGATCAGTAGAATAAAGATCCCGCGAATATTCTTTCAGCTGTACGAACTCACATTTTCCCCCGTCATCTTTCTTCAGTTCAAGCAATTCCGGATTTCCTGTGGGAGTCACCTGATAAACAAGCATCGACAGTCCCGACAAATCCATTTTCCCGGCTGCCTCAACTATCTCCGACTTATCTGACTGGAGATTGCTATACAAGTTATTTGACGCGACCGCATACATCAACAACACCCGTTTTGTGTGATCCTCCTGAACAGGTTCATCGTTTTGGCTCCGGCATCCGAAAAACGACACAGAGGAAACAATCAGGCATATCAGCGGCAATTCGCTATGATTTGATATTTTCATTATTAAACAATATATGGTTTATTCGCACTCGGACAGCTGTCCAAGCGGAGATAATAATAATTCAAAACATGAAGACAGAATGTCAAAATTATAACGCAGGTTTGTCCTTTTTAATATCCACAGTATGCCATTAAACCCTTTTTCCAATAAAAAAACATGTAAATTCATAATATTCGCAAGATATTTTTTTAATTTTCACATTTAAATGTTAAATTTGCACGACAATGTTAAAATTCAAGATTTATCAGGCGATGATATTCAGAGACATTGATAATCTTTTGTCAATGATTCATCATCTTGATGACGTGACGTTAAACTTATAGGCGTTAAAATTGTTAAATCTATGAAAGATTTATGGAAAAGGTTTAATAGCCTATAAATCCGTAACTGTAATAATATGAAGAAATCGATCATCTGGTTGCTTACGATAGTAATGTCGCTCACATTCGGGGCGTTGCTCTATTTCCAGCTCATGTATCTTGAGAACATGGTGGAAATGAGAGAGGCTCAGTTTTCAGAAACCGTCTTGCGCTGCATGGCGGCAACCTCTTCATTCCTTGAAAAAAAGGAGACCATGCATTTTCTGCAGGAAGACGTTGCCATCATTGAAAAAAGTCTCCTTGACGATTCTCCTTACGCCGGCAACGGTGATAGATTCAGCTATTCAATCAAAAGTCCTGACGGTACTGTCACAAACTATACTTTCGCGGCGGAAGTTGACAACTCCAAAAGCGATCCGGCAAAAATGGGATTTCCATCTCCTACAAACAATGTGGAGACCCGCTACCGCAACATGCAGGAAGTGATCAGAAGCCAGTATCTATATCAGAAAGGTCTTCTCAATGAAGTCATTCTGTCCATTTTGAGAGATTCCGGGAAAAGACCTGTCTTCCAAAGGGCCGATTCCACTCTTATCCGCAACTATCTCACCTCCGAGCTCGCCAACAACGGGCTTAACCTCCCATTTGAATTTGCCGTCACAACTACTAAAGACGCGATATTGTATGCATCACAGGGGTTTGGCGACAATTCCTCAAGAGGAAAATTCTCTCAGATTCTTTTCCCGAACACTGACAGCCAGCTAAAATTGAATGTGGAATTTCCAAGTCAGAAAAACTATATTTTTTCCTCTGTACGGTTCATAATCCCTACGCTTGCGTTCACATTGATCCTTCTTGTGATATTTCTATACACCATAATTCTGGCTTTCAGGCAAAAGAAAATTACTGAGATGAAGACTGACTTCATCAACAATATGACCCATGAGCTGAAGACTCCGATATCTACAATATCACTTGCGTCCCAGATGCTCAACGACAATTCTATCCAGAAATCTCCGTCTTCGCTGAAACATCTGTCTCAGGTGATCGCCGATGAAACCAAACGGCTCCGGTTTCAAGTAGAAAAAGTCCTGCAGATGTCAGTATTCGACAATTCCGACAGCAGCGCACTCAAATTCACGGAGGTAGATGCCAACAAGATCGTTGAAAATGTGGTTAACACTTTTAAAATCAAAGTAGAGAAATTCGGAGGTTCGATCAGCTCATCCCTTGATGCCCGCAACGCCATGATAAGTGTCGACGAGATGCATTTCACCAACATCATCTACAACCTTCTCGATAATGCCGTGAAATACATGCGGGAAGACACCGAACCACACCTCAATATCACAACTCGCGACATAGACTCCGACCGTCTCGAGATCCGCATCAGCGACAACGGAATCGGCATAAAAAAAGAAGATCTCAAGAAAATATTTGAGAAATTCTACAGGGTGTCGACCGGCAACAGACATGATGTCAAAGGATTCGGTCTCGGTCTTGCATACGTCAAAAAGATGGTGACAATATTTGATGGCTCCATCAGGGCGGAAAGCGAGCTTGGTAAAGGATCCGTATTCATTATAACCCTCCCCTTGATCTCCGCAGACAATCCCGGAGATATCGACAATTAAGAATATAAATATAATTAATTATAGAATGCTATGGACGACAAATTGAAAATACTACTCTGCGAGGATGACGAGAATCTCGGAATGCTTCTGAGAGAATTCCTGCAGGCGAAAGGCTTCAATGCCGACCTCTACCCTGACGGCGAGAAAGGCTACAAGGCGTTTCTAAAAGGGAAATATGACCTTTGCGTGCTTGATGTCATGATGCCTAAAAAAGATGGCTTCACCCTTGCTCAGGAAATCAGGAATGTCAACAGCGAGGTTCCTATCATCTTCCTTACCGCCAAGGCATTGAAAGAAGATGTTCTTGAAGGATTCAAACTCGGCGCTGACGACTATATCACAAAGCCTTTCTCGATGGAGGAACTCGTATTCCGTATCGGGGCGATTCTGCGCCGGGTGAAGGGAAAGAAAGACAAGGAAATCACACTCTATAAAATCGGCAAATATACCTTCGACACCCAGAAGCAGGTGCTGATAGCAGACGACAAGACACAGAAACTCACTACCAAGGAGTCTGAGCTCCTTGCCCTTCTGTGTTCACACATCAATGAGATTCTTGAACGCAATTTCGCGCTCAAATCAATATGGATCGACGACAATTATTTCAATGCAAGGAGTATGGACGTTTACATCACTAAGCTTCGTAAACTCCTGAAAGATGATCCCAACATCGAGATTATCAACATTCACGGAAAGGGCTACAAGCTTATAGCCCCTGACGGCCAAAACAACTCTCAGGAATGATCCTTACTGCTGGCATGTTATAAAAACCGGAGGGATTAAGGGGCACCCCTTAGTCCCTCCGCTATTGTTGAAAAGCGTGTCTCACCTCGACAGATGGGCGCACTACCGGATTTTTTTACTAATTTTGCAACATGAAAGCTCTATTCTTTATATATCAGTGGCTGATAGCTGCTCCGATATTCATTGCCGTGACTTTTATTACAGCATTGATCACAAGTATCGGATCTCTGGTTTTCGGCACCCATTGGTGGGGATACTATCCCCCTCACCTCTGGGCACGCTTCACATGCCGGCTCATGTTTGTCAATGTAAAAGTTGTAGGAAGAGAAAATATTGACAAAAACACATCCTACATCTTCGTAGCCAACCATCAGGGAGCATTCGATATATTCTCGATATACGGCTACCTTGATCACAACTTCAAATGGCTCATGAAAAAGAGTCTCGAAAAAATTTTCATGGTAGGACCGGCATGCCGCCGGGCGCACCACATATTTGTGGACGACTCAAATATCGCCGCCATCAAGCAGACCATTGCTGAAGCGGAAGATACACTCAAAGACGGCATGTCTCTTGTCATATTTCCAGAAGGAAGCCGTTCTTGGGATGGAAAGATGATCCCTTTCAAACGCGGGGCATTCATGCTTGCATCCGAATTTAAACTGCCGGTAGTCCCGATTACGATAGACGGCAGTTTCAAAGCCATGCCAAGGTTTACATACAATGTCTCTCCATGCCGCCTGACAATGACAATTCACAAACCTATCTTCCCCGGAGAGAAAGGATTCAACACAAAAAAACTGATGGCTCAATGCCGGGAAGAGATAGAATCGGCTCTCCCGGAATGTGATAAAGGGGAAAGTGCAGGACATCGCTTATGACATCATTTAGATTCCATATAAATTTGTCAGTTCGGATTTTTTAAATTAACTTTGCCAACGAAGCAGGGGTGCTTATGCCGGGAATATTTCGGCAAGGCTGAGATCATACCCTGTGAACCTGATGCGGATAATACCGATGAAGGGAGCTTCTATTTCAACAAGGTCTGCTCTTTCATTTGCAATATATTTATTGTCGGTCGGCTTCAGGTTCGACCGACATTTTTTTATTCCACCTCGGGAGTGTCGTCCGACAGATCCCGGAGACAACTTTTAATATGCAAAGAAAGCTGGTGACATTATTGGCGATAGCCGGATCTGATTGTTCAGGAGGTGCCGGCATACAGGCAGACATACGGGCGGCTGCACGTCGCAATGTCTATGCACTGACCGCACTCACGGCTGTCACATCTCAAAATTCAAAAGGATTATCAGCATTCCACCCGTTACCGCCGGAATGCCTGAAATCTCAGCTTGATGCCATTTCTCAGGAAGTGGTGCCGGATGCAGTTAAAATCGGAATGATCGGATCGTCTGCCAACGCCCGGGTAATAGCCGATTATCTGAAAACTCTTCCTCAAGATGTGCCTGTGGTCACGGATCCCGTGCTCGCCACTTCGGCAGGTGGAGACCTCACAGGTGAAAAGAAAGAACTGGCGGAAATTCTGGTTTCCGAGATATGCCCTTTGTCTGATATCGTCACTCCCAATATACCCGAGGCTGCCTTATTCCTCAATATTGACATGTCTGAGATATTGAAAAGACCGACTGAATCCACAGCTCGGGAATTGATGGGCATCATGAATTGCGATGCCCTGATTCTAAAAGGAGGACACCTCAGTGACGACTTCATTACCGATACACTTGTCTTAAACGAAGACGTGGATGGCGACATGAAACATCGTCACCCAAGATTTGAATGCATAAACCTCCATGGCACAGGATGCATCTACTCTTCTCTTTTGGCGGCGGAGCTCGCCAAAGGGAACGGTATCCGCGAATCTTTCAGGAAAGCCGGATCTCTCATCAGCAAGATCATAGCCGACAGCCGGGAATATGCGTTGGGAACCTCCGGCTACGGTCCATTGAACATTTTTGATTACACAACAACATACATATAACATGAAAATTATTCTCAATAATATCCTGACCACGCTACCCTCTGAATTGATGACGGTTGCGGAATTTGTGGAATGGAAAGGCATCAAGCCTGCCGGAACTGCCATAGCTGTCAACGACCGCATAGTCAGAAAAGAATTGTGGGTATCCACTTCTTTTCAAGAACTTGACAGAGTCACCGTCATTTCTGCAGCATTCGGAGGATAATGACAGAAGGACTTTTCATAGCCGCCATCACATCTCCGCTTAAAGTGGAGAACGAAGCTTCGCGCATTTCTTCTATCCTTGAAAACGGCAAAGCCGACATTGTACACATCCGCAAACCGGGATGGACTCTGCATGAGACCGCTGACCTCATATGCGAAATACCTTCCATATGGCATGGCAGGATTAAGCTACACGACCATTTCGAGCTTCTTGAACGCTTCCAACTCGCCGGCATCCACTTAAACAACAGAAATCCGGAGCCACATCCTCTTGCTAAATCAATAAGCAAATCATGCCATGAGATTGAACAACTTCAGGAGTCTGAGCATTACGATTATGTAACCCTGTCGCCAATTTTCGACTCGATATCAAAACCGGGGTATGGCAAGGCATTCGCACTTGAGGAAATCAGAGACTCTCTTGTAGGACATAAGGTAGTGGCATTGGGAGGAGTCTCTCCCGAAAAGTTTTCCTTGCTTAAAGCCGCCGGTTTTTTCGGAGCGGCTATGTTGGGATATTTTTGGAAGTGAAGTTTAACGACTTCAATTAACAGTTTTACAACGATATGTTACAATTCATTACAAATACCGACTGCAAAGTGCCGGTCAAGGATCAGATCTTTGCAGTAATAGAGGGAGGATGCAGATGGGTGCAGATCCGCATGAAAGACGCCTCCGACGATGAGATCAAATCAGTCGTAAATGAAATAATGCCCACATGCATTGAGAAAGAAGTATTTCTGATACTCAACGACCGCGTCGACCTCGCGAAAGAGCTGAACGTGGGAGGTGTGCATCTCGGCAGGGAAGACATGCCCCCGAGCAAGGCAAGGATGATGCTCGGTCCGGCGGCAGTGATCGGAGTTACCGCCAACACTTATTCCGACATCATATCTGTCAGCGCCCTGGATATAGATTATTATGGCATAGGTCCTTTCCGACATACCACCACCAAGAAAAATCTATCTCCGGTCCTCGGTATCGACGGAATAAGAAAAATCTGTTACGAAATGGAAGAAAACCATATCGAAATTCCACGTGTGGCGGTAGGCGGGATTGGATACGACGATATCCTCCCATTGCTGGAGGCTGGTGTCAACGGTGTGGCGGTCAGCGGTGCCATAGCAAATGCTTCTGACATCGCCGCCGAGACAAAAAGATTCATCTCGCTCTTGCCTACACATGAATGATTCAGGACGGCTTATTGCCGATTACTGTTTATAGTATTTGACAAGAAATATAATATATAAAAACACATGGACGATATTCTGAAAATCGGAGGACGAGAATTTTCCTCCCGGCTTTTCGTCGGAACTGGAAAATTCCCGTCGCCGGAAATCATGCTTGAGGCGATCAAAGCTTCAGAATCACAGATGATCACCGTGGCTATGAAGCGCGTGAACATGATGAACGAGGCAACCGACGACATGCTTACTCACATCAACAGGGAACAGGTACAGCTCCTTCCCAACACATCCGGAGTAAGAAACGCGAAAGAAGCTGTCATAGCCGCTCAGATGAGCCGGGAAATATTCGGGACTGGATTCATAAAGCTGGAGATCCATCCCGACCCGAAATACCTTATGCCGGATCCTGTGGAAACCTTGAAGGCTACAGAGATTCTTGCGGTTGACGGGTTTACAGTATTACCCTACATTCAGGCTGACCCTGTATTGTGCAAACTGCTTGAGGAAGCTGGCGCCGCCGCTGTCATGCCTCTCGCCGCCCCCATAGGCACAAACAAAGGGCTTGTCACACGTGATCTGCTTGAAATAATAATCGAGCAAAGCAATCTGCCCGTCATAATCGATGCAGGACTCGGAGCTCCCTCTCATGCGGCGGAAGCTATGGAGATGGGGGCTGACGCTGTCCTTGTGAACACAGCTATAGCCGTAGCCGGCAAACCGGTCCTTATGGCTGAAGCGTTCAAAGATGCCGTAAAAGCCGGAAGGAAAGCATTCATCTCAGGTCTCGGCGCAGTCTCCACCCATGCCGTGGCCACCTCACCCCTGACATCTTTTCTTGATTAAACACAATCACACTCTCTCCCTCTCCTCTGACACGGAATATTAATCTAACCGCAATTTGAAAAAGTGTAGTGCGAACAAAAAGTGTGGTGCGAACGAAGTGAGCACTACCACAAAAAAAACCTCGACAATCATGGAAATCCAGAATATAAACGTATCTTCTTATCCAAATTCAAAAAAGATATACGTGGAAGGGAAGCTCCACCCTATCCGCGTAGCCATGAGAGAAATAACCCAATACCCTACGGTCACAATTGAAAACGGGGAAAGGATTGAGACTCCAAACGCACCCGTAACTGTCTACGACACAAGCGGACCGTTCACCGACCCGGAAATAGAAATCGACATAAACCGGGGTCTCCCGCGCATCCGTGAAGAATGGATAGAGAAGAGGGACGACACAGAAGTACTCAACGACATAACAAGTGAATATGGCAAGGCACGCAGAGACGATCACTCTCTCGATCCGATACGTTTCCCTATAAATCATAAGCCCCGCAGGGCAAAGGACGGTCATAATGTCACACAGATGCATTATGCGCGAAAAGGGATAATAACCCCGGAAATGGAATATGTGGCGATAAGGGAAAACCTTGACAATGAAAAACGTGGAATAAAATCCCACATTACTCCCGAACTTGTCCGCGAAGAGATCGCCGCAGGACGCGCTATAATAGCCGCCAATATCAATCATCCGGAAGCAGAACCGATGATCATTGGAAAAGCGTTTTCCGTAAAACTGAATACCAACATAGGAAATTCCGCACTCTCTTCCGGCATCAGCGAAGAGGTAGAGAAAGCGGTGTGGAGCTGCTATTGGGGTGGAGACACTCTGATGGATCTTTCAACGGGCAACAACATCCATGAAACCAGGGAATGGATCATCCGCAACTGTCCTGTGCCGGTAGGTACTGTCCCCATCTATCAGGCTCTTGAGAAAGTAAACGGTGATGTCAGGAAACTTACCTGGGAGATTTATCGTGACACCCTCATCGAACAATGTGAACAAGGCGTGGATTATTTCACGATCCATGCAGGAGTGCTCCGGGAACATGCGGATTTGGTGGAAAATCGTCTTACCGGATGTGTGTCGAGAGGCGGGTCAATAATGGTGCAATGGTGCGTCGAGCACGATCAGGAAAGTTTCCTCTTTACTCATTTTGAAGAGATATGTGAGATACTGAATAAATATGACGTAGCCGTATCTTTAGGCGACGGCATGCGTCCCGGCTCTACACATGATGCCAACGACCGAGCGCAGTTCCTTGAGCTTGAAGTGCTTGGAAAGCTCACTGAAACAGCCTGGCGACATGACGTGCAGGTCATTATCGAAGGTCCGGGACACGTTCCGATGCATAAGATCAAGGAAAATATGGAGAAACAGGTATCGGCATGCCATGAGGCACCTTTCTATACTCTCGGTCCTCTCACCACCGATATCGCCCCCGGCTATGACCATATCACCTCGGCTATCGGAGCCGCCATTATCTCTAACCTTGGGACAGCGATGATCTGTTATGTCACACCCAAAGAGCACCTTTCCCTTCCGGATCTCGCTGACGTGCGCGAGGGTGTCATAGCTTACAAAATCGCCGCCCATGCCGCTGACCTTGCCAAAGGATTTCCCGGAGCCAACGTGAGAGACGACGCATTGAGCAAAGCCCGGTATGAGTTCAGGTGGAAAGATCAGTTCAATCTTTCTCTTGACCCTGAGAAGGCGAAACGGTATTATCTCGAATCAAGAAGGAATGCCCCTGACGCGGACGACCGCTTCTGCACCATGTGCGGTCCCAACTTCTGCGCGATGAGGATTTCTCAGAATATAGCCGAATCATGCAGACAAAAATGAAATCCGATCCTACGCCGGATGCGATTTTCGGACATGGATTTGCCGACATTATCGACAGATATTCCTGGGACGATACTGTAACGGCTGTAGAAAGCGCCTCCATTGAGGATGTGGACATTGTCCTTGCCAAGGCGAGAGTCAACAGAAAAGCTCTCTCGCCTGACGAGTTTGCGGTTCTGATCTCCCCCGCCGCATCATGCAGGCTGGAGGAAATGGCGGCATTAAGTCAGCATTTCACAAGAGAAAGATTCGGCAAAACCATCTCATTATATATCCCTATGTATGTAGGAAACGCCTGCACCAATAAATGTGTGTATTGCGGATTCAACCATGACAATCCTTTTGAACGCACTATCCTCTCAATGCGTCAGATCGAAGAGGAATGCAAGGCGATCAGAAAAATGGGACCGTTTGAAAACCTTCTCATTGTATCAGGGGAATACCCGTCGTTATGCGGGGTGGAATACCTTGAAAACGTCCTCCACACATGTCGGCCGTACTTTCATAATCTCACGATAGAGGTACAGCCCATGCGTGCCGCTGATTATGAAAGGCTTACTCATTCCGGGCTGAACGGTGTGGTATGTTTTCAGGAGACCTACCACCGGGAGGCATACAAAAAATATCATCCGAAGGGGATGAAGAGTCATTTCGACTGGCGTCTGAACGGCTACGACCGTATGGGAGAAGCGGGGGTCCATAAAATCGGGATGGGAGCCCTTCTCGGTCTGGAAGACTGGAGAGGCGACGTGGTGATGATGGCGCGTCATCTACGCTATCTGCAAAAGAAGTATTGGAGAAGCAGGTATTCTGTCAACTTCCCGAGGATGCGTCCTTCCGAAAGCGGATTTCAGCCTAAAAGCATAATTTCTGACAAAGAACTCGCTCAGTTGACTTTTGCCTTCCGAATTTTCGATCATGACGTGGATATATCTTACTCAACACGCGAATCCCCCCGGTTTCGCGACAATATGATGACTCTCGGTGTCACTTCAATGAGCGCCGGAAGCAAAACCGATCCGGGAGGCTATACAGCCGTGCCGGACTCGCTTGAACAATTCGAAGTCAGCGACGAGAGAACACCATCTGATGTGGAACAGGCAATACGCGCTCATGGCTACGATCCTGTCTGGAAAGACTGGGATTCCATATTCGATTGATACATGCACACGTGTTTTGTTGTCGTATCCCTGAAATAAGGCTACACCTCATTCCATAAACTCCGCCGCCATTGCGTCGGAGTTTTATGGAATGAGGACAATGTCTGGCATATTTTTAGTGTTGTCTACCCTTTTTTTGAACGAAAAATAGATTTGACCCGTTATTCCGTTGTCTGAAACGCAAAGTGCACGCGACACGAACCGAGACTGACAAAATTAATATAACCCATTATGACCAGATACCTTGTTACTACCGTGTTGGGGGTATCCATGGCGGCGTCATGTCTTGCGGCCGAAAAGGATATTCTCAGGTTTGATCCTGACAATTACAGGATAGATTCAATAACCATGCCTATGGGGAACGTGGTTAGATTCAAAGCGTATGAAAATATTTTTTATGTACGCAATGTTGAGGATTCCGCTTACCAGAAATTGAACATCTATGTTCCCTTTGACCTTAAAGGGAAGTCTGACGTTGAGATTCCTATATTGATGCGCAATAACATAGGAGGATATATGGCATCTCCTGCCGGCACCCCCACCCCTGCCGACGCCACAGGACGCGCGCTTGCTGAAGGATATGTATTATGCATACCGGGGGCAAGAGGAAACGGATCTTCTGTATCCAAGGACGGCAAAACAGTCTATACCGGAACGGCTCCCAACGGACTTCTTGACCTTAAAGCGGCGACACGCTATCTTCACTATAATGATGACCTGATACCTGGTAATTCCGAGCGTATTTTCACAGACGGCACAAGCGCCGGGGGGGCTATGTCTTCTCTTCAAGGTGCCACCGGCAATGCCCCGGAGTATGACGGCTATCTGAAAAAAATGGGGGCAGCTGACGCTTCAGACGCTGTATACGCATCAATCTGCTATTGTCCGATCACTGACCTGAATCATGCGGACATGGAATATGAATGGCTCTATGGATGCACAAACACCGGAGTCCGTCACCTTGACGCCGCACAGATAGCAATCTCCGATGAACTTTCAGCGATGTGTCCGGCATATATCGATTCCCTCGGACTTACGGATTCTGAAGGAAATAAGATAACATCTGAAAATTACATGGATTATCTAAAGACTTTCATAATGGCATCCGCCCAGAAAGCTTTGGAAGAAGGTTGCGAGATCCCTGACTCAATCGGCATTATCCGCTATCAGAAACCACGCCCTTCTTTCGCCCAGATGCTCGGATCAGGACCGGCAAACGGAGGGATGCCTCAGCGCCCACCGCGCATGGAAGGGGGAGCCCCTCGCACCGAATACACTGATTATGTCATTGACGTGGACTGGGACAAATATCTTTCTTATGTCGCCACACAGCAAACTCTAAAGACGCCCCCCGCTTTCGATGCCTATGGTGTGCTCAAAGATGCCGCCACTCCGGAAAACCGGGTATTTGGCAATGAGCAAGGAGACCCTTCCAATTTCACTGATTTCAGCCTGAGGAAGCGCACCGGGAATCCCGATGCCTCAATCTCGGAGGTGCTCGCCACAAGGATCAAACTCATGAATCCCATGAATTTCATAGGTAAAGAGAAACGTCAGGGAACTGCCGCCCACTGGTACATACGCCATGGCGCAAAAGACCGTGACACATCTTTCCTTGTGCCCGTGAACCTCGCCACCGCTCTTGAAAACGCCGGCTATGACGTTAATTTCGCGCTGCCGTGGAACCGTCCTCACTCAGGAGACTACAACCTTGACGACCTGTTCCGCTGGATTGAAAGCGTTAAATAACTTCAGGGAATGATTATAGAAACTTAACTTAACAAAGATTCCGGTTCAACCATTAGACCGGAATCTTTGTTATATGTATAAACCAATTACTTTTGCGATATGAAATTCACACAGCCTAAGTTACCTTACGCCCAGGACGCTCTTGCCCCTGTCATCTCACCGCTTACTATCGAATACCATTATGGTAAACACGAAAAAGCATACATCGACACATTAAACAAGCTTATTGAAGGCACCGATTTCGCCGATATGGCCCTTGAGGACATTATCATGAAAAGCGATGGCAAACTCTTCAACAATGCTTCCCAGGCGTGGAACCATATATTCTATTTCTTCCAATTCTCACCAGAAGGACTCAAGGAACCTTCAGGCGAACTCCGGGACGCGCTTGAAAAACAATTCGGCAGTCTCGACGAATTTAAAAAGAAGTTTGAAGATGCCGGAGCAACCCTCTTTGGCTCCGGTTGGGTATGGCTTGCAGCTGATTCCGAAAACAAACTATATATCCTTCAAGGTAAAAATGCGGAGAACCCACTCACGCAGGGATTGAAACCTTTACTTGTATTCGACGTATGGGAACATGCCTATTACCTTGACTACCAAAACCTAAGAGCGGACTATCTGCACAAACTCTGGGATATAGTCGATTGGGATGTGATCGAGATGAGATACGGCAAATGACTCTTAACTTATCCGGAAATGTCATACCCTATAACTTAATAACTCTTAATATTAATCTATAAACGCCCGGCTTTCTTTGAAGTTCGGGCATTTTTTTGTAATTTCGCAACCGACTTTTAACCTAACGAGTGTTAAATTTTCTGTTTTGCCGATAGTTTTGGCATGACATTTGTTATATTGTAACTCACAGGTTTCTTCCCATTTAGGACGAGACTGAGCATTAAAATCAAAAATTCTGCATCTGATGCAAAACAACTCTGACATCACTCCGCAAATCATAGACGCCATAACCGACAAGAAAGGGAAAAAAATCGCGATTGTCGACTTGTCCGGTTTCGAATCAGCGTCTACCGATAAATTGATCATTTGCCAGGGAGGCAGCACCTCTCAGGTAAGCGCCATAGCCGATTCTGTCAGGGAAAAAGTCCGGGAAAAGACCGGAGCCAAACCCTATAACTATGACGGCTATAAAAACTGTCAGTGGATCGTAATAGATTACGGCGACATTATGGTTCACGTATTTCTTCCCGAATACAGGGAATTTTACTCACTTGAATCCCTCTGGAATGACGCTCCCGTTGAGTTAATACAAGATGAGTGCTGACCTTGACGGGAAATAATCTGAAACAATATTCCACATGCTAAAATATCCCAAACCACAGCCAAACGGCAACAATAGAAGGAATGCATTCAATATGTATTGGATGTATGCAATAATAATTCTTTCTCTGTTCGCCCTGTTTTATTTCCAGGATGCATCCCAGACCAAGGAAGTAGACTGGACAGATTTCCAGAAAGCCGCCATCGAAGGTGACATTGACAAGATAATGGTTTTTTCCGAAGCCGGTGTCGCGGAAGGATTCGTCACAGAAGAAGGTGCGAAGAAGCATAAGTTTGACACTTCAAGTGGCTATGACGGAGACAAAAAGATAAAAACCACAATCCCGTCTACTGATAAGATTCAGGAAAAAATAGACAGTTGGAACGCTACTCTTGCTGCCGAAGGGAAACCCGAGATCAAAGTGAACTACGAAAAAGGGTCGGACCTGATGAAAATATTTTATTATTTCGGTCCGATTTTACTGCTGGTTATCTTCATGGTCTATATGTCGAAACGCATGAGTGGAGGCTCGGGATCCGGCGGAATCTTCAATGTAGGGAAATCCCGCGCCACCGTTTTTGACAAAAACAACGGGACTTCAGTCACATTCAAAGACGTTGCGGGGCTTGCCGAAGCAAAAGTCGAGATTGAGGAAATAGTAGAATTCCTCAAAAATCCCCAACGCTACACTGAGCTCGGGGCAAAAATCCCCAAAGGTGCGCTTCTCGTAGGTCCTCCCGGAACCGGAAAGACCCTTCTCGCCAAAGCGGTGGCGGGAGAAGCCAACGTGCCTTTCCTGTCTATGTCGGGCTCCGATTTCGTTGAAATGTTTGTGGGTGTCGGAGCGGCTCGTGTGCGCGACCTCTTCAAACAGGCAAAGGAAAAAGCACCCTGTATCGTGTTTATCGACGAGATTGATGCCGTGGGACGTGCCCGAGGAAAGAATCCGAACATGGGTTCTAATGATGAACGCGAGAACACGCTCAACCAGATGCTCACGGAAATGGACGGCTTCGGATCAAACAATGGTGTCATAATCCTTGCCGCAACCAACCGTGCAGACATGCTTGACAAAGCATTGTTGCGACCCGGACGTTTTGACAGACAGATTTATGTAGATCTTCCGGAACTTACCGACCGTGTCGAGATTTTCAACGTTCATCTCAGAAGAATCAAGGTCAACAGCAAACTTGATGTGGAGCAACTTGCGCGACAGACCCAGGGATTCTCCGGAGCGGATATAGCGAACGTATGCAACGAGGCTGCTTTGATAGCCGCGCGCAACAACAAAAAGGAGGTTGACTGGAATGATTTCATGGCGGCAATCGACAGGATTGTAGGCGGTCTTGAGAAAAGATCCCGAATCATCACTGATGAAGAAAAATTCTCGATTGCCACACATGAGGCGGGGCACGCCACAATAAGCTGGATGACTCAATACGGCAATCCTCTTGTGAAAGTGACCATAGTGCCTCGCGGAAGAGCTCTTGGCGCGGCATGGTATGCACCGGAGGCACGGCAGATCATTCCGACACAAGCTCTTCTTGACACCATGTGCGGACTTCTCGGAGGCAGGGCGGCTGAAGACGTATTCACAGGTCAGGTCGGCACAGGTGCAAGCGATGACCTTGAGAAATGCACGAAGATAGCCAGATCGCTCGTGCTGGTATACGGAATGAGCGACCGGCTTCCCAACATCAACTATAATGACTCTACCGGACAAGAATATGGATTCACAAAACCATATTCCGACGAGACAGCGAAAGTCATTGACGAGGAAGTGAAACGGATCGTAAACCAGCAATATGAACGTGCAAAAGAAATTTTGCGCAAATATGCCAAAGAGCATAATCAGATACGTGATCTCCTTGTTGAGAAAGAGGTGATTTTCCATGACGACGTGGAAATTATTCTCGGTCCCAGAAAATGGAAATCACGCACTGACGAGATTATTGAACTCAATAAGAAAGAAGAGCGGAAACGCGAAATTGAAAGAAGTCAGAATGAAAACGCGGGACATAAACCCGAGACTCAGACTGACACACCCGGAGATAACGCGACTACGGATATCAATGATGCCGGAACCCCTCCACCTTTCAATAAACAATGATGATCTATATTCATGTTTGCCATTGATTTCATGTCATATGCCAAAGTGCAAATGCAGAATTTTGCCGATTCTGCATTTGCACTTCCTTTTTACCTTGAATACTTTCGTTAAAATACACACCAATTTAATGCTTTATAGTTTTTCCAAACCATACAAAAATTGGTCAGATTTACTTAAAATACCCAAAAGTTCGCACAACGAGGCTCAAAAATTGTTACCTTTGCATAAGTTTTCTACCGGAATGAATCTTATGCGGTCAAGCATAGCTGCATATGGCATGGCTGCATCAAGATACACATTTTTTAATCATATAAAATGTACCATATTGCAAAATAAAGAATTCAATAAGGTCGTTTATCCTCCTTACTTATAACTACCTATCATTTGAGACAATCATAATCTCTGAACATTCCATACAATTAACAGATATGAAAATACGACAAATCAATGCGCTGGCGATTGTGCTGGCGACGGGAGGCATGGTGCTCCCATCCTGCAAAGGAAATTCCGACCAACAGCAAGGTCAAGGAGCTCCTGAGCTCGCAGTCATGACTGTGAGCGAGAGCAACACTACTCTTGACGCTGGATTCCCCACCACCCTCGAAGGAACAAATGACGTTCAGATCCGTCCTCAGATCACAGGATTCCTGACAAAAGTCCATGTCGACGACGGACAGCGGGTATCAAAGGGGCAGGTGCTGTTCACAATTGATCAGGTGCAGCTTCAGGCTGCAGTAGACCAGGCTCAGGCTGCCGTGGCGGTAGCGCAGGCGAACGTAAACACTGCCACCACAAATGCAAACAACAATAAGATTCTTCTTGACAAAAACATTATCAGCGCGTCTGCCTATCAGACTTCCGCTGATGCCCTGAACGCAGCCAAAGCCCAGCTCCAACAGGCGCAGGCGGCACTCGTATCGGCAAAAAAGAACCTTTCATATTCTTCCGTCACAGCCCCTGTGGCAGGAATCGTTGGCACCATCACTGACAAAGAGGGTACCCTGGTAAGCCCTTCTACTGTACTTACCGTACTTTCTGACAACAAGGTAATGCAGGCTGACTTCTCCCTCAACGAAAAGGTTCTTCTTGAATTTACAGACGGAGGGAAACGTTCTATCTCCGATGTTGTGGCGTCGTTCCCCGAGGTTTCCCTTAAACTTGCCGACGGCACCATATATCCGCACAAAGGCAAGATCGTATCTATTTCAGGTGTAATCGACCAGGCAACCGGAAGCGCTACCACAAAAGCAGAATTTCCCAACCCTGACGGTATGCTTAGAAGCGGAAACACAGGACAGGTGCTTATACCCGCGATTCACAATTCCACAATCCAGATCCCTCAGAACTCTACATTCGAGATCCAGGACATGAAATTCGTGTATGTGGTCGGGGACTCAGCCAAAGTGCATTCCACACCCATCACTGTGGCAGCGGAAAACGATGGTAAAAATTATATCGTCACATCCGGACTTAAACCCGGCGACATGATCGTGACAGAAGGCGTGGGTATAACCGTCCGCGACGGTATGGTAATCTCCCCGAAAACAGCTGCCTCTGCTCAGCCCGCGTCTCCTGCAGCCACTGCAGAATAATTCCAAGAACAGACCTTACAACCAATAAGGCATTATAATTTCAAACAATGAAACTTGACAGATTTATAAACCGCCCGGTGCTGTCTACCGTGATCTCGGTGTTTATCGTGATCTTCGGTATTCTTGGGCTTATGAGCCTCCCTATCGAGCAATACCCCGACATTGCCCCTCCTACAGTGAGGGTATCAACCACATATACCGGCGCTAACGCGCAGACCGTGCTCAACTCTGTGATCGCTCCCCTTGAGGAACAGATCAACGGCGCCGAGAACATGGACTATATGGTCTCCTCTGCCACCAACAACGGAGCCGCGACAATAGAGGTGTATTTCAAACAGGGAATGGATCCCGACATGGCTGCGGTCGACGTTCAGAACCGCGTTGCCAAAGCTGCCTCGTTCCTTCCTTCTGAGGTAAATCAGGTGGGCGTCATCACTCAGAAACGCCAGACTTCAATGCTTATGGTTATCGGTATGTTTGACCCTGAAGACAAATATACTACTCAGTTTATCGACAACTACATGAGCATCAACATCCTTCCTCAGATCAAACGTGTATCGGGTGTGGGTGAGGCGATGGCTTTCGGTGCAGACTATTCTATGCGCATATGGCTCAAACCCGACAAAATGGCGCAATATAAGCTTATGCCCTCTGACGTAAGCGCGGCACTTGCGGAGCAGAATATCGAAGCCGCTCCGGGTCAGTTCGGCGAACAAGGTGACCAAAGCTTCCAATACGTGTTGCGTTACAAAGGACGTCTCTCTGACGCCAGCGAGTTTGAGAATATCATTCTAAAGGCATCCCCCACTGGAGAGATTCTTCGCCTAAGCGATGTGGCTGACGTGGAACTCGGACGACTGACCTACGGATTCCAGAATCTAAACAACGGACACCTCGGCAGCTCTGCAATTGTGTTCCAGTCTGCCGGATCTAACGCCACACAGGTTATCGAAGATATTGAAAAGCTGATGGACGAGTCTCGCAAGTCACTCCCTGCCGGGATGGTGCTTCAGACTACCATGAGTGTCAACGACTTCCTTTTCGCTTCTATCCATGAGGTGATCAAAACCCTGATCGAGGCGTTCGTACTTGTGTTTATCGTTGTGTTCGTCTTCCTTCAGGACTTCCGCTCCACTCTTATCCCGATGATCGCCATCCCGGTAGCGTTGATCGGTACGTTCTTCCTGCTCTACATATTCGGCTTCACCATCAACCTTCTTACCCTCTCCGCTCTGGTGCTTGCCATCGCGATCGTGGTGGACGACGCCATAGTGGTGGTGGAAGCGGTGCATGCCAAACTCGACCAGGGCTATAAGTCACCGCGCAAGGCATCTATCGACGCGATGAGGGAAATCTCCGGAGCCCTTATCTCCATCACCCTTGTGATGATGCTCGTGTTCATTCCGGTATCATTCCTCGGCGGCACTTCGGGTATTTTCTATCGCCAGTTCGGTCTTACAATGGCAATGGCGATCGGTCTCTCAGCTATCAACGCGTTGACCCTATCACCTGCCCTCTGCGCGCTCTTCCTCAAAGGTCACGACGATAAGAATCTGAAAGAAAGAATGGGTGAGGCATATGGCGAGGCTGCCAAAACCATGGCATCCGCTTATAAGAAACGTCTATCCTTCCCTCCTCTCGTAACATTCATATTCCTCTGCGCGGCTATTGTATTCCTCGTGCTTGGATGGTACACATTTGAAAATGTCGCACTGAGCTGCGTAGCCGTGATTGTGGCGGTTATCGCTCTCTGCGGTCTGTTCACCCGCGCATTTATCGATGCGTTCAACAAATCTTTCGACAAGCTCCTCAACGTCTATCACAAACTTGTGAAATGGTGTGCTAACCATAAGATCACCTCGTTCGGACTTGTTGCCGCGTCTGTGGCTGTGCTCGTATGGCTTATGGCAATCACTCCGACCGCCCTTGTGCCCACAGAAGACACCGGCACAATCATGGGCGCCGTAACGCTCCCTCCCGCCACTTCGCAGGAACGCACTCAGACCATCATGAACGAGGTAGACAGTATCATAGGGTCTATACCGGCAGTACAAAGCCGCACCGCTATCACAGGCTACAGCTTCGTGGGCGGTCAGGGCAACACTTATGGCTCGTTCATTATCAAACTCAAGCCATGGGACGAACGTGACGAAGAGACTGAAAGCGCAAGCGCAATTCTCGGTCAGCTGTTTATGAAAACAGGGACTGTGAAAGATGCCCGCATAATGTTCTTCCAGCCGCCGATGATCTCCGGTTATTCCGCCACCAACGGTTTTGAGATCAAACTTCAGGACCGCACCGGCGGTGACCTTGACAAATTCTTCCAGGTCTACCAGACATTCATCGCCGCCCTCAACGCCGACCCTGCGATACAGATGGCGTACTCCAACTTCAACCCCACGTTCCCCCAATATATGGTTGAGATCGACGTGGCGAAAGTAAAGCAGGCGGGACTTACGCAGAATGCCGTGCTTTCCGCCCTACAGGGATATTACGGAGGTATGTATATATCCAACTTCAACAGCTACGGTAAACTCTATCGTGTGATGATGCAGGCGGCTCCCGACGCACGCGTCTCCCCGGAAACCCTCAAGCAGATAAAAATCAGAAACGGGGTGGAAATGGCTCCTATCGACAACTTTGTCAAACTCACCCGCGTATACGGACCTGACCTTATCGACCGCTTCAACATGTTTACCGCCATATCAATCACCGGTACTCCTGCTCCGGGAGTGTCTTCAGGTGTAGCAATCGAAACGATAAACAATATCGCACAGGCGACGCTTCCTGAAGGCTATGGCTATGAATACTCCGGTATGACACGTGAAGAGGCGTCCGGGTCAAGCGGATCAACCGGATATGTGTTCGCGCTCGTGCTTCTTTTCGTTTATCTCATCCTTTCCGCACAGTATGAAAGTTATATCCTCCCGTGGTCGGTTATTCTCTCGGTGCCGTTCGGTCTTATGGGTGCGTTCATTTTTGCAAGAATGATGGATATTGCCAACAACATCTATCTGCAGATCGCGCTTATCATGCTTATCGGTCTTCTTGCGAAGAATGCCATCCTTATCGTGGAGTTCGCTCTTGACCGCCGCAAGACAGGCATGAGCATTCTGAATGCTGCCATCCAGGGAGCTATCGCCCGTCTGCGACCGATCCTTATGACCTCTCTCGCGATGATTATCGGACTTCTGCCAATGATGTTCGCACACGGCGCGGGCAAAAACGGCAATCAGGCTCTCGGTGCCGGAGCTATCGGAGGTATGCTTATAGGCATGATCCTGCAGGTTCTTGTAGTCCCCGCACTCTTCGTGGCATTCCAGTCTCTCCAGGAGAAGCTATCACCTCCGAAATGGAAAGACACAGACAACACCGGCATCTCATCCGAACTTGAGCAATATGCCATTAACCGCGATTAAAGAAACTGACAACAAATGAACACAATAAAAATTTGCGCGGCAGGCGCGTTGATGGCGGTAGCGTTTTCAAGTTGCCACATCTATAAAAAATATGAGCTTCCGGTGGAAGACAGCCAGCTCGTCGGGGATTTCAAGAAAGCTTCCGAGGAACAGGCAGATTCCACTTCACTACCCTATCTCGGCTGGGAAAAGGTGTTTCAGGATCCGAAACTTCAGAGCCTGATACGCCTCGCCCTCGCCAACAACAAGGATCTGAAAAACGCGAAGCTTAATGTCGACATAGCTCGCGCTCAGCTCAAGGGTGCGAAGTTAAGCTATTTCCCCGCGGTGTCGATATCTCCAAACGGCGGCACTTCAACTTTTGGTGGAAACCAGATGGACTGGACCGACATGAAATGGAGCTATACTATTCCGTTGAGCGTATCCTGGGAAATCGATGCCTTTGCAAAAATCCTCAACCGTAAGCGTGGTGCCCAGGTAAGCCTTGAGATGAGTCAGGACTATGAGCAGGCGGTACATTCCCAGATCGTCTGTGGAGTCGCTTCCGTGTATTACTCTCTTGTAATGCTGAACCAGCAACTCGACCTCACCAAGCGCACATGCGACATCTGGGCGGAACAGGTCGAGACAATGGAGCTTCTCAAAAACGCGGGCAGAACCAACGAGGCGGCAGTGGTGCAGAGCCGTGCGAACCTCTACAACATACAAAGCTCTGTACCGACTCTTGAGGAATCTATCAATCAGCTGCAAAACACGCTCTCTCTGCTCCTGAACTCTTATCCGCAGGTATGGGAGGTGACTTCCCAACTCGATTTCACATTACCCGATCAGATAGTAAACGGCATACCACTCTCCTATCTTGCCGTGCGTCCGGATGTAAGAGCGGCGGAAAGGTCGATGGCGGCGGCATATTACACCACCAACAGCGCACGCGCCGCTTTCTATCCCAGTCTGGTAATATCTGCCCAGGGAGGGTTCACAAACCTCATAGGCTCCTTGATCAAGAATCCCGGCGAATGGTTCCTTCAGCTTGCTGGACAGCTGACCGCCCCGATTTTTTCACGCGGACAGAACATTGCCACTCTTGAGGCGGCAAAAGCACAGCAGCAACAGGCTCTCAACAATTTTGAGTATGCGGTTCTGTCGGCAAGTTCTGACGTAAGCAACGCGCTCGTATCATACAACAAGAATGTGGAAAAGAACAAATATCTCGAGCTACAGGTAAATGAGCTTGAGAAATCTGTGGAATACACAAACGAGCTGTTCATGTACAACCAGTCAACCACCTATCTTGAGGTCCTTACAGCACGCTCAAGCCTTCTCAACGCTCAGCTGGCATGTATAGCCAACTGGCATGAGCGCGCCGCGGCACTGATCTCTCTTTACCAATCGGTAGGCGGAGGAAGATAATGTTAACCTAAAACCTATAACTTATGGCAACAATCAGCAATCTTGCATTCGTGCATCCTGAGGCAAAAATTGCCGACGACGTTATCATCGATCCTTTCGTATATATAGGAAAAGATGTGGTCATCGGCAAAGGATGTCATGTACATCCTCACGCCAGCATCCTCACCGGTGCCATAATCGGTGAGAACAATGAAATCTTCGAGGGAGCGGTCATCGCGGCAGATCCGCAGGATTTCCGATGGAAAGGAGATATGTCTTATGTTGAAATCGGCGACAACAATAAAATCCGCGAGCAAGTCATAATCAACCGCAGCATCTACAAAGACGGCAAGACCAAAATCGGTCATGACTCGTTTATCATGGCACAGTCGCACATCGGCCATGACTCTGAGATAGGCGATTATTGTGTACTCGGGAATGCTGTCAAGATCGCCGGCGACGTAAAAATCGGCAACTACTCCATACTTTCCTCCCATGCGCTTGTGCATGAAAAATGCCAGATAGGTGAATGGGTGCTCATCAAAGGTGGTTGCCGCGTAAACGGGAATGTACCTCCTTTCGTTGTCATGGCTCACAATCCGATCGAATATTTCGGAGTGAATGCTTTTGTGCTGAGACGTGGAAAGAAAAGCGACGAGATTATCGATGATATCGCCAAATGCTACAGACACGTCTACCAGACAGCCACTTCGGTATTCAATGCCCTACGCAGAATCAACGAGGATGTGGATCCCTCCCCGGAACGTGACCAGATCATCGACTTTATAAAAAGTCATGACCTGAAACTGGCAGCGATTCCATATGTAGACCAGGAAGACTGATATACTTGTAAGTTCAATGCAGAAACGGGGGACCGGGCAACGGTCCTCCGTTTTTACATTTAGAGCGCGATTACAATGACAGGCACCCCCGGTTTATGGAAATTTGTCAGGAATAACACTGATTTTACTCTACACAATTGGGGGATATTGGAATTTTGATTAAATTTGCAGAATAAACATCTATTTTTAACCTTTACATTTCACCATGACACGACCTAAAATACTCCTGTCAGCACATCTTCCGGAGTATCCCAAGTTTCAACAAGGGATCAGACGGGCTCCTGACAGAGGATACACTCTCACAAAAGAAAAGACACTGACTGCATTGAAAAACGCCCTCAGATACCTTCCTGAAGAGCTCCATGAAAAAGTGGCGCCCGAGTTTTTGGAAGAACTGAAAACAAGAGGAAGAATCTATGCCTACAGATGGCGCCCGCAAGGAGACCTCAAAGCGAAACCAATAGATGAATACAAAGGGAATTGTCTCGCAGGCAAAGCTTTCCAGGTAATGATCGACAACAACCTTTGTTTCGATATAGCCCTTTACCCTTATGAATTGGTCACATATGGTGAGACCGGACAAGTATGCCAGAACTGGCTGCAGTATCATCTTATAAAAAAATATCTTGAGGAACTCACCGACAGACAGACCCTCGTTATAGAATCCGGTCATCCCCTCGGACTGTTCCCTTCCAAAGAAGACGCGCCGAGAGTCATCATAACTAACGCCATGATGGTTGGTATGTTTGACAATCTCCATGACTGGCACGAAGCGATGCAGATGGGAGTGGCAAATTACGGACAGATGACAGCCGGAGGATGGATGTACATAGGTCCGCAAGGTATCGTGCACGGCACTTTCAACACCCTTCTAAACGCGGGACGTATGAAACTGGGCATTCCGCAGGACGGAGATCTCTCAGGACATCTTTTCGTGTCATCCGGTCTCGGAGGCATGAGCGGGGCTCAGCCAAAAGCTGCCGACATCGCCGGTGCCGCTTCTATAACAGCAGAAGTGGACGCTTCCAGAATTGAGACAAGAAAGAATCAGGGTTGGGTGAAAGAAGTGACCGATTCTATACCTCGCGCTTTCGAACTCGCGGAAAAGGCTATGGCGGAAAATAAACCCCTCTCCATAGCATACCACGGCAATGTCGTAGACTTGCTTGAATATGCAGTGGAACATGATAAAAAAATAGAGCTGCTCAGCGACCAGACTTCTTGTCATGCCGTGTATGAAGGAGGATATTGCCCGGCGGGACTTTCGTTCGAGGAACGGACCAAACTGCTCCATGAGGATCACGACGCATTCCGAAAAAAGGTAGACGAATCTCTGAAACGCCATTTCGAAGCGATAAAAGCGCTCACCTCACGAGGCACCTATTTCTTTGACTACGGCAATTCATTCATGAAGGCGATATACGATGCCGGAGTGAAAGAAATATCCCGGAACGGTATCGATGAAAAGGACGGATTCATATGGCCTTCTTATGTGGAAGACATCATGGGACCTATGCTGTTTGACTACGGATACGGACCCTTCCGTTGGGTTTGTCTGAGCGGAAAGCATGAAGACCTTGTAAAAACTGACCGCGCCGCCATGGAATGTATAGATCCGGACAGGCGCGGACAGGACCGCGACAACTATAACTGGATACGGGATGCCGAGAAAAACGCTCTGGTAGTAGGCACACAGGCAAGAATTTTGTATCAGGACGCCATGGGTCGTCTCAAGATTGCCCTTCGCTTCAACGAGATGGTCCGCAACGGAGAAGTCGGGTCTATCATGCTTGGGCGCGACCACCACGACGTAAGCGGCACCGACTCTCCTTTCCGCGAGACATCCAACATAAAAGACGGATCAAATGTCATGGCAGACATGGCTGTGCAATGTTTTGCCGGCAACTGCGCACGCGGAATGAGCCTCGTGGCGCTGCACAACGGAGGCGGAGTAGGTATCGGCAAATCAATAAACGGTGGTTTCGGCATGGTCTGCGACGGCTCTGAAAGAGTGGACGAAATCCTGAAGAACGCAATGTTGTGGGACGTTATGGGCGGAGTCGCCCGCAGAAGCTGGGCAAGGAATGAAAACGCCATGTCTACTGTCAAGGAATGGAACGAGACTCAATCCGGAAACGGATTTATGATCACTGAGCCATTCCTGGCTGACGAAAAGTTCCTGACAGAACTTTTGGAAAAATAATTACCTATACTTTCAATTTACAAGAGAACGCGGATGCGTTCTCTTGTAAAATTCAATCTAACAGAATTCACAATGAAACAAATCATAGAGTGCGTACCCAATTTTTCAGAAGGTCGTGATAAATCAGTGATAGACGCAATCGTTGCAGACATTGAAAAAGGTGGTGAAGTCAGAGTCCTTGATGTTGATCCGGGAGAAGCTACCAACAGAACGGTGGTGACCTTCGTGGGTGAACCTGAAGCTGTCGTCGAGGCGGCACTGAGAGGAATGAAAAAGGCTTCCGAACTGATCGACATGCGCAATCATCATGGAGCCCATCCGCGAATGGGCGCTACTGATGTCTGCCCGCTTATTCCGGTCAGCGGAATCTCGCTTGAAGAGTGCGCGGCCCTCGCCCGCAAACTTGCGGAGCGTGCGGCAAACGAGCTCAATATCCCATGCTACTGCTACGAGGCGGCGGCATTCTCTCCGGAACGTAAAAATCTCGCAGTGTGCCGACAAGGTGAGTATGAAGGACTTGCCGACAGGCTGGGGAAAGAAGACAAAGGACCGGATTTCGGCAACCGCCCGTTTGACGAGGATGCGGCACGCACCGGATGCACTGCTGTCGGAGCCCGAGATTTCCTTATCGCAGTAAACTTCAATCTCAACACCACATCCACCCGCAGAGCCAACGCAATCGCTTTCGACGTAAGAGAAAAAGGACGGCCCCAACGCGAAGGGGGAAAACCAAACGGCAAACCGATGAAAGATGCCCAAGGCAATACTATCATGTTGCCCGGCACATTGAAAGCCACCAAAGCTATCGGATGGTTCATCGATGAATATGGCATCGCGCAGGTTTCTATGAATATCACAGATGTGTCGACCACTCCCCTGCACGTCGCCTTCGATGAGGTATGCCGCGCTGCGGCGGCAAGAGGGGTGCGTGTGACAGGTACTGAGATAGTAGGTCTTGTGCCGAAGCGCACATTGATCGATGCCGGCAAGCATTACCTTCGCAAGCAACAGCGTTCAGTTGGTATCAGCGAAGACGAAATTATCAAGATCGCCGTAAAATCAATGGGGCTTGACGAACTTAAGCCGTTTGCTCGCGACGAGAAGATCATTGAGGATATGCTTCTTGACAAGCACGGCAAAAAGCTTGTAGATATGACCTGCAAGGACTTTGCCGAAGAAACGGCATCCGAATCCCCGGCTCCGGGCGGAGGAAGCATCTCCGCATACATGGGAGCTTTGGCTGCCGCTCTCGGAACCATGGTAGCCAATCTTTCAGCACACAAGGCAGGCTGGGATGACCGCTGGGAAGAATTTTCTGATGTCGCGGAAAAAGGACACGCGATCCAGGATCGTCTTATAGCGCTCGTGGACGAAGACACAGAAGCGTTCAACCGCATTATGGATGTATTCGCGATGCCCAAAAAGACTCCTGAGGAAAAAGAGGCGCGTGCCAAGGCTCTTGAAGCCGCCACACTCTACGCTACAGAAGTTCCCTTGCGCACGATGCAGGCAGCTTACGACACTTTCGACGTGCTTGAAGCCATGGCGTCAAAAGGAAATCCCGCTTCAGTGAGCGATGCCGGAGTAGGTGCTCTCGCAGCCCGCAGCGCGGTGCTCGGTGCCCATCTGAACGTCAGAATAAATGCCGCAGGACTAAAGAATCGTGAAAAGGCGGAAGAAATTCTTTCCGCAGCATCCGTGATAGCGTCAGCCGCTATCGACCGCGAGATGCAAATTCTGGGCATAGTTGATAAAGTTATCGATAAAAATTGATGGCTTTGCTATGAAGGGCAACATCATAATCAATAATGCCACTGTCGTCACTCCTACAGGAAAATCTTCCTGTAAGGGTGCCGACATGGCAAAATTGTCCGTGATCGAAAATGCATCGGTCATGGTATCGGATGGTATCATCACTTATGTCGGACCATCGGATTCATTGAAAACAGACAATGACACTGTCTTTAAGATAATCGATGCTGAAGGAAAAGCTGTTTTGCCGGGATTTGTAGATTCCCACACCCATCTGATTTTCGGAGGATACAGACCTGACGAGTTCAACTGGCGTCTGAACGGAGAGTCATATATGAGCATAATGCAACGCGGTGGCGGCATTCAGTCTACCGTCAACGCGACTCGTTCGGAATCTTGCGAAAACCTTGTTGAAAAAGCTCAATGGTTTATCAACCGGATGTCTGAAATGGGAGTCACGACAGTTGAGGCTAAAAGCGGATATGGGTTAGACACCGAATCCGAGCTTAAAATGCTCGAGGCTATTGAACGCCTTTCAAATGACCCGGCACAGAAACTCAATGTGGTTTCAACTTTTCTCGGGGCTCATGCTGTCCCAAAAGAATACAAAGGACAAACCGACAAATATGTTGATCTCATGATCAACGATATGATCCCTGCGGCAAAAGGGAAAGCTAAATTCTTTGATATCTTCACAGAGAAAAACGTTTTTGAAATTGAAGATTCAAGGAAACTGCTTAAAGCAGCCCGCGAAGCCGGTTTTGAGTTGAAACTCCACGCCGATGAGATCGTAACCCTCGGTGGAGCTGAACTTGCTGCCGAAATGGGGGCAGTCTCGGCAGATCATCTGCTTCACGTAAGCGATGAGGGGATCAGGCAGATGGCTCGGAATGAAGTTGTCGCCACCCTGCTCCCCCTCACTGCATTCGCATTGCGTGAGCCATATGCACCCGCAAGAAAATTCATTGAAGCCGGTGCGGCTGTGGCGCTTGCTACAGATCTTAATCCGGGAAGCTGTTTCTCCGGATCAATACCTCTTACAATCGCTCTCGCATGCATATATATGAAGATGTCGGTTGAGGAGACAATAACGGCATTGACTCTTAACGGGGCGGCTGCGGTAGGCATGGCAGACAAGATCGGATCAATCGAAATCGGCAAGCAAGGAGACCTCATAATCCTTGAATATCCCAATTACCGTATGCTTCCATATTATGTGGGAATGAACTGTGTGAACACAACCATCCATCACGGGACAGTTGTCTATCAGGCAAAACCGGATGCGTCAACTCATCTCGGCTGACGCTCATGAATCTAACCTTGAAAACAAATCTGACATCATTATGACAAAAGAAAACACATATGCCATAGGTTCAGGTATGCTTACCTATGACATTATTGAAAAAATCCTCAAAAACGGCACAAAACTGACTTTGTCGGATGAGGCAAAGCAAAAAATACAACATTGTCGTGACTATCTCGATAGAAAAGCTGAAAACCATTCCGCCCCGATTTATGGCGTGACTACCGGTTTCGGTTCTCTTTGCAACAAACATATTTCACGCGAAGAACTTTCCACCCTTCAGGAAAACCTTGTAAAAAGTCATTCCTGCAGTGTGGGAACTCCGGTGGATCCTGTGGTCGTAAAACTTATGCTCCTTCTCAAGGCGCATGCATTGTCTATGGGATTCAGCGGGGTGCAGCTCAAAACTGTAGAGCGAATCATTGAGTTTTATAACAACGACATTCTTCCGGTGGTATATGACAGGGGTTCTCTCGGTGCTTCGGGAGACCTTGCTCCTCTCGCCAATCTGTTCCTGCCGCTTATCGGCGAGGGAGAGGTGATCTACAACGGTGAAAAATTCACCGGCAAGGAGATTCTTGAAAAATTCGGATGGGAACCGATCACACTCCAGTCGAAAGAAGGTCTCGCTCTTCTCAACGGCACCCAATTTATGAGCGCCAACGGAATCAAGGCTCTCATTGATGCATGGCATCTTGTGAACTGCTTCGACCTCTTCGGCGCAATGAGCCTTGAAGCCTACGACGGGAGAATCGAACCGTTCTGGGAAGGGCTTCACAGAGTGAGGCCTCATCGCGGACAGATAGAGACGGCTGAAATCTATAGAAAGATTCTCAAAGGGAGCGAGATTATCGAAAGGGAAAAGAAGCATGTGCAGGATCCCTACTCTTTCCGATGCATTCCGCAGGTGCATGGCGCTGTAAAAGACGCTATGCACCATGTCACCGAGGTGTTGCACACTGAGATAAACTCTGTGACTGACAATCCGACGGTATTCCCCGATGAGGATATGGTCGTAAGCGGCGGGAATTTCCACGGAGAACCGATAGCGCTCGTATTTGACTATATGGGCGTCGCGCTCGCTGAACTCGGAAATATCTCTGAACGACGTGTGGCGCAGCTTATACTCGGACAGCGTGGACTCCCGGAGTTCCTTGTGGCAAAACCAGGACTCAATTCGGGCTTTATGATCCCCCAGTATGCCGACGCGTCTCTTGTAAGCCAGAACAAAATGTATGCATGGCCCGCGTCTTGCGATTCTATCGTAAGCTCAAACGGACAGGAAGACCTTGTGTCCATGGGAGCGAACGCCGCCACCAAGCTTCATAAAATCATTGACAACCTGAAAATCATCGCTGTCATAGAGCTTATGAATGCAGCCCAAGGTATCGACTTCCGCCGTCCGCTGAAATCGTCTCCCCTAATTGAAGAAGTCATGGAGGCATATCGCCGGGAGGTGCCTTTCGTGGAAGATGATGTGGTCATGAACGACTACATCCGCAAGTCGCAGGAATTTCTTGAGAAATATGACATCGAGATTGAATAAATCATTAAAAGACATCGCGGCGGACAATCATGTCCGCCGCGATGTCTTTTAATGTCCGCAAAAATCAAAGATAAGATTCCCCTCCTGACAGCGGCATCCCGTTTCCCCACACGCATTCAGTGCCTGTGGCGAAATTATAATTATACTTGGCGATCCCGAGATCTATGAGATTCTTGGGATTTGAGGCATCCACTTTCGCGCAGACCATCTCTTCTCCGTTGATTTCTTTTACAAATATCCTGACGGGGCGCCTGTTGAGAGCGGACGGAGCATACGACACCGCCTCAAGACCATCCTTTAGAATCGGAATCCTTTCAACTGCCGATACGGCTTCTGACTCCGGTTCAAAAAACTGATCTGGAGTCATGTGCCTTAGATGTACGAATTTTGCCATAACCCTCGCCATAAGTCGGGTATTGTCGGATGGATAACCCAACAATACGAGAAATAGAATCCTTTCCCCTGCCCTCAGCTGGGCTTTAACACGGTCCTCTTTGTAGGTGCCACCTACAAAGCACGTCCCTATCCCTGACTCTACAGCGCTCATCACGAGCTGTTCGGCATAATAGCCGGCACGCTCATACACATCAGGTGCCGCAGTATCGACAACCGCCGCCACATAGTTTGACGGATTGGTAAAAACTCCATAACTTTTGCTGAACCCCTCAAGAGGGTCCGGATCTTCAGTGATCAATTGGAATTTCAATCCTTGCTGATGCGTATTGATCATAGTGATCAATGCCTTGAGCCTTTTCACATGCTCCGGACGAAGTGATTCTTTTGTAAAAGACCTTATGGAGCGGCGACGCGACAACAACTCAAGAGGAGTCATGACGGATCTCTCAATTCAAGACGCACCACATTTTCCACATGATGCGTGTGGGGAAACATATCCACCGGCTGTACTGCCGTAACCTTATATCTCGCGTCAAGCAACGCGAGATCTCGCGCCTGGGTGGCAGGATTGCAGCTTACATATACAATAACGGCGGGAGACGCGTTCATTATCACCTTTACGACATCCTCATGCATTCCGGCACGCGGAGGATCCACGATCATAATGTCAGGGACACCATGACTCGCAACAAAATCATCCGTAAGAATATCTTTCATGTCTCCTGCGTAAAACAACGTATTGTCCAGACCGTTGACCTCAGAGTTCAGACGGGCGTCGGCTATGGCTTCTTCCACATATTCTATGCCGATTACCTGACGCGCCTGACGCGCCACAAAATTAGCTATCGTGCCTGTGCCCGTATACAGGTCATACACAAGAGGCTTCTCTTTGCCGCTGTCCATGCCGCATGAATCAAGTCCGGCAAACTTCCTTGCGACTTTATACAATTCATATGCCTGACGGGAATTGGTCTGATAAAAAGATTTCGCGTTGATTCTGAATCTCAACCCTTCCATCTCCTCTTCTATATATTCCGGCCCGCTGAAAGAGATCACCTCACGGTCTGCTATGCTGTCGTTGAGCTTTTCATTGACCACATACAACAATGATGTTATTTCAGGAAAACGCTCCCTTATTGCGGAAAGCACCTCATTTATGGCAATCTTGTCATCTTCTCCGAATGAAAGGCATACCATTATCTGACCTGTGGATGCAATCCGGAGCATCAGGGTACGGAGCAATCCGGAATTATTCTTTATATTATAAAAGGAATATCCCCTTGTTTCCGCAAGCTCAAAAATAAAATTCCTGATCTCATCCCCCTTCTCATCCTGAAGATGACATCTCTCTATATGAAGCACCTTGTCAAAAGCCCCGGGAATGTGAAAGCCAAGCGCGTTGCCGCTGTCGTTAAATTCTTTCCCTGACCTTATATCCTCCCAGCTACGCCATTTTTTGTCGGAAAATGTATACTCCATCTTATTGCGGTAGCCCCATTCGCATTCCGAACCGAGAGCGGCAGGCACCTCCGGCAGATCCACCTTGGCGATCCTTTCAAGAGCGTCGACAACCTGCTGACGCTTATATCTCAACTGTTCCTCATAAGGAAGATGTTGCCATTTGCATCCTCCGCATGTGCCGAAAGACGCGCACCTCGCCTCGATCCTTACAGGTGAGGGAGTTACAATCCGTGTGATATGCGCATCCGCGTAACTCCGTTTTTTCTTGTCTATCTTTATATCCACCACGTCGCCAGGAGCCCCGTAAGGGATAAAGACCACGATCGGAGATTCGTCCGTGTCATGAAGTTTCAGCCTCGCCAAAGACTTGCCTTCGGCTGCCACTCCTGTCACCTGTACATCATGTATTTCGGGAAGTTCTTTTCTTTTTCTTGCCATTTTGACACAATTTATACCGCAAAATTAGTGAAATTCCCAGAGAATTTATTAAATTTGCACATCAAAATTCAAATGCTGACAAATCTAAGTTGAAAAACCCAATACCCTTAGACCGGGGACTGCCAGAGCCGTCAGTCCCGACATCAGTCATAAGATAAGTATTTTTTAATTATATAATTAACTATGGCAAAAGCTGTTTATACGTTCGGTGACGGAAAAGCCGAAGGTAATGCCGGGATGAGAAACCTCCTCGGCGGCAAAGGTGCCAACCTTGCCGAAATGAATCTTTTGGGAATGCCTGTACCTCCGGGCTTCACCATCACTACAGATGTCTGCACTGAGTACACTCAATATGGTCGCGACAAAGTTGTCGCCGACATCAAAGGTGAGGTTGAACAGGCGATAGCGCATGTCGAGACCCTCACAGGCAAAAAATTCAACGATTCTTCAAATCCTCTTCTTGTATCTGTTCGTTCCGGAGCGCGCGCGTCAATGCCCGGCATGATGGACACTGTCCTCAACCTCGGTATGAACGACGCGACCGTAGCCACAATGGCTGAAAAGAGCGGCAATCCCCGTTTCGCTTGGGACAGCTACCGCCGTTTCGTACAGATGTATGGCGACGTCGTGCTCGGCATGAAACCGAAGAGCAAAACAGACATCGACCCCTTCGAGGCTATCATGGATAAAGTCAAGGAAGAGAAAGGCGTTAAGTTCGACAGCGAGCTTGAGGTAGAGGATCTTCAGAATCTTGTAAAGCTCTTCAAGGCAGCCGTGAAAGATTATACAGGCAAAGACTTCCCCGAATCCGCATGGGAACAGCTCTGGGGTGGAATCTGCGCTGTGTTTGACAGCTGGATGAACGAACGCGCCATCCTGTATCGCCGCATGAACCAGATCCCCGAAGAATGGGGCACTGCTGTAAACGTTCAGGCTATGGTATATGGCAACATGGGCAACAACTCAGCTACAGGTGTGGCATTCAGCCGCGACGCTGCTACAGGAGAAAACATCTTCAACGGTGAGTATCTTATCAACGCTCAGGGTGAAGACGTAGTTGCCGGTGTACGCACACCACAGCAGATCACAATCGAAGGTTCACGCCGCTGGGCTGCCCTTCAGGGCATCAGCGAAGAGGAACGCGCTTCAAAATATCCCGCTCTCGAGGAGTCAATGCCGGACTGCGCTGCAGAACTCATCGCTATAGCTCACCGTCTTGAAGACTACTACCGCGACATGCAGGACATGGAGTTCACTATCCAGGACGGCAAGCTCTGGATGCTTCAGACCCGTAACGGAAAACGTACAGGTGCCGCCATGGTACGTATCGCCATGGATCTCCTCCGTGAAGGCATGATCGACGAAAAGACTGCCCTACTCCGCATGGAGCCTCAGAAACTCGACGAGCTCCTGCACCCTGTATTCGACAAGAGCGATGTCAAGAAAGCCACAGTCGTAGCGAAGGGTCTTCCCGCTTCTCCGGGTGCCGCAGCAGGTCAGATCGTATTCCAGGCTGACGATGCCGAGGCTTGGGCTGAAAAGAAAAAGAAAGTTGTACTCGTCCGCATCGAGACTTCTCCCGAAGACCTCCGCGGTATGGCTGTCGCTCAGGGTATCCTCACCATGCGCGGTGGCATGACAAGCCACGCCGCTGTCGTTGCTCGCGGTATGGGCAAATGCTGCGTGTCAGGTGCAGGTGAAATCAAAGTTGACTACAAAGCAAAAACTGTTGAGATGGGAGGCAAAGTCTACAAAGAAGGAGACTGGATTTCACTCAACGGCTCAACTGGTGAGGTTTACAACGGTCAGGTTCCGACCCGCGAGCCCGAACTTGACGGCGACTTCGGTGCTATCATGAATCTCGCTGCAAAATACACAAAGACACTTGTCCGTACAAACGCCGACACACCTCGCGATGCAAAACAGGCACGTCATTTCGGCGCACAGGGTATCGGTCTTTGCCGCACAGAGCACATGTTCTTCGAGGGCGACCGTATCAAGGCAGTACGTGAGATGATCCTCGCTTCTGACGTGGAAGGACGTCGCGTAGCGCTTGACAAACTTCTCCCGATTCAGCGTGGTGACTTCGAAGGCATCTTCGAGGCTATGGACGGTTGTGGCGTGACTATCCGCCTTCTCGATCCCCCGTTGCATGAGTTCGTTCCTCATCAGACAGCTACCCAGAAAGAACTTGCAGAAGAGATGGGCTTGACTCTTGAAGAGGTAAAGGCAAAAGTTGACTCACTTGAAGAGTTCAACCCGATGCTCGGACATCGCGGCTGCCGTCTTGGAATCACATATCCCGAGATCACAGAGATGCAGAGCCGTGCCATCATCGAGGCTGCACTCAACTGCCAGAAGAAGGGTATCAAGGTAATGCCGGAGATCATGGTTCCTCTTGTCGGTACACTCAAAGAACTTCAGAACCAGGCTAACGTAATCAACACTACCGCAGCCAAAGTATTTGAAGAAAGAGGCGAATCAATCCACTACAAAGTGGGTACAATGATCGAGGTTCCCCGCGCGGCCCTCACTGCAGATCAGATCGCCGAAGTGGCAGACTTCTTCTCATTCGGTACAAACGACCTTACCCAGATGACCTTCGGTTACTCTCGTGACGACGCTCCGAAATTCCTCAAGTTCTACAAAGAACACGGCATCCTCAAAGTAGATCCGTTTGAGGTTCTCGACCAGGAAGGTGTTGGTCAGCTTGTAAAAATGGGTGTTGAGAAAGGTCGCTCTACAAATCCCGACCTCAAGGTAGGAATCTGCGGCGAGCACGGCGGCGAGCCTTCAAGCGTTAAGTTCTGCGCCAAACTCGGAATGAACTACGTATCCTGCTCACCCTACCGCGTGCCCATCGCCCGCGTAGCAGCGGCGCAGGCTGCCATCGAGGACTAAGGATAATTAACTGATAATCGCTATAATAGGCGATAACTCACTGTAAAAACGTGGGTTATCGCCTATCGTATTTTTAAGACGCTTTCAAGGTTTGCACGATAATCGTGCAGAATGTGGAGGTAAAACTTACAAAATCCGATACAATTTTCAGATGGCGCACTTACAAAGAACTTACAAAACCTTTACAAAGGTTGACGACGAAGGATTCTGGTCCAACTTCGTGAGGATTGTCGGAGGCGCGGCGAACAGGAGCGTGACCGAACGGTTGGGAGTTCTCGCTGATCCCAAAAAACAATGTCAATTTCATCCACGGTGACACGTTCCGTAACGGTCTGTTATCGGATTGAAGATACCGTTCTAACCAAATAGTTCCGAATGGGAGCCAAGACGCACCAGACTGATAACGTCACTGTGAGGATCAAACCATATAAGAAGGAAATCCCCCTCTATATGACATTCCATGTGTCCTGCATAGTCACCTGTCAACGGATGTGGACGGTTCTCTTCCGGAATAGGTTTCTCCTGACGTAACAGTTCAAGAATGTCAAACAGCTTCTCCAGCTTTTTCGGATTGTTCCGAAATCGCTTGTAATCCTTCTTATATTGCGATGTGGGCTTAAGCTCCTTCATAGACCCATTGATTTTTCCATGGCCTCAATAGATGACATATCCAGAGACGGCACGTCGTTCATCGCGTCGCTCTCGGCCTCCTTCATAGCGGCAAGCGTCACAGCATTGGGGTCATGATAGGCTGCATCGAGCAGTACAGTCTCCACATAGTTGTTAAGACTGCGGTTCTGTCGTTTTGCAAGTTGCTTCAAACGATCGATAAGTTCCACTGAAAGACGGAAGCTCTGATTTTTCTTTAATGCTATCTCCATTTCAATATTATTTTATACTGCAAAGTTAGTGTAAATGTATTACAAAAACAACATTTCTACAATATAAGTTCTCAGATTATGACTTTTGAAGAAACCAAGGAACAACAGCTGTAAGCCATTATATCCGCTCTGCCATAGCGGAATACTCCGACATCAATGCCAAACAAAAGCTCCAGCTACTCAGTGACCTCGGTCAGTTTTACAGAAAGTTCCAGAACGAACTATCCTGGGCAGGCGGAAACCTGAATCAGTCGGTAAAGGGAGCCAACGAGCTTTCGGTTGCCTGGTTACTGTCAGGAACCAATATATCCGAAGTCCTGATGCCGGTTACAATGAGCGAAAGGTCTCGAAAGGCGTAGTCCGACTTATCGAGATACTTAACTTCGGGAGCATCGGGACATTCGGTAAGCCGATACCCGATGAACTCGTTAAATATCTAAAGGAGTATTCCTCCAGTAATGAACGCATCCAAAATGCTCAGTTTCATCTCGCCATATCATGCAATGGAAAAGAAATGAGCGAGAGCGAGCTACTTGATTTTGCTCATAGATACCTCAAAGAGATGGGGTACATGGAACCCGAACAACCGATACTCGTCTATTCACATTATGATACATGAATAAAAATCATTGGATTTCCATAAATTGGAACAACAATATCAATTTTGATATATTGAAGAATACATCAAATTTATAATATAAAATAATCCTGTACCGCGAAATGCGCCATGCTTATGTTTACTTTGCAGCAAAAACATCGACATATGATTTATCAGGACTATTTTCGCAATTCAGACTTTGAGGATATTTGGACTATCCTCAATGGTTTCTATCTTGAACACGAAGATCTGAAACCGATGTATGCCTCTTTGGTTGAGGTAATCAAGACATTGCCTATTGAGGAAAAGTATTCGGACTCAACAATTCAGATGTGCCTTGACCATAACAATGAGATTCTGGTAAAAGGTGCGCCTGACCCTCAGGAATGGCTCGTCGGTCGGGAAGTCGAGATTGACTTCAAATCATGGAAAGATAATTTTGATGAAGAAGCTATCAACGATTTTTCCGGTCTAAAAACGTTTGACATGCTCTCCGGTAAGGAGAAACGAGAACTGGCTCGTCAAAGCGATACCGCAACTCTTGCCGCCCACTTACTTTACTGGTCAACTCTATATGCTATAAAGACGCATGGGCAGCACGCAAATGAGTTTTCGGAGTGGCTTGACAATCTTGAAAATAATGTTCCGGTAAAATATGAGATAGAGCCGGAATATTTATCAGAGAGTTTCCGCAGGAAACAGTGTAAATATTGGCGCGATACCGTAGGCGGAGATAGCGCTATAAGTTGGTCGTCAAATCTGAGCATTCTTAAAAAGAAACTCGAATTCAATATCGGATATTGGCGATATGTCCAGCGCCATGTCAGTTGGCAGGAAGATGTCAATCGGATGAATATTGCCATAAATCTCATGGAAATAGCAAAGACTGATTTTCTTGATATAACAGGTAAACACATAAATTTACGGACAGCCAACAGATACACTCATGAGCATGACCACGGTGGTGATCTACATGAGTTATATCTCAAAGAATTATACAGCGATAAGGCTTTCCATATTTTATGGAGATGGCTTGACCATAACATGGAAAAATGGTGGGATTGATAAAATTTTTAATCCTGTATCGCACTTTGATACAT
>CAMWID010000030.1 GCA_947174235.1 uncultured Porphyromonadaceae bacterium | reverse complement strand
GTGGTGATGTATCTTGACATTCCGGGCATACCGCTGGCTTTGTGTTCGGTGCATTCAAGGATAACCTGCACTCTGTTGCCTTTAGCTTTCTTTGCCATAGTTTAGAAATTCTGTTTAAAACGAAACGATTGTGATGTCTTTGAAGTCGAGATTACCTTCCTTCTCGGCTTTTTTGAGAGCGGCGTTCAAGCCGATCTTGTTGATTGTGCGGAGTGCGTGAGCTGAAACGAGGAGCTCGATCCACATATCCTGCTCAACCCAATAGAATTTCTTCTTATGGAGGTTGACGTTGAATTTGCGTTTGGTGCGACGCTTTGAGTGGGAAACGTTATTGCCCACCGACGCCTTTTTGCCTGAAATCTGACAAACTTTTGACATGGCTGTTGTTTTTTAATTGAATAAAAAATCTCGTATGGGATTGAGGCCGCCATCTCAGTTCTCATATCGCCGCCGGGTGCATCTTATCGGCAGCTTTCAAGGATGTGCCACAAACCGGGTGCAAAATTAGTTAAATTTCCCCACATGTGCAAATCTTGGCGGCGTAAAAATAATAAAATAATGCGAGAATCATCGGTTTGCCGGTCCGGTATGGCGGATCGCATATGGATAATCGCTTTTATGATTCCCCTCAGTCGTCGTTTACGTCTTCCTGGATCTCGTAGGTGTTGCGCAATAGGTTGATGAGCATCACCATGCCATGGTTTGTGGCACTTTCGATAACCATGTTGCGGTCTCCTTTGAAATGGATGCATTCGCTTACGACGGTGTCTCCATATTTGACGGCTATCCATACAGTGCCGACGGGTTTGAATCTTGTGCCTCCTTCCGGACCGGCGATTCCGGTGGTGGCTATCGCGCAGTCGGTACGCATAAGCCTGGCTACACCCCTTGCCATGGCTTCCGCCACTGTCTTGCTGACTGCCCCGTCGCGCGAGATGTCTGCCTTGGGGACTCCAAGCACGTCGGTCTTGACATCGTTGGCATAGCTGACCACACTTCCGAGAAAATAGGAAGATGAGCCCGGCACCTGCACTATGCGGTGTGCCAGATTGCCTCCTGTGCAGCTTTCGGCGCACGATATGGTAAGCTCACGCTCATGAAGCAATTCTCCGAGCACCTGCGCTATTGTTTTGTCTTCTGTCGCGACCACATCTTGAGTGAATATCTGGTTGAGGTTGCTGTGGTAGCGGTTGACATTGAATCGTAGCAGCTGCACTCCGGAATCAATGCCGGTAAGCGTGATTTTGGTTACAAGATTGGTTGTCTCAATAGATACTTTTACAAAATCCGGCAACTGGGCTTCAAAATGCTTTATGATTTTGCCCAGTTCCTGACGTGTGTAGCCGTATATCACCAGGTGGCGTGTCTCTGTGTGGAGCCGTGTCGCTTTCCCTGATTCTGAGGATTCCATTTTTTTGCTCATGATTGACAAAAATCAGACAGAAACTCTGGAATATGGAGGTAGCGAAAGATCGCAGAACTCTCCCTTTAGAAATTTGAAATATCCTGCCGCCGCAACCATGGCGGCATTATCGGTGGTAAACGCCCTTTCAGGGATCCATGCCTTTATTCCCCTGCGGTCGCAAAAGTCCTGTATGGCGTCCCTTACTCCGGAATTGGCGGATACACCACCTCCGATAGCCAGATGTCTCACTTCTTTCAGTTGCGGGGCTTTGGCGAGTTTGTCGATCAATATTTCAATGATCGTAGCCTGTAGTGACGCTGCCAGATCCTCAAGATTATGTTCGATAAAGTGTGGATCTGCTTTTATCCCGTCGCGCACCGTGTAAAGGAATGAAGTCTTAAGTCCGCTGAAAGAGTAATCCAGTCCCGGGATATGGGGGCGGCTAAATTTGAACGCCTTGGGATTCCCTTCTTTGGCAAGACGGTCGATATGCGGTCCGCCTGGGTAGGGGAGCCCCATCACTTTCGCGCATTTGTCGAAAGCTTCGCCGGCGGCGTCATCAATAGTCTTGCCGATAATTTCCATGTCATACGGACTTTTGACCATAACTATCTGGGAGTTGCCACCCGAGATGAGCAGACACAGAAATGGAAATTCCGGCACCGGATCGTTTTCTTCTTTTTTTATGAAATGAGAGAGTACGTGCGCATGAAGATGGTTTACATCCAGCAAAGGAATATCAAGACCTATTGACATCCCCTTGGCAAATGATGTGCCTACGAGCAACGATCCCAAAAGTCCGGGACCGCGAGTGAACGCGATTGCGGAAAGGTCTTCCTTTTTTATGCCAGCCTGTCTCAGGGCTTCGCTGACTACAGGCACTATGTTTTGCTGGTGGGCTCGTGAAGCCAGCTCCGGAACCACGCCGCCGAATGCTTCGTGCACTTTCTGGCTTGCGATCACATTGCTCCTGAGACATCCGTCGCAGATGACGGCTGCCGAAGTGTCGTCGCATGAAGATTCAATACCCAGAATGTAAGTACTCATTTCTCATCATTATTTTATTCCACAAAGATAGTTGATTTAGTTGGAATGACAAAATTCGCCTTCTTATTTGTGATTTATTCGGCTCATGTCTGGGCAGTCTGAGTATTTTTGATTACTTTTGCAAGAGTTTTGGCTTAACAGCCGGGTCGGCGGCTGCTCGGAACATGAAAATATTGAGAAATATCTATAGGGTGGCGCGGAGCGTCCTGTTTTCGGTAATTACACTTGTTGCCGCGATATACCTCATACTTTATATTCTGCTGTCTGTTCCTGCCGTCCAGACCCGCATAAAGGTGATAGCCGAGAAAGAGGCGACAAAATTCCTCGGCGGGGAAGTCAGTGTGCAGGCACTGACAATTCGTCCTTTCAATGAATTGATCTTGAATGGGGTGGAGGTTCATACACCTGACGGAGAAAAGTGCCTTCGGGTTGAGACTCTTGGTGCGGGCATAAACCTAATGCGGTTGATAAAAGGGGAAGGAATAGAGTTTTCATACGGAGAGATCATAGGTCTTGACGCGTATATAACGCAAGACAGGCAGGATTCTCCATTCAATATCCAATTTATAATAGATGCGTTTAGCCCCAAGGACAAAAGCAAGCCGCCGACAAAATTTAATCTGAATCTGCGGAATGTGGTGTTGAGAAGATGCGCGGTGCTTTTTGATAAAAAATGGCAGCCGGAAATAAAAATGGCGGACAAGACTGATTTTAATCATTTCCGAGCCTATGATCTCAAGGCAGATGTAGCGTTTCCTCAGATAAAGAATGACGATTTTATAATAGACTTGCGCCGGTTGTCTTTTCAGGTTTCCGGCGGACTTGCAGTTGAAAAGATAGCGTTCCGTGCACACGTCTCATCCCGGGAGTTGGCAATCTCCGATTTTGTTTTGCAATTACCTTCCTCAGAGATACGCCCGTGTGATATGGCGGTGCGGTATAATGGGTTTTCTGATCTGGGCGACGCATTGTCAAGTGGAGAGCACAGTCTGATTCTTACTGACAATAAGATTTCCCTTTCAGATTTTGGATGGCTTGTGCCTGAACTGCGTCGTTATCCACACCCTTTTGATGTTTCGTTGGAGGCATCCGGAAATCTGAAAGAAATTCAACTTGAGGGACTGTCTGTCAAAAACCGGGATGATATTGGCTTGAATGCCAGAGGGCATATAACCGGTCTGGATCATATTGGCAGCGCGAGTTTTTCGATTGATGATATAACCTTGTCAGTTTCGCAATACGGTCTGTCTGAAATAAAGAGCTGGATTCCCGGATTGTCTGCCGATGCCGGAATTATGATTGCAAATGCGGGGAAGCTGGATATGTCAGCCACTGCCGCAGGCGATGTGGAGGCGGGGGAATATGATGTGGACTGCCGGTTGTCGTCGGCATGTGGCAACCTTTTTGTGACCGGCAACGTCAAGAATGTGGCAGGCGGACAAGGGGATTTCGAGGGGGAAATTTCTACGGACGGATTTGATGTCAAGCGACTGGCCGGGAAAGGCAAGATAGGGAATGTAGCTTTCGGTATTAATGCCAAAGGCATGTTTAAGAATAGGGATGTAGATGCCGATGTCGATTTATATGTATCGGAAATAATGTTTGATGGAGTTGAGCTCGGTGGGGTGACTGCTGCATTTGTCAAAAACGGAATGGATTGTGACGGTAGTCTTGCCGTTGACAACGATGTCGTATCATTGAATCTGGGGACTTCATTCCACATGGAGAAAGAAAATTCATGGCTGAACCTCAATTGCGATATAAACCATTTTTATCCGTCAGAGATAGGACTGCTTGCCAAGTATGACGGATATTGTCTTAAAGGGAGGGTTGTCGCGGATCTTGAGGGTGATTCTCCGGATAATGTCACCGGAGATTTGCGTCTGACAGATTTTGAGTTCAATCCTGAATCCGGAGAGGGGATATCGCTTGACCGTTTTATATTGAAATCCGAGGATGCCGAGGAAGGTCGTCACATCTCTTTGACAAGCGATTGGATTGATGGTGAGATTTATGGACATTTCAAGATCGCGGAGATTTCCAAGGAACTGAAGGAGATGGTTTCGTCTGTTTTCCCTGCTCTTGTTACTCCCCCTACACATACTGCGGAATTTCATTCGGATGTTGAATTCTCGTTGCTCGTAAAGCCTGACAATACACTCACACAATTCTTTAATCTTCCGGTACGTCTGTTGGTTCCGGTGCCTGTGGACGGCGTGGTCGCAGGCTCAGACAGCAGGGCTTCGCTTACGGTCGACATTCCGTATCTACAACAGGGAAAGAATAAACTACTGCGGGACAACCGACTCAAAATAGATCTTGACGGCATAAAGAAATCAGTAAATGTGGATCTTGGCACGACATTCCCGGTGAAAAGGGGTGAACTGGCGGTAAATCTGAATGTCGTGGGTCAGGAAAACCGGGTGTTTGCAGATATTGACTGGATGAATACAGAAAACAACAGTTTCAAGGGGATGCTCTCTTTGGGTGCGCTCCTGAGTAAAAGTGAACTGACTTCGTGTCCGGAGGTAGTTCTCGATATAAATCCTTCCCGGTTCGACATGGGTGCGGCGAAATGGAATATCGACAAAGGGAAGGTGAGCTATGCCGACAACATTATTGACGTGGAGGGCATAAAGATATGGCATGACGGTCAGTTTGTTGAGATAGACGGCACAGCATCTCCCTTGTCATCCGATACTTTGGCGGTCAAACTTGCGGCTATTGATCTGGATTATGTGTTTGAGACATTGAATATAAATTATGTCACATTCGGAGGCACAGCCACAGGAGAGATTACCGCGAGCGGAGCCCTCGGCAAAGATCCGGTCGCTTCTACGGACAATCTCTTTGTCAAAGGCTTCACATATAACGGATCCTTGTTGGGAGATGCCGATATTAAAAGCCGATGGGACAACGAAGAAAAAGAAGTGACCATATATGCCGACATAGAGCAAGCCGGGAAACGAAAAGCCGTCGTTGACGGAGGAATATGGGTCACGAAGGATTCCTTGAGTTTCAGCATTGATGCCGACCGGGTGCCGGTTGGGTTTCTTGCTCCTTTTATGGGAGCTTTCTCATCTGATGTGCAGGGGTATGCAAGCGGACGCGCCAAATTATTCGGCACATTCAGCGATATAGATCTGACAGGAAGGATACTTGGAGATTCTATATCAATAAAGTTGGATTATACCAACACATATTATCACGGTACTGATTCGGTGATCTTGAATCCCGGAAAAATAGAGATACCGTCGTTCCGCCTTTATGACCGTGCCGGGAATTCCGCAATTCTTTCAGGGGAACTTACGCACCGATATTTCCATGATCCGACATTCAATTTCAAGATCAGTGACGCGAAGGGATTGTTGTGTTATGACACTAACCAGAAAATGAATCCGGATTGGTATGGCACAATATATGGAAATGGGGGAGCCATGATAAAAGGATGGCCCGGGGTTGTGTCGGTGACCGTTGATATGGCTATAGCTGAAAATTCCACGTTTACATTCGTGCTTAATGATACGGAAGCCGCCGCCGACTACCATTTCCTGACTTTTACAGACAGGGAGAAAGAGGAACGTGAAAAACTTGTCAGAGACAGTGTGCCTGATGTTCTTGCTGCATTCAGGAAGAAAATTGATACAGATAACAATGTTCCGACACGATTCCGGATGGATCTCAGATGTTCGGTCACTCCATCGGCATTGATGACGCTTGTGATGGATCCTGTTGCCGGAGATAAGATAACTGCACGTGGCAACGGCGCGATACAGCTTGATTATGAGTCTGATTCAGACGAGATACAGATGCTCGGCAAGTATACCCTTGCCGAAGGGTATTACAATTTCTCGCTTCAGGATCTGATTCTTAGAAACTTTACGATATTGCCGGGAAGCAACATTTCGTTCAACGGGGATCCGCTGAACGCCAATCTTGATATCACGGCGAGTTATAGGGTGAATACCAACCTTTCGGATCTTGACAAAAGCTTTTCTACAGATCCGGAACTGGCGCGGACGAATGTGCCTGTAGACGCGCTGCTGATGGTGAAAGGGGAGATGCAGCAGCCTGACATCACATTCGATATTGACCTTCCTACACTGACTCAGGACGTGGAGAGGAAAGTGAAGAGTATCATATCTACTGACGACATGATGAGCCGACAGATTATCTACCTTCTGGCACTCAACAGATTTTATACGCCGGAGTATATGGGCTCTGGAAGCAGCGGCGGAGAATTGGCGGCTGTGGCTTCCACCACCCTGTCGTCGCAGTTGTCGAATATGCTCGGACAGCTTACCGACAAATTCACTGTGGCTCCGACATTCAGGAGCGACAAGGGCGATTTTTCGGATCTGGAGGTGGATGTGGCGCTATCGTCGCGTCTGCTCAACAACAGGCTTCTCGTAAACGGAAATTTCGGGTATCGCGACAAGAACACGTCGACCACGACGTTTGTCGGAGATTTTGATATTGAATACCTGTTGAGTCATAACGGCAATCTCCGGTTGAAGGCATATAATCACTTCAACGACCAGAATTATTATCTAAGGGAAGCGTTGACCACCCAGGGTCTGGGTGTGGTTTATCGCAGGGAGTTTGATAACCCGTTTACTTTTTTGAGGCGCAAAAGGAAGGATGGGGATGTTAAAGGTTCTTCACTGAATGAACGGTCTTCAGGTGGAGAGGATTCAGGATTTCCCGGTGACAGCATTGCGGGCAGGACTTCGGATTTAGTGCCTGGCGAATGACATATGTCATGGTTATCCGGCAACAAAATATGGTAAGGATACGGTAAATGTGCCGTATTTTGGTCTTATGCCGTATTTTTGTTATTTTTGCGTCAGAATATAAAGACAAAGGTACGAAACGGGTTGACAAGGGGTAGCGTTGGGTGCCAGGCGAAGCCTGACAGGATTTTGGAAAGGAAATAAATATGTTTCTACATGGCATGGAAAATAGAGGGACTGCTTGAGCGCCTCGGCATACATAAAGACAATACAGTTGGTCTCGCCTTGAGCGGAGGGGGGGCCAAAGGATTCTCTCATATCGGCGTACTCATGGCTTTTGAGAATTTCGGTATATTCCCTGATGTCTTGTCAGGAGTGTCAGCCGGGTCTATAGCGGCAGCTTTGTACGGATCCGGACTTACTCCACAGGATATGGTGGAATGTTTCACCGAGGCGAGCAGTTTCGGCGATTTTACAGAGTGGTCGTTGCCCAAGGAAGGATTTATGAAGCTCAACCGGTTCGGAAAGCTTCTTCAAAGCTGGCTTCCTGTGAGCCGTCTTGAAGAAATGAAGACACCTACGGTCATCTGTGCCACCGATATCGACAACGGAAAGTCGGTGGGATGGGGAAAAGGGGAGATTGTGCCAAGAGTCATGGCGTCGTGCAGCATCCCCATTATCTTCAACCCGGTAAGAATAAACGGAGTCAATTATGTGGACGGAGGAGTGCTGCGCAATCTCCCGGCATGGGCGATAAGAGACTATTGCGACACACTATACGGCAGCAATTGCAGCCCCATGCGGAAACATCTTAAAACAAAGACATCTATAATAGATATCGCATATAGAACATTTCATCTTATGATGAAATCCAACACGCCGCAGGATATCCGGTTGTGTGACCATGTCATAGCAATACAGAACATGTCAAATGTAAGGACATTCGAACTGTCGAGTCTTAAGAAGGGTGTCACGGCAGGTTATGACGCGGCTTGCAGGGTTCTTGAGCGAATTCACAATAACTAACCAAATCATGAGCGATCCAAAAGAAAGACTGATCATTTATCAACTGTTTCCGAGAATATTTGCAAACAGGAATCCCAATTGTGTGCCATGGGGAACACTCAAACAGAACGGAAGTGGGAAATTCAATGATTTTACTCCCCATATATTGCGTTCTATAAAAGAATTGGGTGTGAACTGTCTATGGCTTACTGGAATTATCGAGCATGCCACAAAAACTGATTTCAGCGAATATGGAATCACGCCAGACAATCCCAATGTGGTAAAAGGGGAGGCTGGTTCTCCATATGCTATAAAGGATTATTATGATGTCGATCCTGCCCTGGCGGAGTCAGTCCCCGACAGAATGGACGAGTTCGAGAAGCTTGTGAAGCGTATTCATGCTGAAAAGATGAAGATCCTTATCGATTTTGTTCCCAACCATACGGCGAGGGTCTATCATTCTGACGTGGCTCCCGAAGGTGTGGAAGACTTTGGAAAGCATGACGATATAAATATGAACTTTGCCCGTGACAACAACTACTATTATATATCCAACCAACAGTTCTATCCGGATTTCAGTCTTTCTGCTGAAGGTGGTGCGCCATATGTCGAGTTTCCGGCAAAAGCCACGGGAAACGACTGTTTCACGGCATTCTGTACACGCAATGACTGGTATGAGACCGTAAAACTTAATTACGGACACGATTATAATGATAATTCAGATCATTTCTATCCGGTGCCTGATACTTGGCATAAAATGCTTGATATCCTTAGGTTCTGGGCATCTAAAGGGGTGGACGGATTCAGGTGTGACATGGTGTTTATGGTTCCGCTCGCGTTCTGGCATTGGGTTATACCACAGGTGAAGAGCGTGTATCCCCATGTGATGTTTATCGGAGAAATATACGACGTGGGTCTGTACAGACCGTTTCTTGATTACGGATGCTTTGACTATCTATATGACAAGGTGAATCTTTACGACACGCTTGTGGGGATAGAAACGCACGGATGGAGCGCGGCGCAACTCACCGGGTGCTGGCAGACTGTTGACGGAATTGGCGACAGGATGCTCAACTTCCTTGAGAATCATGATGAGGTAAGGTTCGGATCGAAGGCATATGCCGGCGACTCGCTGAGGGTGATCCCGTCGCTTGTCACGTCATCGATGATATCGAAAGGTCCGGTGATGATATATTATGGTCAGGAACTTGGGGAGCAGGCACGAGATAACGAAGGGTTTGCCGGAGACAATGACCGCACGACCATATTTGATTACTGGAGCCTGTCCACAATACGCCGATGGATGAACGGCGGCAAATGCGACGATGAGCTTCTGTCGCCCCATGAACGTTGGTTAAGGGATGTATATAAGAAAGTGCTCACGCTGTGCAATGACAGACTGTCGCTCAGGGAGGGAAACTTTTTCGATCTTATGTATGCCAATCTGCGCCAGCCGGGATTCGATCCGCACAGACATTTCGCATTTATGAGGTATAAAGGCGATGACGTGCTCCTGATTGTTGTCAATTTCTCATCGGAGGAGTCGCATGTCAATGTGGTTATTCCCGAACTCGCTTTCGAAATGACAGGAATGCAACGGGGCGAGATTGTGACAAAGGATCTTTTATGGGGAAAATCACACAAGCTTAACCTTGCTCCGGCTACTCCTGTCTCGGTTTATCTGAGTGCAGCGGATGCGGTAGTGTTGCCTGTAGGACGGCTTGAAGACTTTTCCGGGAGCAAAATGACCGGGTCTCGCCTCAGAGGAGAAAAGAAATCCTGAGTTAAATTGTGATTTTTCCAAAAAATAGTCTTAATTTTGTAAACCAATTTTTACCAATCCATATCATGAGCAATTATCTTCCGCCCATCAAGGTTTTCGCAGGAACCAAAAGCCATTATCTTGGAGAGTCTATCTGCAAGGATCTGGGCATAGAGTTAGGCAAAATGAAGATTGAGACTTTTGCCGACGGAGAGTTTGAGATTTCATTCGAGGAATCCATCCGTGGCTCTGAAGTCTATCTGGTTCAGTCCACATTCCCCAATACTGACAATCTGATGGAGCTTCTTCTTATGATCGACGCAGCCAAGCGGGCATCCGCCGCAACTATAGTAGCGGTGATCCCTTACTTCGGTTGGGCACGTCAGGACCGCAAGGATAAGCCCCGTGTATCGATCGCCGCCAAGCTGGTGGCGGATCTTCTCAGTGTGGCAGGGATCGACCGTCTGATCACCATGGATCTCCATGCCGATCAGATCCAGGGATTCTTCAATGTTCCGGTAGACCATCTCTATGCGTCTTCCATTTTTATCCCCTACATCGAGAGTCTGCATCTTAAAGATCTCGTGATAGCGTCGCCGGATGTCGGAGGCGCCAAGAGAGCCAACTCTTATGCAAAATATTTTGATGTGCCGCTGGTGCTTTGTCATAAGCAGCGGGCAAAGGCAAATGTGGTTGAGAAGATGACAGTGATAGGTGATGTCGCCGGAAAGAACGTGGTTCTTGTGGACGATATCAGCGATACTGCCGGGACAATAACCAAGGCGGCAGATCTTCTTCTTGAAAACGGAGCGGCATCAGTGAGGGCATTGTGCAGCCATGCGGTCATGAGCGACCCTGCCACAGACCGTGTCAAGGCTTCCGGTCTTACGGAGATTGTTTTCACAGATTCAATACCTTATGGCAAGGACAACAACAAGGCGGTCGTATTGCCGGTGGCAAAACTTTTTGCAGATACCATACGCCGTATCCACAACAATCAATCGATTTCATCACAATATCTCTTCAAATGATTTGTGTAAAGGTCAGGCACTGACCGGACCTTTACATTTTGTATATATCAAAAAAATCCCGGTTATCACCGGGATTTTTTATTTAGGTAAAACGGGTGATGCTTTCATTCAACATCAATAGCGATTGTCGCAGGTTTAACACCTTTTGCCGTGGCTGTGAAATAAAGTTTGCCGTTTTCTTTCGCACTTCTTACAATAGCTGTTGCAGCACCGCTGAAGAGATCCATTTCCGGTTTCTGGAAGCTGCGCAGTGAGGTCGGGTCTCCGTTAGCGGTCGCTTCAAATGAACCTGCCCCTTTTACAGAAAATTTTACTTCTCTCTTGTCATCCGGAATTATGTTGCCGTCTTTGTCTGCCACCTGAACAGTGATATAAGCGAGATCATCGCCGTTCGGTTCAAGCGAATTGCGGTTGGACGACAATACAAGATGATGAGGTTTCCCGGCGGTACGTATGATTTTTTCCGCTGCAGGTTTCCCGTCGTTATCATATGCCACCACTTTCAATTCTCCGGGTTCATATACAGTTTCGTTCCACATCAGCCGGTATCTTGATTGCAGGGATGAATCATTCTTTTCCCTCACACCCTGACTTTTCCCGTTTATAAATAATTCAGCTTTCGGATATGACGTGTAGACAAAGACAGGAGTTATTTCCCCCTCTCTCCCTTTCCAGTTCCAGTGGGGAAGCACATGGAGTGTCGGATCGTTTTGATTCCATTGCGAACGATAAAGATAATACCGGTCTTTAGGGAGGGATGCAAGGTCTACAATGCCGAATACGGAACTATGGCTGGGCCATGCGTCGGTGTCATATGGGGAAGGTTCTCCAAGATAGTCGAACCCTGTCCATACAAATTGACCGAGCACCCAAGGCTTTTCATCCATATAGAAATCGATGTCGGGAGTGTTCGACCAGTCGCATGTCTCATTGTCATAGCTGGAAGACTGATTGTCAGGATGTATCATTGTGTTGTGCTCTTTGTCAAATGAGACAGGGAAATGGTATACACCTCTTGATGATACTGTAGATGCTGTTTCCGAACCGAGAATCATTCTTTGGGGTAACTTTCCATAAGCTTCCTCATAGCGTTGAGGCTTGTAGTTGAATCCGGGAATGTCAAGAGAGGCGGCGAATCCGTTGTCGAGCACAGCATTGATCTGGTCCATACCGCATGTGACAGGGCGGGTGGAATCCAAAGATTTTACAAGGTCTTGAAGCATGGTCAGCTCCGACACACCGTCCGGACCCCATTGGCTTGGTACCTCGTTACCTATAGACCACATCACGACTGAAGGGTTATTGCGGTAATGTTTCACCATGTTTGTGATGTCGCGCTCAGCCCATTCGTTGAAGAAAGCGCCGTATCCGTTGGGCGATTTCGGACGGAATCCCCAGTCGTCAAATGGTTCCACCATAAGCATCATTCCGAGTTCGTCGCATAGTTCCACAAGTTCGGGGGCAGGCATATTGTGTGCGGTGCGGATAGCGTTAACGCCCATATCCTTCATGATTTCCACCTGATGACGGAGAGCCGATTTGTTTACGGCTGCACCGAGGGGACCAAGATCGTGGTGATTGCATACACCTTTGAATTTGGTAGGTTCGCCGTTAAGGAAAAATCCTTTTTCAGGAATATATTCGAGTTTCCGGATACCGAAACGGGTGTTGTATTCATCCACCTCTTTACCTTCTACAAAAAGCTTGGTCTTGGCTGTGTAAAGCGCGGGGTTTTCGGTATTCCACAAATCCGGCTTGGCGACAATAAAATTTTGTGAAAATTTTTGTCCGTGCGCCACATATTGAGATTTATTCGTTGCCACGGTTTTTCCTTCTGGAGAAACAATCTCTGTCACCACGTCAACTTTTTCCCCCTTGGAAGTCCCTGCGATTTCCATTTCAAGTTTTACAGAAGCTTCTTCCCGGGTCACATCCGGAGTGGTCACATAAGTGCCCCATACAGGGATATGCACCCTGTCGGTATTGACCACATGCACGTTACGGTAAAGACCGGCTCCGGGATACCAGCGAGATGCGCGTTCAAAGTTTTCAAGCTCTACAACCATTTCGTTTTCTCCTGGCTTAACGGCATCGGTCACGTCCGCATAGAAAGAGTCATATCCGTAGGGCCAGTACGCCACCTCCTTTCCGTTGACTTTTACATGAGCGTTGCTCATGGCTCCGTCAAACACAAGAGTGATATTGCGGTTAACAGTGTCAGGCACTTCAAACGAGGTCTTGTATGTGCCCTTTCCGATAAAGGGCAATCCTCCGGTGCGGCCTGTTTTTAGGGTTTCCTCAGTCTCTCCGTTCTGTTCGACGGCTACTTTCTGAAGGTCGTTGGCTACATCAAACGGACCGTAGATCGCCCAGTCGTGAGGCACCCTTACCTGTTGCCATTTTGTAGAGGAGTCCGGTCTTCCTTTAGTGAATTGCCAACCATCGTTGAGGGTCACGGTCTGTCGGTCTGCAAATGCCGGGGCAGTCAGTATTCCTGACAGAACGAGGACGGTAAAAAAAGGATTTTTAATCATTATCGTCATATGTTTAGTTACTTGCAATTAGATTTGAAGGCATCGAATGCCGCGTTCGGAGCGCCATTTTCGAAGCACCCGAGGGTATAGCCTCCGTTATACCCGGCGGGAGCCTGCGGTTCCCAATAGAAAATACCTTCTACATCCGCTTCCATCATAGAGGATATGAGTTGCCTGCAAAGATCCCCCTGATCGTAGGGCATACCGATCTCGCAGATCATCACAGGTTTGCCATATTTTTTCTTGAGATGCAGGATATTTGATTTGCAGTCGTCGGCAACTTTCTCCCAGCCGCCGGTCTCTCCCTGCTGTTGAGCCCAATATGGATAGAGCGACATGCCGATCATGTCGTATTTGCCGCCATTTTCCTCAAGAATGTCAAACATTCTGTCATATGCCCATTGATTTTGTCCACCGTCAAGATGTACTATTACTTTTGCAGCGGGGATTACAGACTTTACCGCCTCGTATCCGGCGTTGTTAAGTTGTGTGAGCTGTCGCGGATTGTCAACAGAGCCGACGGGGAGCATCATGCCCGGGGTGGTTTCATTCCCGATCTGTACCCATTCCGGACTCACTCCGGCATCTACAAGAGCCGAGAGTGTCTCCTTTACATGATCAGCGAGAGCCATTTTCAGATCCTCGAACTCAAGATTCTTCCATGCTTCCGGCATTTCCTGATGTCCGGGGTCCGCCCAGGTGTCTGAAAAATGGAAATCGATCATTGTTCTGAGACCGAGATTTTCAGCCCTGCGAGCTTTTGTCACCACATCAGCGATATTGTTCCATCCGTCTTGGGGATTGACCCAGACCCTCAGTCTTATGGAATTTATGCCACAGTGGTCGCGCAGAAGTTGCATACACTCCATTTCCTGTCGTGCCTCTCCTGGGGTATAGAACTTTATTCCCTCAGATTCCATCTGTGTGATCCAGCTTACGTCAGCACCTTTGGCAAATACATTCTTTTTTGTCTCAGGCGCCATAATATCGTTTTCCTGGCATGGGGAAGGAATCGACGGCGGACATTGTCCGCACAATATAGCTGCGGCGATTGCCATAGCGGGTACTATCATTGTCATTATGTGAATATAATAGGTTATATTTCAATTATTATGAGTAAGTCATAAGTTAGGTCAGGGTATTGGATAATATTAAAATTCCAATATAATCTCCACTCATGATTATGACTTATTTATCTGGTCTGCTTGATTTCGTCTGCCGCATTACTTATCGATGACTTTGCTGACGGTTTCAATATACTGTTATGACGCTTATATATAACGTGGCTTTTTTGTTTGCAGTATAAACATATTTTATAAAAGCTGTTAATGAAGTTGTATGGAGCGCGTTAAAAAGCGTTCCTTCAAATTCCGGATATTCAACTTCCGGAATTTGAAGGAACGCTTTTTTAGTTGATAAGGATTTATGGTGTCACCAGATAATCACACGTTCGGAAGCAGGCAGGAACATGGGATCTCCTTCTTTAATCTGAAACGCCTTGAAGAATGGCTCAATGTTTTTAAGCGACACGTTGACACGGTTCTTGCCAAGGGAATGCACGTCACCGGATGTGAGCGAGCGTATCTCCTCATCGCGGATATTGTTAGCCCACAGGTTCGCGAAATTGAGATAGAATGTCTGCAATGGGGTGAATCCGTCAATTTTGGCATCGTCGGATTCTATGTCTACACCTTTCTTTTTCTGGGAATCAAGGAATGCGGTCATTGCTATGCGGAGTCCGCCCTGGTCGGCGATGTTCTCTCCGAGGGTGTATTCACCGTTTGCATGAAGACCGGGAAGCACTTCCACAGCAGAATACTGGTCGACGAGACCTTTTGTAAGCTTTTTAAACTCTGCGGCATCTTCCGGTGCCCACCAGTTTACCATGTTGCCGTCTGCGTCAAACTGGCAACCCTGATCGTCGAATCCGTGTGTCAGCTCATGACCGATGACTACGCCGATACCGCCATAGTTTTCTGCATCGCTTGATTCAGGATCGTAGAACGGAGCCTGAAGTATGCCTGCCGGGAATACTATCTCATTGTTGAGAGGGTTGTAATAAGCGTTGATGGTCTGAGGTGTCATGCCCCATTCGGTGCGGTCTACAGGTTTTCCCCATTTGTTTAGAGTCTCCTGCACCTGCCACATATTAGCGTTGTGAACGTTCTCCCAGTATGAAAGAGAGGGATCGATATCCAATGTTGAATAATCTTTCCATTTGTCGGGGTATCCGATCTTTACAGTGATAGAATTCAGCTTTTTCATCGCCTGCACCTTGGTGTCGTCGCTCATCCAGGGAAGGTGGATAATATGCTTGCCAAGCGCGTTGCGCAGATTCTCCACAAGTCCGATCATATAGTCTTTTGAACTTTGCGGGAAATATTCTTCCACGTAGAGCTCACCGATCGCCTCTCCCAGGTATCCTTCGGTGACAGACAGCGCGCGTTTCCATCTGGGACGCTGCTCCTGGACACCGCTCATCACTTTATTGAACTCAAATGCGGCATCGCTGAAATTGTCGCTCAGATAAGGTGACGCACCTTTTACGTATTGCCAGAGATAATAATCTTTCTTTTCACGGTCAGACAGTGAAGCGAAAAGATTGTCCGCCTGTTTGACAGTATTGATTTCAGTGACAATGACCTGTTCGGGTGTCTCTATACCCATCGTCTCAATGAAGAAACGGTCCCAGGGCAGGTTGGGATACATCTCCTTGAGCTGAGATATGGAACGCGGATTATACATGGCGGGGATATTGCGGCTTTCCTCGCGGGTCCATGTGGAATCAGCGATCAAGGTTTCGATCTTCATCACATTTTTTACAATACGCTTGGCATCTTTCTTGCTGTATCCGGCGTTCATCATCTGCCTTTCGATCAGTTTCTGATATGCCTCCCTGACGTCTTTGTTTCTCTTGTCATCCTTGAGATAGTAGTCGCGGTCGCCGAGAGAAAGTCCGCCTCCGCTTACATACATGGCATACTCCTTGCTATTGGCGAGATTTTCCATCGGACCTGCCCCAAAGAGGGGAGAACCATAGTTTTTATGCATCCAAAGGAAGAGGTCGGTCATACCTTCGGGAGTGGTGTTCTCAATTTTTGCAAGATCCGCCTTTATTGGTTCGGCACCGAGCTGATTTCTACGCACGGAATCCATCGCAGCCTCATAGAGAGCGGCAATCTTGTACGCGTTTGTGCCTTTTTGCGGATTGGTCTTTGAAAGATTGGTAACAATGCGCTGGATTCTGTTGTTGCTTGAATCGTTGAGGATGTTGAATTGTCCATAGCGGGCATATTCAGGAGTAAGCGGGTGGCTTTCCATCCATCCTTTGTTGACATGTTGGTAGAAATCCTTGGATGCCGGTGTCTCAGGGTCGATACTTTTGGGATCGAGGCTCTTGAGATGCTCCGCTCCTGCGGCAAAAGGGATTGCCGCCATAGCGAGCGCGAGAGCATGATTGATAAAATTCATAATTATATTGTTTAGATAAAATTGTTGTTGTTTTAAAAAGAGTTTCGGAGAATTGAGAACCTGTGTATTCTTAATTCTCAAACCGGATGCCGTCACGCATAGTGAATGATTTAAATTCCGTTTCATTCCATTCCGATTCAGCATCCGAGAGCAATGTGATCCCTCCGCCCGTGTAGATACAATAGCGGGTATCTTCCACAAGGCAACACCTAAGATTCACATAAAATGAGAAATCCGAAGGTGACCGGTACGGACCGCAGAACCCTCCGTAATAGCCACGGCTGAAATTTTCAGTCTCTTTAATTATTTTCAAGGCGAGATCGCGCGGCATGCCGCAAAGCGCCGGAGTAGGGGATAGGTCACGTAGGAGTGATGTCAGGGAGTCTGCCGAAAGCGGGATGTCGGGTTTACCCGAGACGGGAGTACATAGATGTTCCACCTTTCCCGCTCTCTTGGAGAATGTGTCTCCAATAAGAGGGTCAATGCCGTTGTGGAGAAGGGTCTCCGAAATGAAAGCTGTCACCATTTGTTGTTCTTCCACATTCTTTATGTCCCAGTCACCGTGATGTCCGGCTTCTCTGGTTCCGGCAAGAGCCATTGTCGACAGTCCGTGATGTCCGGATTCGAGCAGTAATTCAGGAGAAGCTCCTATCCAACATCCTGACACAGGGGTGGAAAAACAGAAGACAAAAGCGTCGGGATGAGATCTTGACAGTTCTGCGAATGTCGCGCCAACATCCACGCGCTTGTTTTCCACACTGATTCTTGTAGCTATAATTTTACCGGTACCGTTTTTTTTGAGAACCTCCTGAATTCTTCTGATCTCAGCCTGATGTTCTTCACGTGTCGTGGATGCGGAGGGACATCTGTAGCTTGATCCGCTGTTGCATCCATGCGTTTTTACCTGACGATATGGAATCGTGAGATAAGGTGCGTCAGGATAAAATGGAGCGATTACAAATCCCGGCTCGCCGATCCCCTCGGTCACTCCTTCTGAAGAACCGAATGAGATCATAAGGTCTCCCGGTCTTCTGTAGGCATAGAAAGACAGCCTTGATTCTATCGCACCTCTGATTTCTTCGCCGAGGGATATTTCCGCCGACGGGTCGGAGAAAAAAATCATCGGACCGTTGGTGGCTTTTCTTGAATCTTTGTCAAATCGGATAGACATTGCGTGCGGTTATGTGGTTGTTAAAGGAATTAGTACACCGGTTTGCCGATCAGTTCGAAAGGATATGCTTCCGTGATTCTGACATTGACAAATGTTCCGGGAGTCAGAGTGTTGTCATTGATCAGGACTTCAGGATCCACTTCCGGCGAGTCATATTGTGTCCTGCCGTAAGCCGTTTCTCCTTCTATCCTGTCGACAAGTACTTTCTGGATGCTTCCGATCATTTTCTCGTTGAGCTCGAGAGCTATTCCCTCCTGTATTTCCATTATTTTGTCAAGACGCGCCTGTTTGGTTTCCTGAGGAATGGAATCCTCAAGACTTTTGGCGGCGAACGTGTCGTCTTCCTCGCAATATGCGAACGCTCCCATCCGGTCGAATTTCTGAGTCCTGACGAATTCTACAAGTTCTTCGAATTCCTTTTCCCCTTCCCCGGGGAATCCTGTCATGAGAGTGGTGCGTATCTTTATTCCGGGAACCCGGTTTCTGATCTCTTTCAGAAGCGAAAGGGTCTGCTCTTTGTCTATATGACGTCTCATGTTGTCAAGCACGTTGTCAGAGATATGCTGAAGGGCTATGTCAATATACTTGCACACATTGTCATATTTAGCCATGACAGGGAGAAGATCCATTGGAAAGTCGGAAGGATATGCGTAATGAAGCCTGATCCATTCCACCCCTTCGATCTGTGCCATGTCTTCCACCAGGCGTGCGAGCGCATGTTTGCCGTAGAGATCAGTTCCGTAGGAAGAGAGATCCTGGGCTATAACATTAAATTCCTTCACTCCTTCGCTTACAAGATGCTTTACCTCTTCAAGAATCTCATCAATGGGTCTTGACTGATGTCTGCCTGTGATGAGAGGTATGGCGCAGAACGCACAGAATCTGTTGCAACCTTCCGATATCTTGATGTAAGCGCTATGGGGCGGGGTCGTGAGTGTCCTTTCCCATGATTTAGGTCTGGCGGCATGATCGGTGCGGTCGGGGAGTGTCTGTATAAAATTTTTCCAGTCAAATTTTCCATACCATATGTCGACTTCAGGCATTTCCGCCTTCAGGTCATCCATATATCGCTGAGACAGGCATCCCATGACGATGATGTTTTTTATGTCGCCTTCTTCTTTCAACTGAGTAAGCCCGAGGATTGTGGAGATAGATTCCTCTTTGGCGTCGGCTATAAAGCCGCAGGTGTTGACCACAACATATTCGCCGCATACACGATCCGGATCATGAGCCACCTCATATCCTTTCGCAGACAATTGACGAATGAGCCGCTCTGAATCTATAAGATTCTTTGAGCAGCCCATTGAAATTATATCGATCCTGTTTTTTTTATACATAAAACGGAACTATTTTTCTGACAGGAATAAAGAACGGACAAACTCCTCGGGACGGAAAATCTGGAGATCGTCGATACCTTCTCCGATACCGATATATTTTACGGGGATTTTAAACTGGTCGCTGATGCCGATCACTACGCCCCCTTTGGCAGTGCCGTCAAGTTTTGTCACGGCGAGCGCGTTCACCTCTGTGGCTGCCACGAACTGCCGTGCCTGTTCAAACGCGTTCTGTCCTGTAGAGCCGTCAAGCACAAGGAGGATCTCCTGTGGGGCTTCCGGTACCACGCGTTTCATTACGTTTTTGATTTTGGTCAGCTCGTTCATGAGCCCTATCTTGTTGTGAAGGCGTCCTGCAGTATCGATGATGACCACATCCGCATCCTGTGCTTTGGCAGAGGCAAGTGTGTCATAGGCTACTGCGGCAGGGTCGCTGCCCATTTTTTGTTTTATTACCGGCACCCCGACGCGCTCACCCCAGATGTCAAGCTGTTCGATGGCGGCTGCGCGGAATGTGTCGGCGGCTCCGAGCACAACCTTGTTTCCGGCTTTTTTATATTGGGCTGCGAGTTTCCCTATTGTGGTGGTTTTTCCAACTCCGTTCACACCGACCACCATTATCACATAGGGATGTCCGGTCTTTTTCACTTCAAAATCATCAAGACCTTCTTCTGTGTTTTCAGGACGTGCGAGCATGTCGGTGATCTCTTCGCACAGCAGATTGTTCAGCTCTTCCGAATTTACATATTTGTCTCGAGCCACGCGTTCCTCTATACGTTCAATGATCTTCAGGGTGGTGTCGACGCCTACATCGCTTGTGATGAACGCCTCCTCAAGATTGTCAAGAACTTCGTCGTCAACTTTACTCTTGCCTGCGACGGCGCGAGTTATTTTGCTCCAAACACCTTCTTTGGTTTTCTGTAGACCGGTGTCAAGCTTTTCCTTTTTTTCTTTGGAGAACAGGTTTTTAAAGAATCCCATATATGTGTCAGTTTTGATTCCGGATACGATTGGCTTCGTTTAGATGTTCCGGACTTTTGCCGGAGTCGCCGCAATCAGTATAATCATCACACAATGACGCTGGTGAAACAACTTCCATGCAATGAAACATAATTCCGTCTTAAATATCATGCGAAGTTAACGAAAAATCCTGTAATCTGAAAAATATCAGCAAAAATACTTTGATTTTCAATGAAAATTCTCGCCAAATAACAGAATAGAACCGACATCACGTCGGTTCTATTCTCTAAAGGTAGATAAATGGTTTAATTTTTATAAAATGTATGAGTATATGTTTTTAATCCAAGTTGATGTATATATAACGGGAGTCTGCGCCGTTCGGATTCCGGTAAGGCGCCTTTCGCCGTTCGGTCATTGTCCTGACGGATTGCTGACGGAGGAGCCTGACGTAGTGATTGAATCAGTCACCTCAGTCTCTGAACAGGAATTGATTGAATCGTAGAGAGATGCTTCTTCATCTGTTGTAATATTGTCCTGATCTTCGGAGGAATAAACGTCGTAGTTCATAAACTCCATCTTTCCGTTGTCCAGATTTTCAGAGAGATTGATTATCCTTCCTGTCGAGTATCCTCCGGTGATGAGACCGGCTGCCCATAGAATTATAAGAGTGTTCCTGACGTTTTTCGAGAGGGGTGCCTTTTTTTTAAGTCCCATGCGGACAAGGAGATAGAGCGGTATTCCGAGAGCGAGGATGCATCCTATGCCGCAAGTTATCCCCCACAGCGGTATTGTTCCTGCGGAAGCGTACCACGAGGGTGTGGACTCTCCGAATATAGACCATCCCCAACTTGTCCCGAATATTATCAATGCGAATATGCAACCGATAAGTACTATCACCATTGCAATAAGCAGGGGTATGGCTATGATCAGCCCGATAATGACAAAAGTTTTTGCACACATTCCGAAGAAGCTGGCAAGAGAATCCCCGAATCCGGCGTTTTTTACAGTCGCGTAGTGTTGTTGGACCTGACTGTTGTCTTCCCTGAAATTTTCAGTCACGCTTTTGCCGATATTCTCCATGGTGGGACTTTCTCCCATCATCTGCATACGTTCATATGGAGTCCTTGCTTCGGGCATTACTATCCATAGTATAAGATAGGCTATACCCGTAGTGGCTACTGAAAGCACGGTAAGAAGCACCGTGATCAGTCTCACGGCTGTAGGGTCAGCATTTAAATAATAAGCGAACCCGGAACATACCCCTCCCAGCATTGCATTCTGTGGATCCCGGAAAAGTTTTTTCTTTACAGCCGGCGCCGGTGGAATATATGGAGGGGGAGTGGCAGAATCTTTTGAATATCTGACAGATTCTTTAGCGGTTCCGTCTGAATCTATCGACAGGGATACGTCTTCCTCAATCATCTCTTCAGGCTGACCTATCCTTTGGATCACGTTTTCCACGTTTTCCGCAGATACGATTGAACTGCCGGATGATGTCAGCTCAAGCAGAAGTTCAGCCACACGGCTTTCAATGTCGTCCACAAGTTCGCGGGCGTCATCCTGTCTTGCAAACGCATGTTCGATAGTGTCGAGGTAGTCGTTAAGAAGGGTGTATGCGTCGTCGTCGATTGTGAAAGGGAATCCGGCGACGTTTATGGTGAATGTCTTTTTCATTGTTATTGGGTTTGGCGGCGATGTTCGTGCCGCAGGTTGTTATTCGAGATTCCTGAAATGGTTTACGTTAGCCACAATTTCATCCCATGCCGCCGACATCTCCGAGAGTGTCGCTTTGCCGGCATCTGTTATGAAATAATATTTTCGAGGCGGACCTTTGGGACTCTCTTCCCATTCATAATTCAGTTTCCCTTCCTTTCGGAGCCTGTTGAGAAGGGTATATAGAGTTCCTTCCACTACTATTAGGGAAGCCTCGCTCAGCCCGTTGATAATGTCGGAAGGATACGCCCTCCTGCGGCTCAGGAGGAGCAGGACACAATATTCGAGTATCCCTTTCCTCATCTGGGAACGTATGTTGGAATCTGTGGTTTTATTTTTTTCAGTCATAAATAAGATTTGTTAAAAGACCGGGGAAAGACTATCTCCCCCCTTTCCCGCCTTCTCCGCCGGAAGCTGACGCACCCTCCATCATTTCAAGATCTGCGGCTGTGCGTTTCACGTCTGCCCTGAGTGATCCGAAGCGGAATGTGACGCTTCCACCCACCGACCATTGTCTGAATCGGTTTTCGCTTGTCATTATTGAAGTCTCCGAGCGTTGGGTATATCGGCTTGTAAAATAAGGTTGGAAAAAATTCGATCCTTGAAGGGATACCGTCAAGGCATCTTGCTTCAGGAATGATCTGCTTAAAGACATCCCGTAGTAGTTGAACCCGGATCCTTTGCTCTGCAGGTCGACCCATCCGGATCCTGCGCCACCATATGCGCTAAGACGCATTTTGAACGGGAATGTATAGTCGATATTCATATTGAAGTTGCCTGTCCAGTCGGAATTGGAAGCTTTCAGCTCCGGACTGTCAGCCTTAAGGTCGACATATGATCCCGACAGATATAACCCTACGTTCAGGGCAGCCGGAATCACAGCCCATTGCAGGTTCAGATTTGCGACGGTCCGTTGCGAATGCCCGATGTTCGCATAAGTGGTATGCAGGATATTGTCTTCAAAAAACTGGTAATCGGAAATGCTGTTGTCTTCCCTGTTGTATGATATTCCGAAGCTGCCTCCGAGTCTGCCTCCATAATTAGAGTATGTCAGCGATATATTGTTGCTCTTCTCGCTCTTGAGGTCGGGATTTCCGTAGTTTACCTGATTTATCGCCATAGTGTTGCGGTAAGGGTTCAGCTGTCCGATGCCCGGTCTGGATATTCTCATCTGATACGCGAGACGTAGGTTGGCTGCGTTTCCCATACGGTAGCTTACCGCAAGATTTGGCACGACATCATTAAGATATGTAGTAAAATCAGGGTAATCACCGATTTTATAATCAAGACCCATTTTGGTGTGTTCATATCTCACTCCCGCTTTAGCGTTCCACTCCCCGTATGTTCCGGAATAAGATGCATAGACAGCCATGATGTCCTGGAACTGTTGCACGTTGACCCGCTCGTCTTCTTTGAGATTCATATCCGATTCTGAAGACCCGTAAAAAGGCTTTGTGTCGGAATTATCCCGGTTCCAGGTTCCTTTGAATCCGGCTTCCAGAAGATGGCTTCCGGCAATCGGGTTGGCATAATCTATCTGTAGAGAGTGGCGCCGGTTGAAGTTGTCACCTTCGTTCATTTGCCATGGTGTGTCAACCGCATAATTTTCGAGATTATGGGTAAGCATGGTCATGTCGGATTCTCTTGTGCCGTATCCGAAAATATAGGATCCGATGAGGTGATGGCCTTTCTTCCTGAATGTATGCTGGAAGGAGGCGTTGGCTCCAAGCCAAAGATTGTCAAATTTATTATATGTGTTGCGGTCAAGACTCCACATCTTTACGTTGGAGGCGGATTCCATTCTCATAGACGAGAGACTTGTGGCATCAAATCCCATTCTGCCGATATTGCCCTGTACGGTGAAGAGGTTCAGGGTGTCGGGTTCCCAAGAGAGGTTGAGGTTGCTTCCAAGGTAGCTGAATGTATTTTTAGATTTTGATTCAGCGATCTGGTATCTGTTGTCATCGTCGGTCAGGTTTTCAATAGAAGAAAAACCGGAGTTGATAAATCCTTGGTCTATGGCGTCGGAATAGTTTATGTTGGCGCTTGCGGTGACATTGCTTATTTTTGTCCTGCCGTAGAAAGAAAGCCCGTAGTTGCCGGTTGAAAGTCTTGCGGAGTAATTTGTCATGAATCCCTCCAGAGACTGTTTGCCAACTGTGACGATATTCAGTATTCCCCCCGTACCTTCGGCATCATATTTTGCGCCCGGTTCGGTTATGACCTCAATTTTTTTGATAGTGGCGGCGGGCATGGATTTCAATATCGTGGATACGTCGCCGGAGAGCATCGGATCCTCTTTTCCGTTGATAAGGATTTTGAAATTGGAATTACCGTTCACTTTGATATTGTCTTCGGCATCCACAGTGACCATGGGCACCTTGCGCAGCATTTCGATGGTGGAATTGGTCTTTGATTCCGGGTCGTCCTCGACATTATATGTGAGTGTCGCCCCATCGCTCTCCACAAGTTTTTTCTTTGCTACTACGATAAGCTCATCAAGAGTCTCGTCGTCGGGAGAAAGGGCTATCGCGCCCAGGCCCGCCGACGGCGAGTCTTTTGTGAGGGTGAAACGTTTTTCGGCGTCTTTCATGCCGATGTATTTTATTTTTATTATGTATTCACCTTCGGAAGGGAGCACTTGTTTGAAATAACCTTCAGGATCAGTCACATTGAATGCGGCAGGATTGACAGTGTCTGTCATGAGGAAAATCCTGTACGTGGCTCCCGGACAGGCTTCCCCGTCAGATTTGTTTACAACCTTGCCGCTTGCAAGATAGGTTGAGCAAAATGCGGGGACGGATATGGCTGAATACATGAGGGAAAGAGTAATGAATCGTTTCGTCTTAAAAAATAGGTTAGACATGTCAGTGTTTATGTTGGAATTAGTATAGTCCGGATCCATGTGGACTGTATTGGATGGCACTGCATGAGAGTGTACGTATGCAGACGTTATGGAACCTGTTACTATATTTAGACGTATTAAAACCATATTTGTGACATTTTTAACTAATTTTTAAGAATGTTTATATATATTTAAAAACCCGCTTTCCCTCCGACAGATGATTTGTCGTCATTACTGATTGAAACATCAGTTTTTTTAACGTCAGATTTGAGTGATCCGAATCTCCAGCTGAGTGATATCCCGACATTCCAGTTGGAATTTTTGTTGGAAAACGTTGACTTGAACCCATCTATTTCTGTGACGGATTTGAACACGTTGTATTTCTGGAGAAAATTATTGGCATTGACAGTCAAAGTCAAGGCTTTTTCTTTCAGGAAACTTTTGCTTATACCTAATCCGTAATAATACCATCCTTCGTTATATCCGGTAAGATTGTAATTACGGGTGCTTTGTCCCCCATAAGCGTTGAATTTGAACCCGGAGGCGGTTGAATAATTCCAGTTCGCCCCATAGTTGAAATTCCAGCCATTATTTCCTAATCCTTCTTCGGGAGATGAATACATCTGTCTGGTCAGTCTGGCATTGACAGAGAACTGCATCCGGGGAATTATAGTCCAGTTGAGGAATCCGAAAAAGGCGAGGCGCTTCTCGTGTCCCATGTTTGCATAGGTGCTGAAGAATGTGTCGTCTTCAGTGTAATAGCAATGTGTGATGGCATTGTCTATGGTAGAGTACTCCAGTCCTACGTTCCCTCCGACGGTTCTTCCGAAATTGGAATACGTGACCGACATTTTGTTTGATTTTTCGCTTGAAAGATCAGGGTTGCCCATTTCTATGTAATTCGGAATGTAATTTTGTTGGAAAGGGTTTACCTGTCGTAACGATGGTCTTGAGATCCTCATCTGGTAAGCGGCGCGGATGTTTGACGAGGAAGAGAAGTTATATGATACCGCCGCGTTTGGTACAAGGTCGTTCAAATGGTTCATGAAATCGGTCATGTCTCCCCAATGGTATTCGATTCCCATACGTGTATGCTCATATCGCATGCCGGCGGTCAGGGATAAGTCTCCGTATTTGCCGTTATATGCCGCATAAGCCGCATAAATGTCCTGTATCTGTGTAAGGGCAGATTTTTCTGAAAGAGATTCGGTGGCAGAGTTTTCGTCGTCTCCTCTCAGTTCGTATGAATCGGCACCGTTTCTTCTAAATATGGCTTTTGCCCCGGTCTCGAATAAGTGGGTGTCTCCGCCAAACGGGTTGATGTAATCAAACTGTAAGGTGTGCTCGTTGTTTTTCCCGCGAGTGTCCATCCTTTCAAAAGGGCTGACCGTTATGTCGCCTGAATGTTCAAACAGAGTGAGGTCGGCTGCGAGTTTGTTATAACTGTGGTTGTAGAGATATGACAGCACTGTCTTATGCCCGGAGGCGCTGAAATTATGTTGCCATGCCGCTCCGGCAGACAGCCCTGTTTCGACTACTTCAGCGTTTGCATACCGTGCCATACTTCCTGTCAGGTTGTGGTTTGCATCAAATGTCTCGCTGGTGAAAACGGATTTGTTGTTTTTCAGATAACCATTCATCGTATGTATGTCGGTATTGACAGTGATAAGATTATTATCAGAAAGATCATATGACAGGGTCACCCCTCCGCCTGTGTAGTTGAATTTAACCCTTTGGTTGAGCCTGTTGATCTGGTATCTTGCATCAGTTGAGGCATAGTTGTCATAGGTCTGAGTGTTGTCGGAGCGTTGGGGGAAAAGAGAACAATCGGCAAAATTGAAATTGGCGCTCATTGACAGTTTCCCTTTTTTTGCCCTTCCGTAGAGAGAAAATCCGCTTTGGGATTTAGAAAAGCTTGCGTCGACTGATCCGGAGTATCCGTCAGTGGTATTTTTAGTGATGGTGACAAGGTTCAGGATTCCCGCAGTGCCCTCAGCGTCGTATCTTGCCCCCGGTTCTGTAATCACTTCGATTTTCTTTACGGCGTCTGCGGGCATAGCCTTGAAAATCTGTTTATAGTTTGCGGAGAGGGATGGATCCTCTTTCCCGTTCACATAAATCTTGAAATTGTCTTGTCCGTTAATGCGGATCTTGTCTTCTCCGTCAACACTTACCATCGGAACTTTTCTGAGGGCGTCGAGGAGAGTGTTTCCTTTGGCGGAAGGGTCCTCATCAAGGTTATATGATAGTTTCGCCCCGTCTGTCTGAACTATCGGTTTTTCAGCCACGACCACAAGGTCTTCAAGTTCGTAGAAAGAACCGACGATTGAATCGGGTTCCTCTTCTTGAGCGAAAAGGGGAGAGCTGCTTGCGAGCATCAGCGTTGAAGTTAGCAATAAAGCTGTTTTCATAATTTAGTTAGAGTTGAATGGAATGTTTTTTTTTGAATGTTTTTGTTTTGGCAGCCTCATTGGAATGATGAGGCGGGAGTGTGAAAGGTTGTCATCAGCAGGAGGCTTAAGCTTGATCCTTTCTGATTGACGATGCAAAGTTATAAATAAATTTAGTACTATGCAATACATAGTAGTGTAAAATTATGAGTAGTGAATGTAAAATAATAGTAATCAATAATAGGTACTGTGCTTAAATGAATTGATTTAGTGAGTATTGATTGAGTATGGGGAGGATATAAAATTTTTTGAAAAATTTTTGTTAACTTTGCAGTAGAAAATAGGAAAGATGAAAAATATACGCAATTTCTGCATCATAGCTCATATCGACCACGGCAAATCTACGCTTGCCGACCGATTGCTTGAACGTACCAACACCGTTGCCGCTAAAGACATGGAGGCACAGGTGCTCGACGACATGGATCTTGAACGTGAGCGAGGCATAACGATCAAGAGCCATGCCATCCAGATGGATTACGAACTGGACGGTCAAAAATATGTGCTGAACCTTATAGACACCCCGGGGCATGTCGACTTTTCATATGAGGTGTCTCGCTCGATAGCTGCCTGTGAGGGCGCTCTTCTTATAGTCGATGCATCGCAGGGGATTCAGGCGCAGACTATTTCCAATCTATATATGGCTATCGACAATGATCTGGAGATCATCCCTGTCATAAACAAGTGTGATCTTGACAGCGCGAAGCCGGATGAGGTGGAAGACCAGATAGTGGATCTTTTAGGATGTGACAGGGAAGATGTGATACGTGCCAGCGGCAAGACCGGAATGGGTATCGACGATGTCTTAAAGGCGATTGTCGAGCGCGTGCCGGCTCCCGAAGGAGATCCGGAGGCTCCGCTGCAGGCTCTTATATTTGATTCGGTGTTCAATCCTTTCCGGGGCATAATAGCCTATTTCAAAATTGTAAACGGCACGATGAAAACAAATGATTTCGTGAAGTTTGTGTCTACCGGGAAAGAATATCACGCGGACGAGATTGGAGTGCTGAAGCTGGATATGGCTCCGCGCAAGGAGCTTTCCGCCGGCAATGTGGGCTATATCATATCAGGTATCAAGACATCAAGGGAAGTAAAGGTGGGTGATACCATCACCCATGTCAACAATCCTTGTGAATCGGCGATTGACGGTTTTGAAGAGGTGAAGCCCATGGTGTTTGCCGGTGTCTACCCGATAGAGACTGAAGATTTTGAAAATCTCCGTGCATCTCTTGAGAAGCTTCAGCTCAACGATGCCTCGCTCACCTTCCAGCCGGAATCGTCTGCCGCCCTCGGGTTCGGTTTCCGTTGCGGATTCCTCGGGCTGCTGCATATGGAGATCATTCAAGAGCGGCTCGGCAGGGAATTTGATATGGACGTGATCACAACAGTGCCGAACGTATCCTACAAAGTATATGACAAAAAAGGGAATGTCACCGAGGTGCATAATCCGTCGGGATTGCCTGAGGCGACTTTGATAGACCACATAGAGGAGCCGTACATACGCGCCACGGTCATTACCCAGGCGGATTATATAGGCCCGATAATGACTCTCTGCCTTGGCAAGAGAGGAGAGCTTGTGAAACAGGAGTATATATCCGGCAACCGCATGGAAATCACTTTCGACATGCCTCTCGGAGAGATAGTGATAGACTTCTACGACAAACTGAAATCAATATCCAAGGGGTATGCGTCGTTCGATTATCACCTGCATGATTTCCGCGAGTCAAAACTTGTAAAACTCGATATTCTTCTCAACGGGGAAAGCGTGGACGCCCTCTCTACCCTGACACATGCCGACAATGCCGTGAGGTTCGGACGAAGAATGTGTGAGAAACTGAAGGAGCTTATTCCAAGGCAGCAGTTTGACATAGCGATTCAGGCGGCGATAGGGGCAAAGATAATAGCCCGTGAGACGATCAAGGCTGTCCGCAAGGATGTTACGGCAAAATGTTACGGAGGTGATATCTCGCGAAAACGCAAGCTGCTTGAAAAGCAGAAAGCGGGTAAGAAAAGGATGAAACAGATCGGTTCTGTCGAAGTTCCACAGAAGGCTTTCCTCGCAGTCCTTAAACTTGATTAACATTCCAAACGTTAAATATGCAAGGTGCGCAAGTTCCCGAGAACTGCGCACCTTGCTGGTTAAACAACTAAAAAAAGAGATATGAACATCGGAGATAAAATGCCGGATCTTCTCGGCAAAGATGCCAACGGCAATGAGATAAGGTTGTCTTCATTCCCGGAGTCAATGAAGTTTATTATTTATTTCTATCCCAAAGACAGCACTCCTGGATGTACGGCGGAGGCGGTAAGTTTCAGACAGAACTACGACACCTTTCTAAAGATGGGTTATCAGGTTATAGGTGTCAGTAAGGATTCAGAACTGAGCCACAAGAAATTTATTGATAAGAATTGTCTGCCCTTTCCGCTTGTCTCAGATGTGGATACCTCATTGTGTCAGGCTGCGGGAGTATGGCAAATGAAAAAAATGGCGGGAAGGGAATATATGGGGATTGTCCGTACCACATTTGTCTGCGACCATGATGGAGAAGTGACAGACGTGGTAAACAAGGTCAACACCAAACTCGCGGCGGAACAGCTCTTTAAATTGCTTGATGGCAGAGGGTCTATAAATCCGGCACCCTGATATTATGTAATATCGGCGGGAAACATCTCCGGCAGACGTTTCCCGCCGCATCGGCATATTGTCATGATGCCGTTTTTCAAAAACGCTATTACTCTTTTATCATACATCTTTCTTATACTATGGACAATGTTTTTTTTACCGCCAAGAAAACCATAAAGAATCTTACCAACGGAGGAAACGTGCTTCTTGTGGCTACGGCACTTGCCTTGTTGGTAGTGAATCTTCCGTTTCTGCATGATTTCTATAATTCATTGTGGACACATGAACTTGCACTTCAGATAGGCGGGTTCAATCTGTTCAGCCATCACGGACATCCCATGAGCGTCATGGCTTTTATCAATGACGCCCTTATGGCTGTGTTTTTCTTTTCCGTCGGACTTGAGATCAAGCGAGAGATTCTTGTCGGCGAGCTTTCTTCTTTTCGTCAGGCTCTCCTCCCTATTGTGGCGGCAATAGGCGGGATGGGTGTCCCGGTCCTGATATTCTTCCTTATGGGACATAACTCGGATTTCATAGGGGGAGCCGCTATCCCTATGGCGACTGATATCGCGTTTTCTTTGGGAGTGCTTGCGATGCTTGGCGACAGGGTGCCTATAAGTCTGAAAATTTTTCTTACCACCCTTGCTGTCGTGGATGATATCGGAGGTATTCTTGTGATAGCCGTCTTTTACAGTACTGACATAAATTTCTGGATGCTGGGGGTTGCCGTAGTTTTGTTGGGTATACTTGCTTTGGGAGGCAGACTGTCGATACAGAGCAAAATGTTTTATCTTGGCATAGGGGCTTTCATATGGTTTCTCTTCCTGAATGCCGGGATACATCCTACGATCGCTGGAGTACTGATCGCTTTCTGTGTGCCTGCAAAACCGGTATATGCACCTAAAAATTATGTCAAGACCATTCGTAAAAATATCGGATACTTCACTCAGGAGGATGAGGAGCGTCTTACCTCGCGCACTATACTGACCAAAGACCAGATGAACTGGCTCAAGGAGATAGAGTCGGCATCCGATAAGGTCATATCTCCGCTTCAGGACATGGAAGATTCTTTGCATCCTGTGGTCAATTATCTTATCGTGCCGTTGTTCGCATTTGCGAACGCAGGTATCTATTTCGGAGACTTGCATATCGGAGCGTTGTTTGATGGTGTGGCGCCCGCTATCATAGCCGGACTGGTGATTGGAAAATTTCTTGGCATATTTATGTTTACATGGATGTGCATAAAGCTTAAATGGGCTCCTATGCCGGAAGATTGCAATTACAGGATACTTGCGGCAGTCTCAATGCTTGGCGGCATAGGGTTCACTGTCTCTCTCTTTATCGCCAACTTGTCGTTCGGGACTGGCGACCCCTACATGTCGGTTATTTTGAACAATGCCAGACTCGGTATTATAATAGGTTCATTCATAGCCGGATTTCTTGGATGGTTGTTTCTTTATATGGTTCTTCCTAAAATATCCCGAAACGATTGACAGGTGCGGGATATTAGTAGCTATATATGGGTGTCCTGCTGTATCTGATGAGTTGTGTTGAATTTTTTCACATTGGCAAAAAACATTTTTTGTTTGCCGATGTGAAAAAATTATATAAATTTGCAAAATATACTCCAAATAATTAAAAGATATCTATATTTATTCTTTTGTGATGCGTTCTTGGATTTCAGACAATATCTTAAGTCTCGGACAGTATGTTTGGCATGCTAAACAAATGAATATAGATTCAAAATTTGTCGGAAATATTACAAATATCACGAAAGAGGAGGTTATAGAGTCATAAAATCATATTTTGTTTTTTATAAATTATGCAACATCATGAAAAACCAATTTATTTTGGCGGCACTGGCATTGGGAATGCTTATGCCTGCGGCGGGGCAGCAGTCAGGGAATGAGGATGTGGTCGCCAGAATTCTGGAGAACGGAAAGGGAGACAACAGGGTCATGAAACATCTTGACATTCTGAACAACAGGTTCGGAGGTCGTCCCATAGGATCTGACGCATATGACAACGCTGCAGACTGGCTTATGCGGGAATTTGATAGAATGGGAATCAATTGCTGGAAAGAGGAGGCTGGGGAACTGCCGGTAGGGTTCAACCGTGGTCATTGGATTGGGAAGCTCCATGCGGGAGAAGAGGGGATGACGCTCCATTTCGGCACTCCGTCATATACATCGGGTACTCATGGAGTACAGAAGGGGCACGTCGTTTCCGAACCTAAGACCGAGAATCAGCTTAAGCGTATGAAACAACGTCTTAAAGGGGCATGGGTCTTGATCTCAGGTACTAATGTGAACGGGTGGCCAATAGACAAAAGTGCGAAAGGGGACTCCATAAGAGAGTCGGTAAAAGCAGAGAATGTTGTAATTGCCCACAAAAATGATTCGCTTTCTAAAGAGAATTGGGAGAAAAAAACAAATCATGAGATGATTCCATACAAGGAGGAACCTGCATTGTTTTATAAGGAAATGCTTGACGCAGGTGTCCTGGGATTTGTAAAAAGCTCCAAAGTGCCGATCCGAGCCTTGTATGACCGCACATTACTTGAAGACTCCACAACGAATTTTGATAATCTCCCTACAGTTCCAGAAATATTTCTTGATGAACATCAGTTTGCTAAAATTGAGCAGATGGTGAAAGAGCGTCATGACATTGAACTTGAATTTGACATAAGGAATTTCTTTAAACTCGGTCCCGTGAAGTATCATAATATTGTAGCCGAGATTCCCGGCACTGAGTTTCCTGACGAGTATGTATTGGTGACCGGACATCTTGACGCTTATGATATCGCCACCGGGGGGATAGACTGTGGAACAGGTATCGGTCCTATGATTGAGGCTGCCCGGCTTCTTGCGTTATCGGGAGCGAAGCCAAGACGCACGATACGCTTTATCGCATTTGCGGGCGAGGAGTTTGGTTTATTAGGTGCCAAGGCTTATGCAAAAGCACATAAGGATGAGCTTCCAAAGATATCTATGATGTTCAACAGGGATGGTGGTCCGTTGCCCCCTGTAGGTATGAGAGTGCCTGCAGCCATGAGGGATGATGTGGAAAAGGCGACAGAATCGATAAAACTGATAAATGAGGAGTATCCCTTTGAGATTGTGGAGGCATCTCCAAGAGTCAGACCAACCAAGGCGGGAGGAACAGATGCATCCGTGTTTGCCATAGAGGGTGTTCCGACTTATGGTTTTATGGAAAATGATTTCAAAGGATATGATTTCAATTACGGAGAAATATGGCATACGGAGAGAGATCTGTATAACAAACATATACCCGAGTATCAGGAGTATACAGCCGTGGCAACTGCATTGGGCGCCCTCGGTATCGCAAATCTTGACAGTCTGCTTTCAAGAGAAGGGATGTTTATAGATGCAGATCAGAACGACACCCGGAATAAAAAAGCCACAAAGAAAAGAAAATAATTATATTTCGAGGAAAGCTGCCGCAGTTGATAAAAGTAATTCAAATTCTTTTATCAACTATGGCAGTGGATTAAATCATTGATATTATGAAGAGCCTTAGAGAGTGTTGGAGACATCCTAAGGATTATGCCCAATAGTATTGTGTGTCTTCTTTTGAAATGAAAATTGACTTTAAGTGGCGTCAGGAAGTCCGGATTGTCGGAATTTTTGTTTAATTTTGTAATATAGAAAAACCTAACAGTCTAAACACTTTGATAGAATGGGTGAATATCTCATAAACTTAGATACAGAAATCTTTCTTTTATTGAATTCCTGGAACAACCGGTATTGGGACATAGTTATGAAAATGGCAACCGGAAAGCTGATATGGATTGGTATGTACGTATCTCTCGTGTATGCCTTGGGGAAAGCTTATGGCTGGCAGACTGCCCTGGTCATGATAGTAATGGCGGGATTGAGTGTTACTGCGGCAGATCAGCTTACCGCGTCTGTGATCCGTCCTGTCGTTGAACGGTTGCGACCGTCGAATGTCGACAATCCCATATCGCATCTTGTTCATCTTGTCAACGGATACCGGAGCGGAGGGTTCAGTTTCCCTTCATGTCATGCCGCCAACACTTTTGCATTGGCAACCCTGATGGCGCTCGTCTTCAGGCGGTGGAGATTTTCCTTCGCCATAATAATTTGGGCAGTCATAAACTGCTATTCAAGGATATATCTTGGAGTTCATTATCCGGGAGATATTTTAGCTGGCACAGTCATTGGATGTCTTTGCGGGTCAATCTTTTATATTTTGGGAAGAGTATGGACCCGTTATTGGTGGGCATGCAAGCTGCCTGGGTCAACAGACCGTCTCCTGATGCTGACAGTGAATACCAGAACGGTCATGTATCGTCCGGTTGATGTGGTTATAGCTGTGGAAATACTGACGGTTGTATACATCCTTGCGTGCGCCGCCTCTATTTTCAACTTGTGACTTAGGCTCTTGAAACCCCGTTCACCAGCTTCGTAACAAACATTGGTAAACGGGGTATAAAAATAATTGTCCCGGCGAGACCGAGAATTCACTCAGTCCCGCCGGGACAGTTTTATATCAGTAAGGGATTATTAATCCGTTGTATACAGATATTCAGAGATCTGTTCGGGACGGAAGTTTCCGATGAACGATGCATGACGTTCAACCTCTGCCTGTCCGTATTTCACATAGACTACAAGAGATTTCCTGAATGATTCGTTTCTCTGGGTGTCTTCAAGGAGAAGATACCCCATGATTATATGCCCTGCCATCTCAACGAGGCGACGAGCCATAAAGTCATGGAATTTGGTGTCGTCAACGCCCATTACAGCCTGAACAGCATCCGCATACTGCTGGGTCATGAATACGAGGGTATTTTTGATTGCCTCGTCTTCGGCGCATATTTCCATAGCTTCAAATTCGCGGATCTTATTGAGATAAGTTCCGGTGGTGACGTGGCGTATCGCCGCAACAACCTGAAGCTGTGTCGTGCCTTCATAGATTGACGTGATACGAGCGTCACGGTACAGGCGCTCGCAGGCATAATCCTTCATGAATCCTGAACCGCCGTGAATCTGGATACAGTCATATGTGTTCTGGTTGCAGTATTCCGAAGTCATACCTTTTGCAAGGGGCGTGAAGGCGTCGGCAAGGCGGCTGTAGTATTTCTGCTCCTTCTTTTCTTCCACAGAGAGCGGACGCTCTTTTGCTATGTCATCGTAGATCTTGTACATGTCTACGAAACGGGAACAAGCATAGAGAAGGGCGCGCGACGCGTCAAGTTTAGCCTTCATTACGGAAAGGATTTCCGCTACTGCGGGGAAATTGATGATGGCTTTACCGAACTGTGTGCGTTCCTGCGCGTATGTGAGAGCCTCACGGTAAGCAGCCTCGCTGATGCCTACGGACTGGGCAGCGATGCCGAGACGTGCCCCATTCATGAGTGCCATCACATATTTGATGAGACCGAGACGGGTGCTGCCCACGAGTTCGGCAGGAGCATCCTTGTATACGAGTTCACATGTCGGGCTCCCTTTGATACCCATCTTGTTTTCTATACGGCGCACAGTGACACCACCGTTGCGTTTGTCGTAGATAAACATGGAAAGACCGCGACCGTCTTTTGATCCCTCTTCAGAGCGGGCAAGTACGAGATGGATATCGCTGTCGCCGTTGGTGATGAAGCGTTTTACGCCATTCAGCACCCAAGATCCGTCTTCCTTTTTAGATGCCTTCAGCATAACGGACTGAAGATCGGATCCTGCGTCAGGCTCTGTAAGGTCCATTGACATTGTCTCGCCTTCGCAGACACGAGGGATGTATCTTTTCTTCTGATCCTCGTCGGCAAATTCATAAATGGTCTCGGCGCAGTCCTGAAGTCCCCAGAGGTTTTCAAAGCCGGCGTCGGCACGGCTCACCATGTCAGCAGCCATGATGTAGGGAGTGATCGGGAAATTGAGACCGCCAAGGCGTCTGGGCATCGACATCCCCATCAGCCCCGCCTTGCGGCATGCATCAAGATTGCGGGCGGTGCCGGAAGCATATTCCACATGACCGTTTTTTACAAGCGGGCCCTCATGGTCAACCTCCTCTGCATTCTCAGCGATCACGTTGGCACAGATGTCGCCCACTATTTCGAGGACGCGGTCATAACTGTCCATGGCGTCTTCGAAATTCTGGGGAGCGTAGTCATATTTGTCAGCATCCGCAAAGTTTCTCTCTTTAAGCTCAACGATCTTATCCATCATTGGATGGTTAAGATGATGTTTCAGAGAGGCGTTGTCATTATAGAAATTAGCCATTATTTTGAATTCTTTTTGTAGTATTTGATAAGTTTGGGGAGCACGTCTTCGATCTTGCCGGTGATGACATAATCAGCGATGGTGTTGATCGGTGCATCAGGGTCAGAGTTTACGGAAATGATGATGGAAGACTCCTGCATTCCGGCTATGTGCTGGATCTGCCCGGAGATGCCACAAGCTATGTATAGCTTCGGACGCACGGTCACACCGGTCTGACCGATCTGACGGTCATGGTCTGCCCATCCGGCGTCTACGGCAGCACGGCTTGCGCCGACTTCCGCGCCGAGCGTGTCGGCGAGTTTGTAAAGGAGGTCGAAATTTTCTTTGCTGCCTACTCCGTATCCACCTGCCACTACGATCGGGCTTCCTTTGAGGTTTACTTTGGATTTTTCCACGTGGCGGTCGATGATTTCCACTACAAAGTCTTCAGGAGAGGTGTATTTGTTGACATCCATATTCAGGATCTCTCCCTTGTAGTTTGAATCGACAGCCTCTTTTTTCATCACGCCCTCACGTACAGTGGCCATCTGGGGACGGCATTCCGGGTTGACGATCGTGGCGACGATGTTTCCACCGAATGCGGGACGGATCTGATAAAGGAGATCCTTGTATTCGGTTCCCGTCTTTGCATCAGTGTAGTCTCCGATTTCAAGCGACGTGCAGTCTGCGGTCAGTCCGCTGTGAAGAGCGGAAGAGACACGGGGTCCAAGGTCGCGGCCTATTGATGTGGCTCCCATGAAAGCTATTCTCGGCTGTATCTCCTTGAACAGGTTTATAAGTATCGAAGAATGGGGAAGAGAAGTATAAGGGTATAGGCGAGTGTCTTCAAATTTATATACAGTGTCAACGCCATAAGGCAAAATCTGCTGTTCTATATCTTTCAGATTGTCGCCTGCAACAACCGCCTCCAGCTTTATTCCAAGCTTGTCGGCAAGCTGACGGCCTTTGGTGAGAAGCTCCAGACTTACATCTGCCACTTTGCCGTCTTCGTATTCGCAATAGACGATAAGATTATTTTTGTCTGCCATTTGAGTTCAGATATTTTCGTTGTTTTTGAATTATGATGGAGACATGTCTTGCCGTGATCCGGGAATCCGACTTCGTATGGTTTATGATACGCCGGCAGACATGCCCCGCCGTTGTCAGCCGATGGTATGGTTGGCGATGAGATCTACAATGAGGGCTTCAAGTTCCTCATCGTTGTTTTCAATACGGCGAGCCTCCTTTGCGGTGAAGACGACGTTCTCTATTGATTTCACCTTTGTGGGTGAACCGGCAAGACCGCACTGTGCGAGGTCTGCGTCTACTGTGGCGGCGCTCCATTCACCTATTGAAAGATACGGACGCTTTTCGATAAACGATTTTTTTGCATCGTCAGACGCGACTTCAGATGGCACGGCTGCATATTTGTATTTTTGTAGAGCCTTCGCGTTGCGTGGACGGCAGTCGGCTGCGGATCCGTTGACAGTCACAACCAAAGGAAGCTTTGCCTTTACGGTTTCCACTCCGCTTTCGATTCGGCGTTTTACCACGATCTCGCCATTGTCGGCGCTGATGATGTCTTCGGCATATGTGATCTGAGGAATACCGAGTTTCTCTGCGATCTGGGGTCCGACCTGCGCTGTGTCGCCGTCAATCGCCTGGCGTCCGCCTATGATGATGTCGAAATCTCCGATCTTTCTTACAGCCGCACTGAGTGCATAGGAAGTGGCGAGTGTGTCGCTTCCTGCAAATGCGCGGTCAGACAGGACAATGCCTCCGTCAGCTCCGCGGAACATCCCTTCGCGAACAATTTCGGCGGCACGTGCCGGCCCCATTGTGAGGATTGTGACCTTGCTTCCTGGATAAAGATCCTTCAGTTTAAGCGCCTGCTCGAGAGCGTTAAGATCCTCAGGATTGAAGATTGCCGGAAGCGCTGCACGGTTGATGGTGCCGTCCGCCTTCATGGCGTCTTTCCCTACATTGCGGGTATCAGGTACTTGCTTTGCGAGTACAA
>CAMWID010000029.1 GCA_947174235.1 uncultured Porphyromonadaceae bacterium | reverse complement strand
ATAAATACTTGTGGCAAAACTATTGTCCAACTAACCTTTAATTCAAAATTAAATGTACCAAATGAAAGGCAATCAGAAGAAGCGCATAATTGTGGTTGGTTTCTCGATGTTATTTTTGGGATTGTTTCCGCAATATGTTGACGGAAGACTGTTCGGTGTGAAAAAAACAAAGTCAACGGAGACTAAAGTAGAACTCACAAAAGAACAGAAAGACAGTGCGGAATTTCACAAAGGTCTAAAAGAAGCCGAAATTCATAAAGGAATGATAGATGCCTATCTTAAAAAAGACGGCACATTGCTTTTTGGTCTTCCTGACAGTGTGTTTAATCATACTTATATGCTTGTCAGTAGGGTGAATGGGATTTCCGACACAGGAGATCTTGTGGCGGGACAGATGAATGTCACCCCGTTGGTCATACGGTTTTCAAAAGACAACAATAGCGTTTATATGCATATTGTACAGGATGGGGCGGTGGTTGCCGAAGATGATCCTATAAAGTCATCGTTTGAGACCAATTTTTTGGATCCTATTATAAAAGGTTTCAAAATCAAGGAAAAGACAGGAGGCAAAACGATAATTGATGTTACGGAGTTTTTCAAAGAAGATGAAAAAATAATTTCCCCAATAAAACAGACCGACCCTATAACAATGGTGCTCAGCGGCAAAAAAAGTATAGAGGGGTCATATTATGCAGATGGTTCTACAATTAAGAAAGTAAAATCGTTTCCTGAGAACATAATGGTGGAGAGCCAGCTTGCATATACTACAAAAAAAGCAAGAATCCCATATACGGTCTCAGTATCCCGTTCTATTGTAAAGCTTCCGGATGAACCTATGCGTCAGCGCCTTCAAGACAACAGGGTCGGGTATTTTTATGAAATGAAGGAACTTTATTCTTCAAAGCTTGACGGTTCGAAACCATATCAGATAATCAATAGATTCCGTCTTGAGCCGAAGGAAGAAGATATGAAAGCCTACTTTTCCGGGCAACTTGTCGAACCGAAAAAGAAGATAATATTTTATGTAGATTCTGCATTTCCGGAGAAATGGCGTCCGGCGGTGAAAGAAGGTATCGAATATTGGAATGCCGCGTTTGAGGCAGCCGGATTCAAAAATGCTGTCGAGGCAAGAGATTATCCATCGAACGATCCGGATTTTGACCCTGATGACGTGCGTATGAATTGTGTGAGATATTGCGTCACTCCTACCGCCAATGCAATGGGACCTTCGCATGTGGATCCACGCACAGGAGAGATTCTCGGAGCTGATGTGATATGGTACCATAATGTGGTTTCGTTGGTTCATGATTGGCGTTTTGCACAGACCGGAGCTGTAGATACACGGGTGAGGTGTAAGACATTTGCTGATTCTGTAATGTATGAATCTCTGACATATGTGGCAGCCCATGAGATCGGGCATTGTTTCGGACTGATGCACAATATGGGAGCAAGTTATGCTTTCACTATAGATAACCTTAGGGATCCGGAGTTTACACAAAAATATGGTACGACCCCTTCTATAATGGATTATGCCCGTAACAATTTCGTTGCACAGCCCGGCGACAGGGAAAGGGGGGTAAGGCTCACACCTCCGCCGGTAGGCGTATACGACATTCATGCAATAAAATGGGGATATCGTCTTATTGATGGCGTTGACAACATGCTTGACGAGAAGCCGATACTTGACAAATGGATACGTGAGCACGACGGAGACCCGATGTATGAGTTCGGAGCCCAGCAGGTTCTTGGTCTCATTGATCCAACCGACCAGACAGAGGACCTCGGCAACGATCATATGACGGCAGGAGATATGGCGATATCCAATCTCAAGATCATAATGAAGAATTTTGATGATTGGGTTGGAGAAAAGGGAGAAAACTATGAAGGTATGGCAGATATGTATAAAGCGGTTGTCAACCAATATGCGCGCCACGTGTCTCATGTGATCCCTTATATTGGGGGCATCCGTTATAAAGAGATCCGTCAGGGTCATGACGACGGTGATGCCCGAAATTATTTCAGCAAGAAGGATCAAAAGCGGGCGATGGAATGGCTAATCGGTCAGGTCCGTACATGCGGATGGCTCGAACCGGCAGATCTGATGGCAAAATTTGAAGAGCCATATTCATGGCGCAGCAAAATTGAAAAGGGAGTTGCCGGATGTTTCTTGTCTCCGATAGTGCTTGGCCGTATTAAGAAAGGTTATCAGACAGATCCTAAGAATGGTTATAAGGTGGATGACTTCATGGACGATGTAGTAGCCCTTGTGTTTGAAGCATCGTATAAGGGTAAGCCGCTTGATGACACGGAGCTCAATCTGCAGTCGACGTTGCTTGAGGGTATGCTTAAAGCGTCAGGTCTCGCTGAAATCAAAGGGAAGTCGTCTTCCGACAAGAGTGCTCTTACAGCGGTGGATGATTTTAATGAATTTGTCGCCGATTGTCTTGTGCCCTCCATTCCGTGTTCTTTTGATTCCAGTCGGCATGCAGTCGTTCCGGAGGGATCAAGGTCATTCTTCCGTCTTGCACTTGGCGACACACCTTTATCCCCGAATGAACTTAAGCCGTTGATGGTGCGTCAATTGAAAAAGATACGCGCGCTATATGCAAAGGGGGCAAAAACAGCCGCTGATGTCACGAGCAGGGAGTATTACAGCTATCAATTGAGAGTGCTTGATTCGATGTTGAATCAATAACCCTGATTCCGGGGAGGTTGAGTCATGGCTGCCCCGGAGATAAATTCTGATAACAATAAATCAATTAACCAGTAATCTCGCTATGAAACGTTATATCTTGACTTACCTGTTGATGGTATTGTCGCTTTCCGCATTTTCGCAGACAGATTCCAAACGCCAGCTCACGGGATTGGTCGATGACAGTGACGGAGAGCCTCTTGTAGGAGCCACCGTCGCTGTAAGTGGCTCATTGATTGCCACTGCAACTGACATTGAAGGTAAATTTCTTCTTAATATACCAAAAGGGAAAGAAATCAACCTTACGATAAGTTATGTGGGTTATGCGACCAGGACAATTTCAGTCTCACCGGATACAGATAATGTGACCGTTCACCTTGAGGTGAATGCGAGCGAGATGAATGAAGTGGTGGTGATCGGTTATGGGACTGCCAAAAAGAGTTCACTTACATCATCGGTAGAGGTGTTGAAGGGAACCGATATCCAGAAAATACCCGCCATGAATCTTGATCAGAGTCTTCAGGGGCAAGTGTCGGGTCTTGGGGTTTCGATGACAACGGCAGATCCCTCATCGGCAAAAGAATCCCGTATCAGTGTCAGGGGAAATGATGGCAACCCACTCCTCGTAATAGACGGGATACCGCGTCTCGGCACAAACACCAATGATGGAGAAATGAGGCTCAGTGACCTTAATCCGGATGACATTGAAAGTGTCTCGATTCTGAAAGACGCCGCCGCGGCAGCCGTATATGGCGCGCGAGCGGCAAATGGAGTGATCCTTGTGCAGACAAAGCGAGGGAAAACTTCAGGAAGGGCAAGGGTGAACTACAGGGGACAGTTCAATTTCGAAGAAGCCACGAATCTTCCCAATTTTTTGAATGCCCGTCAGTTCGCAGAGTTATATAACAGAGCTGTGGAGAGTTCGGCATCTTCTGTATATACGCCCTATGATCTTTCATTGTTAGACAGCAATCCCAATCTTTACGGAGATGACAACATTATGGATCATCTCAAAAAATGGGGACATTCACAACGACATTCCATATCTGTCTCCGGAGGAAATTCTTCTGTCAGATATTTTATTTCCGGAGGATATTCCGAGTCAAAAGGATTATATTCCAATATAGGGCGAAGCAGATATAACTATTCTGCAAAACTTGATGCGAACCTATTGCCCGGACTGACAATGTCTGTAGATTTAAACGGTTCTGTTTCACAGTATAAAAATTCGAGTTATCTGTCTTTAGACGCCGCCTACAGTTATTCTCCGCTTCAAGTGCTCAGATATACAGACGGAAATCTCGCAAGTATAGAAGGTTCAAACCCTTTGGTGAATCTTGAAGGGAGTGGGGGATATACCAAAACGAATAGTGATTTTCATACTTTGAGTGGAGTGTTGCGTTATGACATGCCTTTTCTAAAAGGGCTACAGGTGTATCTCAGAGGCACTATGGACATGAACCATAATAACAACACCGAATATCGCAAGCCGGTAGCATTATATATATATGATGATATCACCAATATGACATCTGTAGATCCGAACACAGTTTATCCGAAATCAAAAATATCCATGTCAGAACGTTTTCAAAGCGTCAATAACAAGCTGATAGAGTTTGGGGTGAACTATACTGCCACATATGCTGACAAACATGATGTCAGCGGTCTTGTGGTGTTGAATTATCAGGATTATCATAATAAATATCTCAACGGATTGAACAATAATCTGTCAGGAAGTTTCCCTGAAGTCATAGGGAATACATCTTCCGGCACAATATCCGGCAACGAATATTTCAGTGAAAGGGCATCTGTGGTGGGTCGTGCCACTTATGGCTATGACAACCGTTATTTTGCGGAATTTAGCTTCCGTGTAGACGGCTCGACACGCTTTGCTCCCGGGAAGCGGTGGGGATTCTTTCCTACGGTTTCTGGATCATGGGTTATAAGCAATGAGCAATTCTTCAGCAATGTCTCCCCGTCAATAATGTCTTTTGCAAAAATCAGGGCGTCTGCCGGTATTCTTGGCGATGACGGAGCTATTTCCGATTTCGGATATTTGCAAAATTATAATTTCACAAATGGTGAAGGATACAATTTCGGTGGGATATGGAGTCCGACGCTTATACCGTCGATAAGCTCTTTCCCCAATCCCGATCTTACGTGGGGAAAATCAAAAGATTATAATATCGGTGTAGATGTCGGTTTCTGTGACAACAGGATTTCTGCGTCGGTGGAATGGTATCAGAGGACCAGAACAAACATGGTGACAGATGCCCGCGATCAGTTGTTTCCCCCATCTGTAGGAACAGGGGGCGTCAAGGCATTGGTCAACATAGGAAAAGTGCGTTATAACGGAATTGATGTTTCATTAAGGCATTTGAACAATATCGGGGATTTTCATTACAATCTTTCATTCAATATAGGCACAAGTTCAAATAAGGTTCTTGACTGGGGTGATGAGTCTACATTACCGGAGAACCAGCGTCATAAAGGACATCCGTATCAGGTATGGAACCTTTATGAAGCGGCGGGTCTTTTTCAATCTGAAGAAGAGATCAGGAACTGGGGGGTGGATCAGGACGGGCGAGGCAACGTCACATTGCGCCCCGGCGACATAAAATATGTAGACCAGGATAATGACGGGAAACTCACCGTCAATGACATGGTATATGTGAAAGACTCGTCGCTTCCGGATGTGAATTATGGGTTCGGGATTGGCGCAGATTGGAAAGGACTGTATTTCAATGCCCAGTTTGCCGGAGTGAGTGGATATAACCAAAAGATCAATGAGCTGTATACGCTTGAAAACGGGGCATTGCAACGATTTCAGGATTATCATCTTACCGACACCTGGACTCCGGATAATCCGGATGCTTCATATCCGCGAATCAAGTTCGCCACCACAGGCGACAATAACCGAATGGAAAGTACTTTCTGGCTGAAGAAATGCAATTTTATGCGGCTCAAAGCCTTGACTCTGGGATATAGGGTGCCTGCCAAGATTTTGAAAAATACGGGTATCGGCACGCTCGATCTGTCGCTGCAGGCTACGAATCTTTACACGTGGTCATCACTTGACGGAATGGATCCGGAGGTGCTGAGGGGCTACCCTCTTACAAGAGGATACGGCATATCCCTGTCATTCGGATTTTAGGTAGCGGCGATGTTTTTCTGTGAAGATTCAAGATTATATGGTTGCTGATATTAAACAGCTCCTTAATTAAAAAAAGACCTGAATTATGAAAATGATGTATAAAATATTTTTATCGCTAATTATATGTCTGACGATGACAAGTTGTGACAGTATTTTCAGAGATGCGCCAAACGACAAGCTTTCTGAAGACATGATATGGGGCGATGAGATGCTTCTGAACGAATATACAGCCAGATGGTATCGTAACATGGATAATGGTTTTTATGTACTTGTCTCAACATTCATAAAGAATCTTGGGGAGGAATATGAGCCATGGTTCGGCGATCAGCTTACCGTAGGTCGCAACGATTGGTATCAGGCGGGGTATGGAGACATGCTCAAAGGTGCGCAAACAATATACAACAACAGGGGCAAACTTTATTGGGAGAATTATTACACACAGATACGTTCGATAAATAAACTTCTGGAGAATGAAAACCGTATACCGGTATCATTAAGGTCACGGTTGATCGGGGAGGCACATTTTTTCCGTGCGTATTATTACTATAAACTGTTGCGGCAGTACGGAGGTGTTCTTCTTATTGACCATACGTTTGATCCTCTTGTGAATGCGGAGAAATTTCCCAGGGCATCATATGAAGAAATGGTCCGGTTTATAACATCCGAAGCAGAGACAGCCTCCGGCATGTTGCCTGTTGAATATGATTCCGACATGGTGGGAAGAGCCACCAAGGGGGCGGCGCTGATGCTTAAGGCAAAAACATATTTTTGGGCGGCGGGATCGCATTTCCAAAATGTGGAGACTCCTTTCCTGGGGTTTGCCACAGATTGTTCCGAAGATCTTCTTGACAAGGCTGCCGTAGAATATGACAGGGTCATGGAATTGGGAATATACGGACTTATCGACATTTCAGGGTCAGACAAAGAGTCGGTGGTGAAAGGATACCGGGATATTTTCCTGACAAAAAACTCAAGGGAATCTATCTGGGAAGTGCAGCATAGTGATGATGGCGATTTTATGTATGGCTTCGGTCATAAACTCGACAGGGATGCCGCCCCACCGTCCCAAACCGGGGTAAACTGTGCGTATAATCCTACACAAAACCATGTTGATGAATATCGTATGGCAAACGGAAAGAGGATCGTGGATCCGGATTCGGGTTATGATCCGCAATCACCGTTTGACGGTAGGGATTTCAGGTTTTACGCAAATATTCTTTATGACGGCGCGACATGGAAAGGATCTCAGCTTGAAATACATTATAAAAGGATAGACGGCAAGAACGTGCCGGGCAAAGATCTCACTCCTTACGGATCGTCAACAACGGCATCAAATACACGGACAGGGTATTATATGGCAAAATTTCTTCGCGAAAGCCAGCAGATAGATAATGACGAAACTTATGCGAGTTCACAAAACTGCATACTATGGAGATATGCCGAACTATTGCTCGATTACGCCGAAATTGATTTTAAGAAGGGGCGTGTCGGTGCAGCCCTTGAAAAAGTCAATCAGATAAGAAGAAGAGTTCACATGCCGGAATTGGTTTCCGTGACGTGGGATGACATCATGAATGAGCGTAGGGTAGAGCTGGCGTTTGAAAAAACCACTTATTGGGATCTTCTGAGATATGGGATCGCCGAGCAGAAGATGTGTGGCAGTACCAATCCACTGTACGGGTGCCGAGTGGTTTATGATGAAGACGGCAACCGCAGTATAGTGACCGACCGTTTGGTGAACGGCAATAATAATGAAATCAGATATTTTGACGTAAAACAGTATTTCTTACCTATTGATTGGGATGATGTGCGCTATAATGGCATACAACAAAATCCCGGATGGAATGAAGTGTAACGGAAATATCTGATAATAAGTGCTTGTATTTCTGCTACATCAGCAGAATGACGATGTGGCAGAATATCAATAATTTCAATTTTCGGCAAATCTTTTTGTCAAGTACTAACCATTAAATTGTTGAATATGAAACAATTTCTACTTTCAGGTTTTGTCGTTGCAGCGTCGCTTTCAGTCAACGCTCAAGAGACATTCAATTTCTTTGATCCCGCGGATTGTGATGAAAACGGCTGGCTATGGCTTGATTCGGCAGAGAAGATAGCCAAGTATGTGGGCAAGGATCGTAAAATCCAGCTTCTCAACGCTCCATACCAGATAGATGATCCCGAGTTTCCGGGAGAGACAATTTTCCCTGCGTCATTTGCCGATCCTGATGTCAAAGGCTACAACACATCAGGCGAGGCAGGAGGTGAGGATTCAAAGACGGGCGCCCTTGTACTTGCTGCCGCAGAAGGCAGAGGATGGTTTGACTATCAGGGAGGGGGTATGCTCATTCATCTGCCGGACTGCTATTCTTATGACGTGGTGCTCTCTTCTGTAGAGCCAAACATCTATACGGAAATACACGGCGCACGGTCATATGTGGAGGCAAAAGATTGTCAATATATATGGAATGAGGCAGATCCCAACTTCTTAAATCCGGATGACGGTCCGCTTACAACAGAACATTATGTGGAATATCTAAATGTTCAGGAGCACAAATATGATCTTTCGTTCGGAGAGGGAGACACCCGTGATTACCTTACTTTTGCAGGAGAGAAGGGAGAAAACCGTACTACAGTATTCTACAACAGGGTTGCCGCCCCATTGTATGTGCATGCTGTAAGAATAAAGACTTTCACAGATGTCAGCGGAAATAATGACGATCTTATGGCAGGTGTGGAGGAAGCTGTTGCAGGGGTCAATACTCTCACAGTTTCAGGCAAAGTAGTATATTCCGCTTCTCCGACAACTATTTCAGTGTATAATACTGCCGGTTCAAAGGTCGCTTCCGTATATGGCATATCTCTTGATTGCAGCGGTCTGCCTTCCGGTATATATATAATAAGAGGCGGTAAGGATACGCTAAAAGTGGTTTTCTGACAATCAGATTAAGACCACTTCCCACAAAAATAAAAGACCGGAGCCTTGGGCTCCCGTCTTTATTTTTGGATTTATCCGTGTCAGATAGTTGGCGCGGATATTATTGTCAGGACATGGGGAAGAAGGTTCCTGGTGGAGGAAGCAAACCTGACTTTGTAAGATTTGGCTGTGGCATCGAACGATTCGATCACCCCTTCTCCAAATATCTTGTGGCTTACCCTTGTGCCGTTTTCCCAAGGTTTTTTCGCTCCCTGACCTAACTCTTCGTTAAGCATTGACACGAGTCCGATGGTGCCTGATTTGAGACATGGATCAAGATGCCCTTCTATTTTCAGCATCCCATCCGGCACTTCGGAAAGGAATCTGGAAGGATACTTCAGTGCTCCGTTTTCATTCATATATCCTTCCGATTCGCATAGCCACAACATTCTTTCCGCCCTTGTCACCGCCACGTACATAAGTCTGCGTTCCTCTTCTTCTCCATCTTGACGGCGTTCCCGTATAGATCTGTGATTCGGGAAAATCCCTTCAGTCAGACCCACTACAAACACTTCCGGAAACTCAAGCCCTTTTGATTGGTGGATTGTCATCATCCTTACCTTCTCGCCATCGGTAGATTTGTCGGCATTGGTGTAAAGGGCGATTTCCTGAAGATATGATACAAGATCTGAGTCGCCCTCATCGATACGTCCGGCTTCAAACTCTTTCATTGAATTGATGAGTTCTGTAATGTTTTCCAAACGTTCTTCTTCCTCGTCATTGCGATAGAGGTCGCCAAGTCCGCTTTCATTCAGGATCCGGTCGGTGAGTTCCGACACAGGTATCCCCGTCGCCATTTCTCTCGCCGAATCAATAAGATTCAGGAAAGTTCGTAGCGGCGGTTTGGAAAACTGTCTGTCCCCGATATGATTACGTAAGGCAACCATAAGTGGCACACCTTCGGCTTCGGCTATTGACGAGAGAGCCTTCAATGAAGCTTCGCCAAATTTTCTTGAAGGAAGATTGATGATGCGTCTGAAAGAGATATCATCGTTGTCGCCGGCAACAATCCTAAGGTAGCTTAAGACATCTTTAATCTCTTTGCGTTCGAAAAACCTTACGCCGCCCCATACGGAATAAGGGATATGCCGTTTCAATAGAGCCTGTTCGATATGTCTTGAAAGGAACGAGCTTCTGTAAAGGATTGCAAAATCACCGTAATGCATGTTTTCCTTAATCCCTTCCTCTATCCTTGCGGCGATTTTTTCGGCTTCCTCCTTTTCAGATTTTGCGTGAACATGCACCACCTGTCTCTCATTTAATCTGACAGTGAACAACTCCTTTTTTACGCGGTTGTGATTGTGTTCGATGATATGGTTCGCCACATCAAGAATGTCGGGTGTGGACCGATAGTTTTCATTCAGGATAATATCCGTATTTGCTTTGAAATCAACAAATATCTTAGGATTGGCACCTCTCCATTCATATATTGCCTGATCCGGATCACCGACCACGAACAGATTTCCGTGATGACTTGTCACGGCGTGGAGAAGTTTCCAGTCATCACCTGTACAGTCTTGCACTTCATCGACCATGACATAGTTGAGTTTCTCTGTCCATTCTTTTCGGGCGTCGTCATAGTGCCCGAGGATATAGAGAGTAAAATAGAGAAGGTCATCGTAATCAAGGGCGAATTGTTTTAGCTGCAGCCTGAGATACCGAACTGTTGCGTCGGGGGCTTCAGATGAAGAGCAAGGCAGCAAGTGTTTTTGAATATATTTGACCGGATCATACCCTTTAAATGCCGCTACGCTTTTCAGAAATCTTTCAGCAGTGTTTTTTCTACGGTCTATGCCAAACTCCTGCATTGCCTGCCTGGCAAGAACCTTCCCGTCTTCTTCATCGATTATTGTAAAATTTCTCGGGTACCCGATCCTGTATATTTCCTTGCGGAGAAATTTGGCGCAGAAACTATGGATTGTGCAGATGAAGTCGTTTACACTTCCGCGGTCCACCATAGATGAGATTCTCTTTTTCATTTCTTGTGCCGCTTTGTTTGTAAAAGTAAGACACAAGATATTTCCGGGGCTTATACCTAATTCATTTACAAGAAAAGCATAACGGTGGGCGAGCACGCGAGTCTTGCCGGAGCCCGCTCCGGCAACCACTCTCACGCGACCTTCCGTAGCCTCTACGGCAGCCTGTTGTCTGGAATTAAGATTCATACAGCAAAGCTATGGCATTTGCCGCGATTCCTTCGCGTCTGCCGGTAAAACCAAGACCTTCAGTGGTGGTGGCTTTAACGGAAACACGATCGCATTCGATGTTCATGACGTTTGCAAGGCATTCACGCATCATATCGATATGAGGTTTGAATTTCGGGGCTTCAGCCATAATGGTGAGATCGACATTACCGATTTCCCAGCCTTTCCCTCGTATCATGCCGCATACTTCAGCCAGGAGCAACTTGCTGTCGGCACCTTTATATTTCGGGTCGGTATCCGGAAAATGGTAGCCTATATCACGTAATGCAAGCGCCCCGAGTATCGCGTCGCATAGCGCGTGTATCGCCACATCTGCATCGCTGTGTCCCAGCAAGCCGTGGGAATGTGGCAGTTTTATTCCGCATATCCACAATTCGCGTCCTTCGACGAGTCTGTGCACGTCATATCCTTGTCCTATTCTAAACATTGTCATTGTCTTTAAGTATTTGTGTAGATGCGAGGGAGAGATGTTGTTTCCGGCGGGAACTTAGCGGCGACGGCGTCCGAGAAGATCCTGAATGCCGTCCATATCGAAAGATAGGGTGAAGCGAAGAGTCTGGTCAAGAGGGGAACTCTGAGCGGTGGCGAGCATGTAGGAGGCATCGAGGCGCACCACATTAAGCGCAAACCCTGCACCGAAGGTAAAATAGCTTCTGCCACCTTTCGACGCGTTCTCATAATTATATCCCATTCTTGCGAAAAACTGTTGATTATAGGCGTATTCGCCGCCAAAAGATACATTTATTTCCTTAAGTTCCTCACTTAATCCTCCGGGAGCGTCGGAAAAACTTTTGAAGATGCCTGTGATCGGGGACATTGTTTCCCATTTCTCTTTTGCCTCTTCATATTCAGTCTGACCTTCGATCGTGTCCATGTCGTAATCTTTCTGGCGAGGCATTGTAGGCACGAGAAGCTTATTGAGGTCGAGTCCTATGGCGAGGGTATTGTAGTCCGCAAGAGGAAACATGAATTGAGTCCCCAGTCTTAGATTTGTAGGAAGGAATGCATATGTCGCCCCGTGATCATAGCTGACCTTGGTGCCGATATTCGACACATTGAATCCCCAGGAAAACTGGCACTCACTTCTGCCGACCATCGGATATGATACATAATATCCGGAAATATCTGCTGAAAAGGCGCTTGCGGCGGTATTTGTCTCCCCGGAGTATGAATCGTCATATGAAAGGTCTGACAATATATAACGGAGCACCACACCCATGGAGAATTTTTCAGACAGTTTTCTGGAATATCCGAGATCTATGGCAAACTCATAAGGATTTATGGTCTGAAGGGTCTCTCCCGACGTTTCCCCTCCGACAGTTACCTCTCCAAGGGAAAAATATCTGAACGATGCGCTCAACGCCTGATTGTCGTCATTGCCCAGTTTCCAATATCCGGTAATGTCTCCAAGGAAAATATCATTTACGATTTTACGCAGCCATGGCGTATATGATATGGCAACCCCGCCATTGCTGTAGGCGAAAGCGTATTTTGAAGGATTCCAGAATTGGGAATTTACATCAGGATCCGTAGCAGCTCCGAGATTGCCCATGCCGGAGCCTCTGGCATCAGGGGTGATGCTGAGAGTAGTGACACCTGTGTTAACGGGATTAAATTCATTGTCCTTTATATCATTTCTCCCAAAAGTCGGTACACTGGAGAATAATGTAAGGGATATCAGTATAACCCACAGGTATATGTTTGAAATACTATTCATCGTTGCAGTTTTTATTTTATTTGTACGGAAAGCAAAATCTTGTCATCAAGATTAAGCTCGAGATTGTCACCGATACATATCTTGGATCCTGCCGATAGACCGGGGATAAGATAATCTCCCATTTTCAGAGTATTGGCGGTCGATATTTTTTGAAAAAGGGAACCGATGTCTGTATTCATCTTGTCAAGACACCATTCCGCGACCTTGATACCGTTTATCTGAAGGGTAAGCGGCTTGTCGCCGATTATTTCATTTACGGGTAGGAAATCCCCGAGAATCAATGATCTGTCGAACGATTGGGCGATATCCGGTGGGAGCCCTTTGTCAAGGAGCTGCCTGCGTAGGGTTGTGTCCCTGAAATGTAGTCCCGCGGCTGCCTGTGAATAATATCTTGTGGCGAAGCGAGGCGCCACAGATTTTCCAAGACGAGTTATTTTCACTACCGGTGCAATAAAAACCTCCATGACCCCCGAGTTCTCAGGTATGAAAAATGGTTTTCCTGCATTGCATAGCGCTGAATCAGGAAGGAAGCTCCACACTGTTTCCTCATTATTTTTTTCTGTGAGATTGTTTTCGATTATAAATGTCTTCATCAGGATTCGATATTCAGGCGGTTATAAATAAGGGCGAGGTGAGCATAGATCGAAGTGTTTGACATTACGATTCCTTCCGCTACCTTTACCCTGTAGGGCGTAAAATTCCAGATAGCCTTTATCCCTTCTCCTATCGCTATGTCGGCTGTGAGCTGCGCGCAATCTGCCGGAACGGTCAGGATCCCTATTGTGGCGGGATCAGATTCCATCACATGTCCGAGAGAGTCGATATGATATATTGGGATGTCTCCAACTTTGGTCATGACCTTTCCGGGATCTATATCAAATCCCGCTATAATGTTCAGTCCGTAGTTGGCAAGTCCTGAATCCTGCATCAGGGCTTGTCCCAGACTTCCGGCTCCAAAGACATAAGCCTTGTGGGGAGTATGGAATCCGAGGAAATCAGCCAGAACCTTGGCGAGCGCGTCTACTTCATAGCCGATTCTTGTCTTTCCTTTCAGTGAAAGAAAAGAAAGGTCTTTGGCTATCTGCGAGGCATCAACATTGAGCGCCCGGGATATCTGGGTTGATGACACATACTCCACATCTTGCGATTTCAGAATCTCGATATAGGCAAGATACCAAGGAAGACGTCTTAAGGTTGGTTCGGGAAGGATGATATTGTTTATCATAACTGTCATAACGGTTGAAAATGGTTGTTATCTCGCTGTCACTGCCAGTTTACCGCTTTTTGCCACCGTAGCTCCGGATCGGGTGGTGAGCGTTGCCCGGTATGGATAAATGCCTCTGTTTACTCTTGTCCCGTCACTGTCGCAAAGATTCCAACCTAAGGAGATCTCGGTATTAAAGACGGAAGCGGTTCCGCTCCATACTTTTCTTCCCGCCAGATCAAATACTTCGATAATGCAGCTTTGGATGTTGTCGGGAGAATCCGCGGTGAGGAGGAAATTCACATTGGAAGATGCGGGATTTACATCTGTCTGGAGATCTATTATCTCCGGAATCCAAGACGCTTTGATACGGAACGAAACAGTTGCGGAAGAAGAGTTTCCCGCATTGTCCCATACTGTAAGGGTCAGAGTATGTTCGCCGGGTTCGATATCCTTCATGGGATAACTGATCTCACCGGAGTAAGGATTTTCGATAGAAGGTGTGTAATAAACTGCCACATCGTTGTAATACGTGGCTTCATCGAGTCTTAATCTCATATTGTGGCCTATCCCTTGTTCTGAAGAGTTGATGCCTGACGGATCTGAGAAAAACGCTTTTGCCACCGGAGAGGGTCCGACCGCGTCTCCATCGTTGAATGATTTTGAGTTGAGATAAAAAGACGTTATTTCAGGTCCATCGTTATCGTCTGAGGAAGTATCGGAAAAACCGTATACGTAAAAATTGTCGGTGGAACCGTTTGCCTCCCTCCCGTTTGAGTCGTAGGCATATGCAGAGAGAAGGGCTGGACTGTAATTGTTTTCAATTTCTGAAGGCAAGACCACAGTGGTTTCCCAATATCCGTTTTTTACATTGGTCATTGCAGATAAAAGGCGAGTATTGCGGTCGTTATATGACATTTCCCGACCGTTTTCACCATTGCCGTTGGTGGTTACAACTTTTTCGGCATCAAACAGCCGCAGGTGTACGGGACCGTTGAAGTCTTCCAAAAGGTTGCCTTGACGGTCGGTTATCCTGCCGGAAATTTTAACAGTGGCACATGCGTTGAGTTCCGGAACGTTCTCCGTATCAGAGAGATCGTGTCCGTCAAGTGAGTCGATACAAACTGTGTATCCGGGAGAGGGAATGCGCATCGAGGGATCTCCCATAAGACCGTATCGGAGTTTATTGGTATCGTTGCCCTGCGCATTTTTCCCTTCAACCATTATATCGCCTATCCTCATGGGATTCCCTTCGGAATCACGTCGAAATACAAATTCGGAGCTATGGGCGTTCAGCGGACCATTGAGTGATATATATACTGTTCTGCTGGGACAGATCATAGCAATGACCCCGGATACAGGATTCAGCCACATCTCTTCGGCGCCGCTTGTTTCATCGGCATCCCAGCGCATGAATTCACAAGTGGCGGCATATAAGAAAGGGAGTCGGGTATGCGTCATTGACATTATGTCTGTCCATGTCAGGAGGTTTTCGTGTCCCCAGTTTTTAGGTGAGGCATGCCCTATATAGTTCCAGAACAGCACTCCTTCGGCAAGTTTGTCAAACATCCGTTGTTTCGCTTCAGGGTATACTGGCCCTGTCGCGGAATATCCGAGAACATAAGAATCAAGATATAATTTCTCATATGTGAAATCCTTTCCGTTGCCGTTGGTCCGCAAAGCCTCAAACACACTTTCCGCCTGGGAAAGATGAACTCCGTTGTCCTGATCATCTGCAATTATCATAACGTTGTCGCGCCATGGACCGTATTCAGGAGCAAGCACATACTTTTCAAGTTTTGTGGCGGCAGACAATGCTTCGGAAGCGCTTTTGACCGGCATGCGTCCCACCGCAACGTGTATTGCCGCTTTTCCGATATCCCATCCTGGTGTGTAGTCTTCGAGCATCCCTATGAAGTCATCGCAAGAATAAGATGTAGCTTCAGAGAGACCGGTGGGTGATTGCCATATAGGGACGCGGGGATACCCGGAGTTTCTTACTGCCGTTGACCCCATTTTGTTGTCATAAGTGGGGCGGCTCAATATCAGACAATAACGGGTATACGATTCTCCGGAACCGGACGAGCGGTCATACCACATTTTCAATAATTTCCTGAAAGCCGATACGTCAGACACTCCGGAAGAAAATTCATTGTAAACCTTTTCCGGAGAAACCACAAGCACTGTAAGCCCGTCGCTTTTTGCATGTATTCCGGCGATCTTTTCAGCCGCAGCCTGATATTCATCCGGAGAGATGATCAGTAATCCTGGAGCGGGCTCCGCATGAAGATTCTGGTTCACTACAGTTCCCGCAGAGATAGCATTGCGCGAAATCTTTGATGGATTGAAAGCTACAAATTCACTATATCCGGTCCCGACATTGAATCTTGCCCGGGAGCCGGAGAGAGAAAAATTGACATTCAGTGGATTTGTCGGATCGGAGACATCCCAAATGATGGTGTTTTCGTCGCAGCCATCCAACACTACAGAAGAAGGCTTGTCAGGCGACAGATAAAAATAGAGCTCGTTGTCCGACAGTTTTAACTCTCTTTCATAAGAAAGCCGTATATAGTCGAGCGCGGCAGTGAACAGTGCTCCTGAGTTGGAATATTGGATAGTGAGATTAAGTTTTTCACCCGGAGAGGGGATAGTCTTGGAGGTCGTGGTGGTGGCGAGAAACGAATCAGATGAGGTTATACCGCTGATTTTGTCACTATTGGTCGCTGCCAGTCTTGCGCCGTTGGCAGTAAAGAGAAGCGAGGAAGACCCATTTGAGACTTTCGCTCCGAATCTGACAGTCATTTCAACATCGGAAATTATTCCGGGTAAGTCGAATTGGAAGTTTCTTGTGTTTTGTGTACAGAAATCTTCTCCGAGCATCAATCTGCCGGAATTGGATGGGGGGAGAATATCCTGTTCATGTACGATTCTCTCTGTAAAACTTGTGATTTCTACGGATGATTCTTGGAATGAATCATCTCGCCCATAGGGAGATACCGTTTCGGGTTCACAATCACTAATAAAATAGAAAGAGTGTCCTGAATATGGATTTATCTCATGAGTGTATCCGGAAGCGTTTCCGTCAGTCGGAGTCCATGCCACATTTGAATGTCCGAAAAAAATTATACCTTGAGGTGTCGAGATAGAAGGGACAAGAGGAAGGTCGTCAATAAGATCCGTGTCAAGACGTTCCGGAATCATCCTTCCCCCATAACCGAACACATTAACCTTGTTGGGATCAGCGAAGCCAAGGTTTCGGAGTGTGGCGGCGCTGATGAGCTGTATGCCGGATTCAGTTACCTCAACTTTTGCCCATTTGCCTGATGACAGACGAGAAGAGGCGGCATAATAATCAGCCGGGAGGGCGTGGCAACGCGCTGAAATGATTATAATAAAGGATACTACAGCGATGATTCTTGCCATTATGCCCGGGAAAGACATGAGATGATATTGGAAAAAATTATAGCGTTTCAAAATATAAAATCCATTGAGACGGACTGTCATTGGTCAGGAAAACCTTCCGGTAGCCGTCATAAATGTAACGTATAAGGGTATGTCTTATTGTTTCGGCAGATATGAGTATGGCCAGATGTCCCCTTGCAAGAAACGTTGCCATTCTTCCCGGTTGCCACAAAATGTATTGAGATCCACGTCTCCAGAGATCCCATCGATGACCCCTCTGTGGTTGAATTGCCAGAAGCTCCATTCCGCATGAATCGGAGTTTCCGTAAATCCGCATATCCAGAGCGGATAGCCGGGAAATGTCTCCGCGATGTAATCGTAATAGCCGTCGCGGTTTGTATAGAACATCACCCTGTGTCCGAGCAGGTTCAGGTAATCTACCATTTCATATAGACGTCTCACGACAGTCTCGGTCGGAATGTTGTCGGGATTTCCTGCTTTTTCAATGTCAATGACAAGCCCGAGTTCAGGCTGTCGTTTGCCTACCACTTTCAAAAAATTGATTGCCTGTTCCACCCCGTCGCGGTCAAATCTGAAAAAATGGTATATGCCTGTCTTTAGACCGGCTCTCTTTGCTTTGTCGTAATTCTCCCGGAAGTTCTTGTCTTTGAAGTCGCCCCCTTCCGTGGCTTTGATGAACACAAACTCCATTCCCGCCCTGGATGCTTTCTCGAAATTGATGACTCCATTGTGGGATGAAACGTCAAAACCTCTGATAGGATAGCGTTCCGGATCCACATAGGGAGGGCTTGATATAAACTGTCTGTATGCCCATATCGAAGCGAACACAAGGAGGATGCAGACGAGAAGAAACCCGCCGGCAACCATCAAGTCTTTCATCGGTCGATTGAGAAAAGGCACTTTCATATCACAAATTTATATAAAAAAACTGATAAGATGGCATTGAGTTGAAAAATAATTTATTTGTCAGATCGCGGGCAATTGAAATGGCGGCTGTAAATATCGCGTCTCCGTCGCTTGACACACACCTAATATGGCATGGTAATTTTGTACTTTCAATGATATGAGTTAATTTTGCAGTGTATATAAAAATGAGTGATGCAACGTATCATATCGTGGTAATAGCGGTTGCCGTGGTCGCTGTCATCAAAGGTTTCCGCCGGGGCTTCACCGGTCAGGTGTCAGGTGTGCTTGGATTCGCATTCGGCACTGTCTGCGCCCATGTTTTTGATGTGGAGGCGGAATCGTTGATGCGTAGTCTTCTTCCCGGATTGGAAGGTAGGCTGGGCGCGGCGTTTATCTATAGTGTTGCCTCGGCGGCGCTTGTCTATGTCACGGTGTTTCTTACATTCCGCATATTCACGAAAGTACTGAGGAGCGCTATGCAGGTGTTCTATGTCGGAATGCTTGACAAGTTGCTCGGTTCCGTATTTTGTCTGGCAAAATATATGCTGATGGTATCGATCGTCTACAATCTGATACTGTGTGTCAATCCGTCGTCGCCGTTGATGAAATATGCCACTGCGGAAGACGGTAATGTGGTCGAGGCAGTCATGATGCTGACACCCGGATTGCTTGGGTGTCACAGCTATGAGGACTTGTCGCATCTGATACAGCTGAAAGAAGCCAAAAAAATAAGTCGCAACATAAATTGTGTTCCCGCTGTTATAATTGAAGATAACGTAGCGGGATCCAAAATAAAGATAGAAAATGCTTAAAGTAAACAACCTGCATGCCGAAATCAACGGCAAAGAGATATTGAAGGGAATCAATCTTGAGGTACGTCCGGGAGAGGTGCACGCCATCATGGGTCCCAACGGCTCCGGTAAGTCCACGCTTTCCATGGTGCTTGCCGGAAATCCGGCATATACAGTGACAGGGGGAAGCGCTGAATTTTATGGAAAGGATCTTCTTGCCATGGCTCCGGAGGTCAGAAGCCACGAAGGTCTGTTCCTCGGATTTCAGTATCCTGTCGAGATTCCCGGTGTGTCAATGGTAAATTTCATGAGGGCGGCGGTCAATGCCAAGCGGGAATATTTCGGAGAGCCTCCGATGAGCGCCACTGATTTTCTGAAAATGATGCGAGAGAAAAGGGCAATAGTGGAGCTCGACAACAAACTCGCGTCCCGTTCGGTGAACGAAGGTTTCTCAGGAGGAGAGAAAAAACGTAATGAAATTTTCCAGATGGCAGTGCTTGAGCCGAAGCTGTCGATTCTTGACGAGACTGATTCCGGTCTTGACATAGATGCCCTGAGGGTAGTTGCCGAAGGTGTCAATAAATTGAAATCAGAGAATAACGCCACTATAGTCATAACGCATTATCAGCGTCTTTTGGATTATATCAAACCTGAGTTCATACATATCCTTTATAAAGGCAGGATAGTCATGACCGGAGGTCCCGATCTTGCCCTTGAACTTGAGGAACGTGGATATGACTGGATCAAGCAACAGGTTGACAACGAGGAAAACAATGGATAAGGAATATGAGTGCGTTGCAACAATATATAGATCTTTATAACGGTCATAAATCTCTGGTGGATTCCGGAAGTGCGCAAGTGCTAAATGATTTGCGTCATTCCGCATATGAGGTCCTCAGGGATATGGAGCTTCCCGCCAAGGGGTCGGAGAATTACGAGACTACGGATCTGGAGGAGATTCTTTCGCCTGACTATGGAGTGAACGTCGGTCGGGTGAATATAGACGTAAACCCTGCTGCCACGTTCCATTGCGGTGTGCCGAGTCTGTCTACGTCATTGTTTTTCTCCGTCAACGATTTATATGCGGAAGCTAATGACGCGCGTCTCGGTCTGCCCGAAGGGATGTATGTGGGGAGTCTGCGTCAGTTTGCCATAAATCATCCGGAAATATGCGGTAGGTATTATGGCAGATGTGCGGATATTAAAAATCCGGTTGTCGCCCTCAATACGATGCTTGCCCAGGATGGAATCGCGATATGGGTAAAGAGAGGAGTAAAGGTTGATAAGCCGATTCAGATTGTTAATATCCTCCAGAACGGTGCTCCCCTGATGGCTGTGAGGCGTGTCCTGGTAATTCTGGAAGAGGATTCTGAATTGAAAGTGCTCACATGCGACCATACTCAGAATCCAGATGTCGAGTTTCTTGCGCTTCAGACAATAGAAATTTTCGCAGAAAGAAATTCCCGGCTTGATTATTATGATCTTGAAGAGAGCACTGAGAAGACGTCACGTCTTTCGGCGATGTATGTAAGGGAGGGAGAAGGTTGCGAGCTTGTGATAGACGGCATAACCCTTTACAACGGTACGACCAGAAATGAATACCATGCGCTGTTTGAAGGAGAGAATGCCTCACTCCATCTGTATGGTATGGGTATTGAAGACCGATGCCGCCATCTCGACACATATTCGCGCATAGAACACAAGAAAGGAAATTGCAAGACCGATGAATTGTTTAAATATGTGCTTGATGATGATGCAACCGGAGCTTTCACAGGACTGATCAAGGTGGAGCAGGGAGCTGACAAGACTGAGGCTTATCAGAATAACCGTAATATTGTAGGGAGCGACAATGCCAAAATGTTTTCAAAGCCTCAGCTTGAGATTTATGACGATGACGTGAAATGTAGCCATGGCACGGCAACCGGACAGCTGGATGACATGCAGGTGTTCTATATGCGTACACGAGGGCTCTCTGAACATACGGCGAAACTTTTGTTGAAACAGGCATTTATGGCAGACGTGATTGACGCGGTCAGGCTTCCTGGACTGAAAGAGCGTCTTCATCTGCTTGTGGAGCGTAGATTCGCGGGTAGTGTCTCAAGTTGTGCGGCGTGTAATTCAGCCTGTGGTAGCGATAAATAAAATGGAAGGTTTTGAAGTAAAAAAGATCAGGGATGAGTTTCCGATCCTTTCAAGGGATGTGGCAGGGAAACCTATGGTCTATTTTGATAATACTGCCACATCCCAGACTCCGCAAAGAGTTGTGGAAGAGATTGAGAGAATCTACACGCACTCAAAGGCCAATGTGCACCGTGGTGTCCATACGCTTTCACAGGAAATGACGGATCTGCAGGAACATACGAGGGAGAAGATCCGGAGGTATATCAATGCAGATTCTATAGAAGAGGTGATTTTTACCAGAGGCACTACCGAAGGTATCAATCTTGTGGCGTCTTCATTCGGAAGCAGATTTAAGGAAGGCGACGAGATTATCCTGACAGTAATGGAGCATCATGCCAACATCGTGCCCTGGCAGCTATTGAGAGACCGGACGGGGATCGGAATAAGGGTGGTCGACATCAATGACAAAGGCGAGCTGGATCTTGAACAGTATCGTTCATTATTTAATGAACGTACCGTTATGGCATCGTTTTGTCATGTGAGCAATGTGCTCGGCACTGTCAACCCTGTGAAGGAGATGATTTCGTTCGCTCATTCAAGGAATGTTCCGGTTTTGGTGGATGGCGCGCAGGCGTCGCCACATATGAATATAGATGTCAAGGATCTCGATTGTGATTTCTATGTATTCTCGTCTCATAAGATGTATGGTCCGACAGGGATAGGGATTCTGTACGGAAAGAAAAACTGGCTTGATTCGATGCCCCCGTATCAAGGTGGTGGAGAAATGATCGGTAAAGTCACTTTCTGTCATACGACATATGCGGACCTGCCGTTCAAGTTTGAGGCTGGCACCCCGGATTTTGTGGGTATAGCGGCATTTTCAAAAGCTATTGATTTTATAGAAGAGACAGGAATAGACAATATCTCAGTTCATGAACATGAACTTCTGGATTATACACAGAAGAGGATGTCGGATATTCCGGGAGTCAGGATTTATGGTACGTCTGATAATAAAAGTGCGGTCATCTCCTTTTTGGCTGGCAGGAGCCATCCCTACGATTTGGGCCTGCTGCTCGACAAGCAGGGTATAGAGGTACGGACCGGGCATCATTGTGCCATGCCTCTGATGGATCGTCTCGGTATACCAGGGACAGTAAGAGCCTCTTTCGCGGTCTACAACACATTTGAGGAGGCTGATATGTTTCTCGCCGCGTTGAAGCGCGCGGTGTCGATTCTTGAATAGAAATGAGGGGCGGTTACTAAAATTTTGGTAACCGCCCCTCAAATTTTTGAAGGAATTGGGTGAAGAAAGATTCAACCTTTATAAGGTTGTTTCGACTTGCCTCCGGGAGATGTGGAAATCTCTTCCGCGAATTTGTTTGGAAACTGCCAATGCTGGCGTGGATGCGACATTGCCCATATAACCAGAAAAATTCCAAGAAGTATGAATGGAATGCTGAGGAGCTGACCCATGTTGACGCCATAATTCGCTATCATTTCGTATTCGGAAGAAACCTGTACGTTTTTCACATATTCGATCAGGAACCGTGGTACAAATATCCCGAGGAAGAATGTGCCAAGTATAAGGTATGGTCTTTCCTCCGCGTTCTTTTTCCAATACATCCACATGAGGAGCGCGAAAAGTGCGAAATAGCAGGCAGCCTCATATATCTGGGTGGGGTGTTTGGGAACAGTTTCACCATCCCTCAGAAAAATGAACCCCCACGGGAGATCGGTGGGACCGCCATATATCTCACTGTTCATAAGGTTGCCGAGGCGGATAAGTCCTCCGACAAGGGCTATAGGTATCACCAATTTGTCAAATGTCCATGACGCCGGCTTTTTGGTGACCGCTTTTGAGAAAATGAATACTGCGATGATGATCGCTATGGTCCCACCGTGGGAAGCGAGACCTCCGTTCCAGATTTTTAATATTTCGACAGGGTGCTTGGAATAAAAGTCCCATTCATAAAAAAAGACATGACCGAGACGCGAGCCGATTATTGTGGCTACAACAACGTAGGCGAGAAGGATTCCGAGCCATTTTTCAGGCGCTCCCTCATGCCTGAACATTTTTGCCACAATATTGTAGCCGATAATAAAGCCGACAGCGAAGGCGAGACCATACCATCTCACAGAGAAGGGACCGAAACTGAAAAGAATGGGGTCAGCGTTCCATGTAATGAAATCGAGCATAAGTCAGATTGTTGCCCATGTCAAAAGAGACGTTTCCAACTCCGGAGAGTTGATGTAGACAAAACTTTTGGTGATGGACTATAATTGGTTAAAAGAATTATTGACGCCAGCAACAAGCCGCGTCTGAGACAAAAACGTTCAGACGCGGCCTATTATTGTGATAGAATATTCAACCTTTTACAATTGTGGCAGTGTCTTCTGCGATCATCATTTCCTCGTCTGTGGGAATCACGACCACATGCACTTTTGAATCAGCTCCGGATATTTCTATTTCCTCGCCACGTGTTCTGTTGGCTTCGGCGTTGAAAGTCACTCCCATAAATGCGAGCTGTTTGCATATCCGTTCGCGGGTGCCGGTCTGGTTTTCTCCTACACCTCCGGTAAATACAATAATGTCTACCCCTCCGAGCACAGCTGTATACGCGCCGATATATTTAAGGATACGGTATTCATACATGTCAAGAGCAAGTTTCGCTCTTTCGTTGCCGGCTTCTACCGCTGCCTCGATGTCGCGCATGTCGCTCGACATCTCGGTGACACCGGCAACACCACTGCGTTTGTTGATAAGCTTGCTCAGTCCGGCAGCGTCAAGACCTTCACGTTCCATCATATACACGAGAGCGCCCGGATCCACATCACCCACGCGAGTGCCCATCATGAGACCTTCGGTAGGGGTGAGACCCATGGAAGTGTCGATGCTTTTGCCGTCTTTGATGGCGGTTATGCTCGCTCCGTTGCCGATATGGCATGTTATGATGCGCTGTTTCTCATAGGGGAGTCCAAGGAATTCGCATGCACGGCGGGACACATATCTATGGCTTGTGCCGTGGAAACCGTAGCGGCGGACACCATATTTCTCATATGCCTCATATGGGAGGGCATACATATATGCCTGTGCCGGCATTGTCTGATGGAAGGCGGTGTCAAACACGGCTACCTGAGGAACGTCAGGCATTAGTGAAGTTACCGCCTCAATACCTGTGACATTTGCCGGATTATGCAACGGAGCCACGGCGTAGCACTCTTTCACCTTTTCAATCACTTCAGGAGTGATGAGCACTGACTTGTTGAATTTTTCCATTCCGTGGACCACACGGTGTCCCACCGCCTGAATCTCGTCAAAACTCTTGATGACACCCTCTTTGGGATCCGTGAGAATGTCGAGCACATTTTTGACAGCCTCTTTTGCGGTAGGCATGTCGGTGGTGATCACCTCTTTGCTTCCGTCGGGACGTTTGAATTTCAGAAAAGAGTCGGGAAGTCCGATTTTTTCCACGCCGCCTTCGGCGAGAACTTCTTTTGAGTCAGATTCTATGAGTTTGTATTTCACGCTGCTGCTGCCGCAGTTGAGCACAAGGATTTTCATAAGGATATATTGAAATTATTATAGATTTTTATCGCCTATCGCCTGATTGCATGTCACGATTATGGTGTTGACGATATCTTCCACGGTAGCACCGCGGGAGAGGTCGTTGACAGGGGCTGCAAGACCCTGAAGCACCGGACCGACGGCACCCGCGCCTGCGAGACGCTGCACGAGTTTGTAGGCGATGTTTCCTGTCTCGAGCGAGGGGAAGATCAGAGTGTTCGCTCTTCCCGCCACCTTGCTGTCGGGAGCTTTCAGAGATCCTACCGAAGCCACTATCGCCGCGTCGCTCTGCATTTCTCCGTCAATTACAAGAGAGGGGTCTTTGGCTTTCGCGATTTCAGTTGCCTCGCGCACTTTGTCCACGCGTTCGTGGCTCGCGCTTCCTCTTGTTGAGAAACTGAGCATCGCGACTACGGGATCGAGACCCGCGATGTCTTTTGTGGTCTTTGCCGTGGCTATGGCGATTTCGGCGAGTTCTTCTTTAGTGGGATCAGGCACGACCGCACAGTCTGCGAACACAAGCATGTTGTTTTCTCCGAATTTGCAATCCTCAGGCAGGAGCATGATAAACGCTCCGCTGACCACGGATATGCCGGGTTTGGTCTTGAGTACCTGGAATGCTGCGCGTAGCACGCTTGATGTCGGACTCAGCGCACCTGCCACCATCGCGTCGGCGTCACCGGCTTTTATGAGGAGGCATCCGAGATACAGAGGATTCTTTACAGTATAGCGGGCATCTTCGAGAGTGACACCTTTTTTCTTGCGGAGCTCACAGAAAAGTTCGGCATATTTTTCGGTGAATGAAGTGTCGTCGGGATCATGAAATTCCGCTTCCCCTATGTGGGAGAGTCCGAGCTTCTCAGCTTCGGCGAGGATTTCGTCTTTCTTGCCGAGGAAAATTATATTTGCAATTTTTCCGGCGATAATCTGTTCCGCCGCCTGAAGTGTGCGGGGTTCTTTTGACTCGGGCAGCACAAGGCGCTGCGGATGTTCCTGAGCCTTCTTAGTAAGTCTCTCAAATAATGACATGACAGATATGTGGTTATATATGTTAATAAAATTCAGATGCGCAGAGTCGTCCCGGGGGGACGGCGTGTCACATGGCTTAAGGTTGATGCAAAGTTATAAAAACATTTTCAAAGGATGAGGTTTTCAAAAGAAAAATTAATATAAAAGTTTTGGAAGATGTTTTTTCAAACTACAATTCTGTATAAAACATCATTTTTTTGTAATTTTACAATCTGATAGCAATAACAACTGTCTCCCGCTGCGCAATGTCGTTGGGAGGGAGACCGACGAGATATTAGAAATGAGAATAATAAAGCGTCTTTACGGGTTTATATTGAAAAGCTTCCTGCCGCTTTTCGCCATGACTTTCTTCATAGTCCTGTTTATCGTCCTGATGCAGTTCCTATGGAAATTTATTGACGAATTGGTGGGGAAGGGGCTTGAGATGTCGGTCATAGGTGAGCTGTTTTTTTATGCTGCCGTGACGATGGTGCCGATGGCGTTGCCTCTTGCCATATTGCTTGCGAGCCTTATGACGTTCGGCAATTTCGGCGAGAAGTTTGAACTCACGGCGATGAAAGCGTCAGGAGTCTCGCTCCTTCACGCCATGCGTCCGTTGATAGTGTTGATCACGTTTGTGGCGATAGGCGCGTTTTTCTTCCAGAACAATGTGCTGCCCACCGCGCAGGTAAAGATGTGGACACTGGTTTTCTCAATGCGCCAGAAGTCTCCGGAAGTTGAGATTCCTGAAGGGGTGGTATATGACCAGATTCCGGGCTATAACCTGTTTGTGCAGCACAAGGACAAGGAAACCGGCATGCTCTATGACCTTATGATTTATGACGTGACGCACGGGGGCGACAATTCCACCATACTCCTTGCCGATTCAGGGCGACTTGCTTTTACCGGCGACAAGCGTTATCTTTATCTTCATCTTTTCCATGGGGAGCAGTTTGAGAACCTTCGGGAACAGAAAAGCCTTGACAAGAATGTGCCGTTCCGCAGAGAGTCATTTTATGACAAGGAGGTGCTGATACCTTTTGACGCCAATTTCAACCGTCTTGACGAAGGGGGAATGAGGGCGCAGTACGTGGGAAAGAACATGCGGGAACTGCGGCATACGATAGATTCCGTAGGATCGCGCCTTGATTCGACAGGACAGGTGTATGGCGCCGAGTTGAAAAACACCGCATTCCCCTTGTTGCAGGGACGATTCCGGGAATCTCCTGCGAGATATACGGACAATGGCGGCATAATGTCGCATGATGACGAGACCGTTCCGGAAGCGGTGTCAGGCAAAGACACCATCGCCGATGTCATGCCGGTGGATGTCGATTCATTGCTTCTCTCCCTTTCCCCGGCTGTAAGGGGGCAGACTTTCGATGCCGCCTTGAATATATCGCAACGACAAGTGAGCGATTATCAGTTTAAGTCGATGATGGTGCATGATGACAAACATACCATACGGCGTCACAAAATCGAATTATTGAAAAAATTTACCTTGTCGGTGGCATGTCTTATATTTTTCTTTATCGGAGCACCTCTCGGCGCCATTATCCGGAAGGGCGGTCTCGGCACTCCGCTTGTGATATCGGTGCTGTTGTTCTTGTTTTATTACATCATCGACAATTCAGGATATAAGATGGCGCGTGACGGCAGATGGGAAGTCTGGGCAGGCATATGGCTTTCGACCTTTGTGCTTGCTCCTCTGGGCGTGTATGTGACCTATAAGGCTATGAACGATTCAGCAGTATTCGACGGAGACCGTTACAAGGAATTTTTCCGTAAGCTTTTCGGTCGCAAACAGGAGCGGAGGGTGGCATATAAAGAGGTTATCATAAATGATATCTCTATAGAGGAAGCTATTTCCAGACTGAGTGCGCTTAGCGAGGCATGCAATGCATTCCGTTCGTTATATCCGGGCATTGAATCTTATAAACAATATTGGATGAGCGGGTATGACATGGTTCGTCTTGGGGAGATAAGTTCTAAGCTTGAAGATGATGTGGAATATATGACGGACTGCCGTAACCAGATGGCTGTCAATAAGCTGATGGATTACCCTGTAATACGCCGGCTATGGCTGTATAAGCCTGCCGCACGCAAATGGGTTGGAAGACTGTGTATGATTGTCTTCCCCATAGGTTTGCCTATATATGTCGCGGGGATCAATGCACAGAAAAATCTGAAGGCGGAGTTGGCAAAAGTCAGCGAGGTCTCGTCTTCCATCATCTCGCTTTTGGAGATTGACAACGATAAAATGAGTAGGAGCGAACAATAAATGACCATATGTCCACTACATTCTACGCCGATCTCCATACGCTCTTATGTATTATAATAAAAGGCGCCGCTCTCACGAGTGGCGCCTTTTGTTGACAGAGGTAGTGCCCTTTGTCAGTACATAAACTTAATGAACAAAAATCTATCTTCTTTCTTTTCATAGAATACAACCTGCGGTATGGCGGAATTGTTCGCAAGAAGATGATTATTTAACATTTGTTAACTAAGTTCTTGTCTCAGGGCTTCAATTTTTCTGTCAAGATTTTCTGTCTGTCTTACGATTTTTTCTTTTTCGGATTCGAGTTCGCGAAGCAGTTGACCTTTTTTGATTTTGTCAAAATTATCTATGTCATAATAAATTTCATTAAGAGCCGCGCGAAGTCTGTCCGCATCTTTTGGGGTGAGGGAATCCAGGGCAGGAATCGCTTTTCTTACCTTACGTAGAGTTTCAGTCATTGCAGCGACCGAAGATACGTTTGCATTATTTCCAGAGAGATCGCGTCGGCGTTTCCATGCCATGATTGTGGAATACTGCTTGTCAACGGGTTTTTCATAAAACTGCTGACGGTCTTCATCGGATTTCCCGTTCAGGAATTCATCGATATAAAGTGCGATAGTTTCAGTTTTTTTCATATATAAATGTTTATTCGTCTAAATGAACTGTAAAATTATAAAAATCTGCAATCAAAAACAAGTTTTGAGCGGTTGGGGAGCATGTGTGGCATGTATGGATCATGTAACATCCTCATAGTATAATGAAGGGGAATACTAACGGACAATGTGACACATGATCTTCCCTTAGGGTTTTTCACGGTATTGCGGGAGCGGTAGAAATTTTGTAAATTTGCAATATCAATCAGGATGGGGATGGTGGCAGCTCCCTGTCCACAATATCATCTATCGTATTATGAGAAAAGAATCAGAACTTGAAGGCGTCACGCTTCTGGGCTGCCAGGGAGTGGCGTATCCGACGGATTATGCACCTCAGCTGCTTGAGACATTTGAAAACAAGCATCCGGAAAATGAATATGTAGTGACGTTTGACTGTCCCGAATTTACTACCCTCTGTCCCAAGACGGGTCAACCCGATTTCGGACATATTGTAATTTCCTATATACCAAGGGAGAGGATGGTGGAGAGCAAAAGTCTTAAATTATATCTCTTCAGTTTCAGGAACCATGGTGATTTTCATGAGGATTGTGTCAACATAATCATGAAAGATCTGTGGAAACTAATGGATCCGAAATATATAGAGGTGAAAGGTCTGTTCATGCCTCGAGGAGGAATATCGATCTATCCTTTCGCCAATATGGGTGATAACGATCACCTTGAACTTTGCCGCAGGCGTCGTGAGGCTGCACTTGACATGAAAAAATAAATCAAATGGGAAAAGATTCTATTATCATATTGTCCGGTGGAATGGACAGCGTGACACTTCTTCATTACCGCAGAGAGAGGATCGCGCTTGCCGTAAGTTTTGATTACGGGTCCAACCACAATAAAAGAGAGATAGAGTGCGCGCGGCGCCAATGCGAGATAGCGGGAGTGGAGCATATGGTGATATCATTGGATTTCATGGGTAAATATTTCAGGAGTTCGCTTCTCGAGGGCGCTGATAAGATTCCGGAAGGGCATTATGCCGACGACAACATGAAGTCTACGGTGGTTCCTTTCCGCAACGGCATAATGCTTTCCATAGCGTGCGGGCTGGCGGAGTCCAGAGGTTTGCGTCATGTCATGATGGCAAATCATGGAGGCGATCACGCCATTTATCCCGACTGCCGTCCGGAATTTGTGGCGGAAATGAGCGCGGCGATGCGTGCCGGCACATACGATGGGGTTGACATTTTGGCAGAATTCACAAATATAACCAAGGGGGATATCGCACGTCTCGGGAAAAGATTGGGAGTAGATTATTCACTGACATATTCCTGCTACAAAGGAGGGGAAAGGCATTGCGGCAAATGCGGCACTTGTGTTGAAAGGCGCGAGGCGATGGCAGAAGCAGACATTGATGATCCCACGGAATATGAAGATTAACGAAGACAAAAGCAGACATGTATTACGTTAGGAAAAGATTTGAGATAAGCGCGGCACACCGTCTTGAACTAAGCTATGCAAGCAAATGTACGAATCTGCACGGTCACAACTGGATAGTGACAGTCGAGTGTCGTGCGGAAAATCTTAACAGAGACGGAATGGTTGTTGATTTCACCCATATCAAGGAGCTCGTGATGGACAGGCTTGACCATGCGGTGATAAATGATGTGATCAAAGAGAACCCGACAGCCGAAAATATCGCGAGATGGATAGTCGACACGGTGCCAAACTGCTGGCGTTGTGAAGTGCAGGAAAGCGAAGGGAACGTGGCGATATATGAAAAAGATTAACGAAATCTTCTATTCCCTTCAAGGAGAGGGGGCACATACGGGAGTCCCTTCAGTGTTTGTAAGGTTTTCAGGATGTAATCTGAAATGCAGTTTCTGCGACACTCTCCATCATGATGGCAAGCATATGGGCGATGAGGAGATATTCAAGGAGGTCTCAAGGTATCCAGGAGAATGGATTGTCCTTACCGGAGGAGAACCCTCTCTTTGGATTGACCGAGATTTCGTGAGACGTATGAAAGAGACCACAGGGAAGAAGATAGCGATAGAAACCAACGGAAGCCATGAACTCCCGGAAGGGATAGACTGGATAACGGTTTCCCCTAAAGACGGCATGGAGGGTGCAGGAACGTATGAGATAAAGGTAAAGAATGCCGATGAACTCAAGGTGGTGGATGTAGGTCAGGATCTTGAGCCATATTTCAGTTATGGATGTGTGTCACCTTCCACTTTGATGTATCTTCAGCCCTGTTTTGTGGAAGATATGGATGAATGCAATAAAAAAAGGACTCGGACAATCAATCGCGTTCTTGAAGATCCGCGTTGGACCCTTTCCCTTCAGACTCACCGTTTTCTGGGCATACGCTGACATCGTAGACCAAATTAAAAGGAGTGAGACAATTCATAAATTGTCTCACTCCTTTTAGAGTATGTTTACTTTTAATTTGCCGAAGAAAAAGCCGGCTGTATTAATCTGAATTATAATTCAGTCTTCGGTCTGGAAAGTTTACGTTTGGGTTTTGCGGGAGCCTCTGCCACCGGCTGTTCCACTCCTACAAGCGCGCCATCAACCATGATCCTGCCGCAATATTCGCAAACTATAACTTTCTTGTGCATCTTGATCTCAAGCTGACGCTGTGGAGGGATACGGTTGAAGCAACCTCCGCAAGCGCTACGCTGCACGGTCACGATGCCGAGTCCGTTGCGAGCGTTTTTACGGATTCTTTTGAATGCCGCGAGGGTATAGTCATCAATTTTTTGTTCGAGATCTTTCACCTTCATGCGGATGTTTTCCTCCTCAAGACGAGTCTCGGACACGATCTCTTCAAGCTCCTTCTGTTTGTCCTCGAGAATGTGGCGGTTGTCGGCAAGACCTTCTTCAGCCCTTACGATCTCAGCGGCTTTCTGTTCTTGCTTTTCGTTAGCCTCCCGGATATTCTTCTCCGCCAGCTCTATTTCAAGACCTTCAAATTCCTTTTCCTTCTCAAGGAATGCGAATTCGCGGTTGTTGCGCACGTTGTTGATCTGTTCCTCATATTTGGCGATCTTCTCGCGGCGGTCTTCAATCTCGCCTTTTTTCTGGTTGACGAAAGCTTTCAGATCCTCGATCTCATCCTTGTGTTTCTGGATTCTGGTCTGATAGCGGATGATCTCGTCTTCGAGATCCTTCACCTCGTTAGGGAGCTCTCCGCGAAGAATCTTTATCCTGTCTATCTCGGAAAGATAAGACTGGAGCTGATAGAGATTCTGCAGGCGCTCTTCCACGCTGCGTTCCTTGTCGTTCTTTTTTTCGGTTGCCATAGGCGTTATATAGATATTACATATAATTGATTGGATTTGTCTCGTTTTCCGCGAAATAAGTCACAAATTCAGGGAATTTTTCCCGTATTATTTTTGAAAAAATCTTTTTAGTGCACAGTTCGCTCTCATAATGTCCGATATCGGCGATTATGATGTCGAGACCATATGTTGTGAAGTCGTGATACTTCACGTCTCCTGTAATGATTATGTCGGCGCCAGCCACGATGGCTGCTCTGATGAGAGACGCGCCGGATCCTCCGCAGACCGCTACTTTCCTGACCACAAGCTGAGGGCTTTGGGAGGAATAGCGCAGGCTTTTGACTTTGAACGCTTCCTTGAGTTTGCGAAGAAATTCAATTTTAGGGGTAGGCTGGATTTCCCCTACCACTCCGAGACCGACAGACTCTCCGTCATCGCGAGGCTCGAGGACACGGAGATCGCGCATGTTGAGCACATGCGCGATCTCATGGCTTACTCCTTCCCATGCGGAATCAAGGTTTGTATGGGCTGAATATATGGCGATGTTTTCTTTTATCGCTGTTATCACGATGCGTTCGACGGCTGTTTTCCCTGTCACTTCCTTTAGTCCTTTGAAAAGTAGGGGGTGGTGTGACACTATGAGATTGCAACGTCGTTCAAGGGCTTCGCGGAGCACGTCTTCCGTGACATCAAGGCACAACAGGGCTGCGGAAACAGCCATCTCCGGATCACCTACCTGAAGCCCTGCGTTGTCGTAAGACTCCTGAAGACTTTTGGGGGCGAATGATTCTATTGCGGCAGCTATGTCTTTAACCTTTAGCATATTCGGATTCGTTCACGTCGGGAAAAGTGTTATGTTGGGTCAGTCTTTGTTTGGTTTGAGCTCAAGCTGTAGCTCGTCAAGCTGAGCCTGATCAATAGGTGACGGAGATTCGTTCATCACATCCCTGCCTGAATTGTTTTTCGGGAACGCGATTACGTCGCGTATTGTGTCAAGACCTGCGAGGATTGATACGAAACGATCAAAACCGAGGGCAAGACCTCCGTGAGGAGGTGCCCCGAACTTGAAAGCGTTCATAAGGAATCCGAATTGTTCCTGAGCTTTTTCGGGAGTGAACCCGAGCAGTTCAAACATTTCGTCCTGAAGAGCTGCCTCATGAATACGAATTGAGCCGCCTCCCAATTCGGTGCCGTTGACTATGATGTCGTATGCGGTGGCGCGTACATTGCCGGTGTCTGTGCGTAGTTTGTCGATATCTTCCGGATTTGGAGATGTGAACGGGTGGTGCATTGCGTAATATCTCTGGGTCTCCTCATCCCACTCGAAGAGGGGAAAATCTATGACCCAAAGTGGAGCGAATACATTTTTGTCACGCATGCCGAGGCGGTTGCCCATCTCAAGGCGCAGTTCACATAGCTGTTTGCGTGTCTTCATAGTCTCACCGCTCATCACGAGGATCAGATCACCGGGTTTCGCATTCATCCTGTCTGCCCATTGCTTGAGTTCATCAGCAGAGAAGAACTTGCCTACAGAACTCTTGAACGATCCGTCGGACTCTATCTTCACCCACATTAATCCTTTGGCTCCTACTTGCGGACGTTTGACAAACTCGGTAAGCTCATCGATTTGTTTGCGGGTGTAGGACGCGCATCCGGGGGCGACGATGCCGACAGTTATCTCGGCGTCGTCTACCACAGAAAATCCTTTTCCCTTCACGAGATCGGTCAGTTCGACAAATTTCATGTCAAACCTGATATCCGGCTTGTCGCTTCCGTAGTATTTCATGGCGTCAGCCCATGTCATGCGCGGGAATGGATCAGTGAAGTCAATATCTTTTACATATTTGAAAATATGTTTGACAAGCCCCTCGAAGGTATCTATGACATCTTCCTGTTCCACGAAGCTCATTTCGCAGTCAATCTGTGTGAACTCCGGCTGGCGGTCGGCACGCAGGTCTTCATCCCTGAAACATTTTGCAATCTGGAAGTATCGGTCATAGCCGCTGACCATGAGGAGCTGTTTGAAGAGCTGAGGACTCTGGGGGAGAGCGTAGAATTCGCCCGGGTTCATTCTGGATGGAACCACGAAGTCACGTGCCCCTTCTGGGGTGGATTTCACGAGGATAGGGGTCTCGATTTCCAAAAATCCTTTGGAATCGAGATAACGACGGATTTCAAAAGCCATTTTATGGCGGAGCTCAAGGTTTTTCCTCACGCAAGGACGGCGGAGGTCAAGATACCTGAACTTCATCCGGAGATCATCACCTCCGTCAGTGTTGTCTTCGATAGTGAATGGCGGGATCTCACTCTTGTTCAATATTTTCAGATCATCGGCGATAATTTCGATTTCTCCGGTGGGGATATTTTTGTTTTTGCTTGTTCTTTCCGCCACGGTGCCGGAGATCTGCACCACATATTCCCTGCCGAGCCCGTTGGAGGCTTCGAAAAGACTGTTTTCTTCAGGATTTTCGCTTGTGTTGAACACAACCTGAGTGATGCCGTAACGGTCGCGGACATCAACGAAAGTCATACCACCCATTTTGCGGCTGCGTTGCACCCAACCGGCAATCTTTACTTTCCTGCCGGCATCAGAGAGTCGTAGTTCACCGCATGTCTTGTCTCTATACATATCGGATATTGAATAAATTGAGATCTTTTGAAAGTTTTGGCGACATCGTGGGCAGCCATACAAGATGCATGGCTGCCCGTCGGTCGGTTTAAACGTGCAAATTTACATAGAAATTCGCGTATTTCCACCAGTTTGGGTGAAAAAAATAGGCAATTTTTATTTTATATATGTTTCAAGCGCCTCAAAAACGCCGTCAGGCACGATTGTCAGCTTCTTGCACGATGCCGGAATGAGTATCGACATTCCCTCTTTCACATGTCTGCTTTCGGCATCGGTTGTCAGAGTCGCGCTACCTTTCGTGCAGATTATAGCCACGAAAGTGTCCCATTCCGAGTAGTCGCGCATCACCTCGTGGTCGATATGCCATACATTGGTGGTGAAAAATGGGGAAGTGACCAGATTCACGGGGATGTCGCGGAGCATTTTGTATTCCACAGGTTTACCTTCGGTGTCACTGAAATTTATTGCATCGAAAGCTTCCTTTGTATGTAGCTGGCGTTCGTTGCCGTCTTTGTCCTTACGTTTGTAGTCATACAGGCGATAGGTGATGTCTGAGGTTTCCTGAATTTCAGCCACAAATGTACCCTTGCCTATGGCATGGACCCTTCCCGCAGGTATAAAGAAAGTATCACCCGGTTTTATCTCGTTGAAATTAAGTACATCCATTATTTCTCCTGTTTCCACGAGGCTTTCATATTCAGCCGGGTCTACCGTCCTGTTGAAGCCGTTGGCGAGGCGTGCCCCCTTTTCGGCGCCAAGCACATACCACATTTCTGTCTTGCCGAATTTTGATCCTCTCTCTCTGGCGAGTTCATCAGTGGGGTGCACCTGCACGGACAGATCCTGACAGGCGTCGATGAATTTTATGAGCAGGGGAAATGTGTCTCCATATTTTTGATAGTTCTTTTCACCGAGAAGTTTCGGACCGTATTGTTTGAGCAATTGAGTAAGAGTCAGCCCCGCGTCGGGTCCGTCGGCGACAACAGATTCGGAACCCTCGACACCGGATATTTCCCAGCTTTCTCCGATTGTTGCCTGATCTGTCTTGATCCCTTTGTAGGGGGCGATCTTTTCACCGCCCCAGATGATTGATTTTAAAATTGGATTGAAAGTCCACATTGTTTTCTACATTTAATTTAAAGGATGGCGGGATATTGCGCGACATGACGGCTGATCCCTATATGCCTTTAAAACGTTATTATATTAAACTGTATTTCAATTATCAGATTAAAAATACGAATATTATGAATGACAAACTAAGTTATGAAGAGAAGAAAGAGCTTCCCGACAGTGTTTTCGGATTGCCGGAGAGGAGGGAATACCCAATGCCGGACGCAGCACATGTGCGTGCTGCCGAAGCATATTTCCGTTATTGTCCGGAAGAACTGAAACCGAAACTCGCGCGTGCCATTCTCCGCTTCGCGAAAGAATATGGCGTTGATGTCGAAAGTCCGGTGGTTCTCGGATATGCTTCCGGGAATTGAGATCAATTCTTTTCCTCGGGGAGAGGGAGATCTTTGAGTCTCTCTATAGCGAAGTCAAGGATCGCGTCTTTCCCTTTTGCCAGCTCTTCATCCGTAGAGTGTACCTCGCATCCTTCATCGGGGTCTATGCCGAATTCCGTGCACTGCATGGAAGAGTCGAGCAGAGGACATGCGGAGAATCTGACAGCCCATCCGTTTGGCAATTCTGAAGAGAAGGGCAGTCCCCCTCCTCCGCCTGTCCTTGCCCCGGCTACTGTCACGTTGGGGAGAGTTTTCATGACGGATGTGAAATCGTTTGCTGCCGAATAACACGACCTGTTGGTGAGAAGCACAACGGGACCATCCCACATCACCCTCCCTTTTTCTGCCGGTTCGTATTCTATGGGATACGGTTTGGAAAAGTCGTTGTGTCCCGGACCTGTCTTGTGGATTATATATCCTGCCGTAATCTTCTCTTTTATAAGCCTGCCTACAAGAGTCCTGATATTTGTGAGCGCCCCTCCGCCGTTGTCACGTATATCGATTATCAGACCGCGGCTGTTGTGAAGTATGGCGAGTATATAATCAAGTGATGTCTCGCTGATGATGGTCGAAAACGACGGATAGTACATGTATGCGATTTCTCCAGGTAGTTGTTTATACATGATTCCGCTTGTCGTCAGCCAGTTGAATTCAAGATAATATTCTTCAATCGTGCGCATGTTGAAGTCCTGGGGATAATCGCTCCACCATTTGCGATAATAGCTTGTGTTGAAGCGTGAAGAGAGATTGACATGTCCGTCCTGCAGTTCGTCAAGCATTGCCGCGCATATGAAAAACAATTGGATGGAGTTTGTCTCCGGTGTGATTTGAGCCCGGTATGATGCGCCGATTTCCTTCCAATCAAGGTTCTTCTCTTCAAAGAAGCAGTAGCGCCTGTCCACTATATCCCACAGGGCGTCAAAATTGCCATATATGTCGTCTTCATATTCCGGTTCGGAGTGGCATGCCGACAATCCTGCGGAAACAATGATCGCGATGGTATAAATGATTCCGGGATATTTCATGTCAATAAATGGAATAAATTGTTTCTGACGGTGTTTTCGCGGGGTGTTTCTTAAGACCGATCCCTCCGGGTATGATTCCGATTACGAACGAGTGGGTGAAAATTTGAGTGTTGAGATTGTTTGCCCACTGCGTGTCTGCTTTGAACCGATAGCCGATCATTGCCGCGGTCCTGCCAAAGTCGAAGGTCACGGACAAAAGGTTGTCGATCCTGAAATTATTTCCCCACCATCCGGGATGTATGAGTCCGGATCTGTTGCCGAGGTATATCTCATAATATGTCTCTCCGTATCCTGGGGAAAAGAACATTGAGGCGGAGGGTAGACTTGCCGCGTCGCAAAGAATGAAATCAAGGGCTCCGATCTTGAAAGGTCTGCTCAGGGACACTCTTGCAGAAATTGCGGCGGATGCCATTCCCTGTACGGGGTTGTTGCCGTTTCTGATAAGATAATATGCCGCTCCGTCAAGATCAACGGTGCCTCCGGCGGTAAATTGGATGCTTCCGGGGATTTCTGAACGCCAGGACATACCCCATTTAAAAGCCGCGTTCATTCCCATGATTTTCGCTGTTCCGGCAGGGTTCCAAAGATTGTCTATTCCCGCGTTCGCGTCAAAATGCATTATCATGTGGCGGGCATTGAATGGGAGAGCTTTGCTCCAGAATCCTGACACACCCAAAGAAGTGCCATGATAAGTGAGAGGTGAGAGGTATGTTGCAAGAAGGCTTTTGCTGCCGGCTTCAAAGGCATATCTTCCTGTCACGGGACGTGATACATAATTCTTGTTCGACTCTTCCTGTTGAGTGGCGTCTTCTTGTGGATATACCTCGCATGGAATCATGAAGGATAAGACGATAAGGCTCGAGAGGATGGATAATCTGCCGGAACACATAGGACGGAATACCGTGCGTGGGAGGCTTGAGGAAGAGATAATAAGCGACGGGATGCACCGGGGATCCTTAGATCTCCGGTACATCAGTCGTGCAAGGAGTGATATTGAATTGAAAATGCCGGTCATTATGAAATCGGATGATAATATATTATGTCCCGTCTCCGGCAGGAGTTGTGGGGGAGAAATTTTCAGTGACATCGTCATCCGCGAACAAATCCCCCTGGATAATGACGGGGGCTGTCTTTTCAGATAGTCCGGATGATTCCTCTGTATCGTCTTGCGCGAAAGAATCCTGAGGTTCAGGTTCCGCAGGGAAACGGGTGGGTTCAAGTTCCACCATGGAGCCTATTGTGAAAGTAGAAATTCTTTTCCCTTTGGCTTTGAATCCTTTGACGGCAATAAATTCTTCGGCATCAATCTCCAGGGGAGGACGTACGGAATCGGCTCCTCCGAAATC
>CAMWID010000028.1 GCA_947174235.1 uncultured Porphyromonadaceae bacterium | reverse complement strand
GGAGCGATGGATGCCTTTGCCGAACTTGAGGATGGACTTGTGGAGAAAGTCAGGCTTAGAAGAGGCGAGTCTCCACAGCCCACTATCGGAGCTATTGACAGTGAGAGTTCCCGTTACGCCCTCCCGCGTTCCCAAAAGGGAATTGACGGCAACAAGAAGGTCAAAGGCATGAAACGCAATATAATAACAGACAAGGACGGCGACATTCTGGAAGCATCCGCTACTCCTGCCAATATTCATGATTCCAAATCCGCATACGCTCCGGTGGCAATGCTGTCCGTCGCATTCCCATGGATAAGGCGTATATACGCCGACATATAATAGAATAAACTTAATGCGGTGTGTGCATTTAATCATTAAATCCTAATTTGATATATATCACTATAACTACTTTAAAAACGCCAAACTTACGAAAGGAAACATAATTTCATAACATACCCTTAAAATTCGTATCTCTAACGTATTTATTATGATAAAACATTATTGATAGTCAAGGTTATAAGGGCTTTATATATGAAAGACTCAATATGTATCGGGTTAAGCGACCGGTCACTTTCTGTGACCGGTTAAACCTCGTATCTTGATTTCTCTTAGTTGAAAAGATGTCCTATGTCTTTATATCAACAAATTATGAAATCTTCGATGAAATGTGGACAAATAAATTGCAACATCTGGGGCAATAAGACAATTTTCCGTTTATTATTCGTTATCATCTATGGCTTTTGAGTATCTTTGCCTGAAAAATTTTTAGTTTGAAAATATATTTTGTGCGAAAAGTTAAATGTCTTCACGCAGATAAAACGTATTTGAAAAATGAAACAAGATAATAATTATGACAAATAGAATTTTTACGATAATTGCATCCTTGATGCTGATTGCATCAATTCCATGCACGGCAAAAGGTCCAAATCCTTCAGCTGAAACATCAACGCAAGACTCGATAACAGTATCAGGTCACTTTAGGAACATCGCAGAAGGGATGCCACGCACAGCCACGATACTCGAATGTGATCCATCCGACAAGAGTGTAAGGAAAATATGCGAACTTGACAGCAATGATTCTTTCTGCCATAAGATTCCACTATCCTATCCTCACACATTCACTATAACCTATAACAGACGCAACTTCATCAACGCATTTGCAGCTCCTGGCGATTCCATATATCTGGATATAGATGCCTCCACCTCTCCGCTTTCAGTCTCATTCTCCGGAGACCATGCAGAAATAAATCGGCAATATAATTCTGCATTTCAGTATATCAGCTCGCTAATAAATGCGGTTCATTTGCCCGCTGATACTGTTGCATTTGAAGAATATATGCATGTATTTAAGGAATATGTCAAGCTGGGGCGAGACCGTATTGACATTTATGCACGGAAGAACAATTTATCTGACGAAGTAATCTCGATGTTATATGCTGATAATATTTATGCTATTGCAAATTCCGCATTAGGTTATAGTGGAAGGGATATTGAAGAAAAGCGTGCATTTTTCCTTGATTCCATCTTTGACATCTTTAATGACGAAAATACGAAGGTAATGATCTTTCCATATCACCTTGCCGCCATAATGAATCATTTCCCTGATGTCAGGGACAACGCCCCGAAAGGAACTGTCCGCGATATAATGTATGCCTGTGATGAGGATGCTCCGGTGCCGGATAGATCTGTGTTTTTCAATAAAAAATATTATGATCGGCTTTATGGACATGATAAGCACGTCAACGACATTTCAATTGACGGGATTAAGCACGGCGGCATCATAGTCTATGCTGATGGAGAAATCAAGGAACTTATTGATGAGAATCCTGTGAAATGGCTTATAAATGAATACGAAGGACACCCTATATACCTTGATATAAGTGCGACTTGGTGCGGCTCGTGCCGTGCGGGACTAAAAGGGAGCGAGTCTATGAGAGAACATTTCAAAGACAGTGACATTAGATTTGCTGTAATCTGGCTTAATTCGAGCAAGGATAACTGGATTAAATTAGTCCCCACTATATCAAACACTATACATATTTTTATAGATATAACTGATGTGGAAATGACCGATCAGATCTTGGGTCATCTTAACGTTCAAGGCTATCCGACTCATATTATGATTGATAAAAACGGTAATGTGACAAAAAATGGCGTGCCACGGTACTTGTCTCCGGAGCTCCCCGACTTCCTAAATCTCTATAAATAGTATCTGCCGGAATGTGAAAGTGATTAACTTTGGCATTGAAGTATTAAACACGAGATATACGAAAAATAAGGTTATCCATATTCTAACAATCTGCATTTGCGGATGTCTGTCATTATTTGGTCAGATTGACACAATTACCATGGAGTTTCAAGAATATGCTGAGAGTTTGGCGATAGCAGGGTTTCTTCATGCCCTGGATGCGTTCAATCTTACGTAGAAGAGGGTCATCTCAACTTAATCTCTCCTCAGAAATATTCATACTCCTTATAGAAGAAATATTTACCTTGCTTTACGAAAAAGATGAATTTTCCAAAGGATATTTTTATGCAATGAATTTTGAACAAACAAACTAACTAATTTTCAGGAGCTAAAATGATGTAAAATGGACAAACAAACTATAAGGTTTGATGGTGTAAAACAGCAAGGGACAAACAAATTGCTCTTTGTTTGTCCCTTGATTATTAGATGTTTGTGTGAAATCTATTGCTTAGTATTCCTCCTCGTTGAAGAAGAAATCGTCTTTGGAGGGGTAGTCGGGCCAGATTTCTTCGATGCTTTCGTAGGTCTCGCCTTCGTCTTCCATCTCCTGAAGGTTTTCTATCACTTCGAGTGGGGCTCCACTACGCATCGCGTAGTCGATCAGCTCGTCTTTTGTTGCGGGCCATGGTGCGTCTTCAAGTTTTGACGCGAGTTCAAGTGTCCAGTACATAGTTGTATATGATTTAAGTTTTTTTATTTATGCCAAGTTATTTCGGATATTCCGGCGATATGGTTGAAATATCGCGCGAGGATGAAGAGATAGTCTGAAAGCCGGTTTATGTATGTCAGGAGAAGCGGATCTACGTATTCGCTGTCCATCAGCGTTATGATGCGTCTTTCCGCTCTTCTGCATACCGCTCTCGCCACATGTGTCTGTGCAGAAAGGGGAGTGCCTCCGGGGAGTACAAACGCGTTTACTTTCGGAGTCATAGAATCAAGAATGTCAATTCTTGATTCAAGCGACTTCAGATGTTCTTCCGTCAGGCCCCATACGGCAGGTTTTTCCCCCTCGGGGACTTCGCTCGCCAGATAGCCGCCGAGGTTGAAGAGCATGTTCTGGACAGAAAGAAGAAATTCTTTCTGGTCGTCAGGACAAGATGGGTCAGACAATACGCATCCGAGAAAAGATGAGAACTCGTCGATCGTGCCGTAAGCCTCGAGTCTGACAGCATTTTTACGAACGCGGGTGCCACCTACAAGGGAAGTTGCCCCGAGGTCGCCAGTGCGTGTGTATAATTTACTTTTCTCCATGATATCGCGGGAGTGGGTTAATATTGAAGATGTCTAAACAACGCCATTTCCGTAAGGAAATTTGAAATTTCTATTTTTTAACGCGGGGACGCGCATATTGTTGTGGAATATTCAAAGATAATTATTCCGTCAGTGTTAAAAAATGGAAACCGGGATTGGAGAGGGTTTGAAAAAGTTGTATATTTGCAGTTGGAATTACCGGTGGCGCCGAGACTGCGTGCCGCCGGAAAAGAAAGAACCCTATCAGACAAACATCAGGCATGTCGGAACAGAAGCCATATATTGTATCAGCGCGAAAATATCGCCCCGCGACGTTCAGGACGGTGGTGGGGCAGCGGGCGTTGACCGCGACCTTGAAAAACGCGATAGACAGCGGGCGCCTCGCGCAGGCTTATTTATTCTGCGGACCGCGGGGAGTGGGCAAGACATCTTGCGCAAGGATCTTTGCCAAGACGATCAACTGTCTGAATCCTACCGCAGACGGAGAGGCATGCGGGGAATGCGAGTCATGCCGCGCCATAGAGCAGGGTGTGTCGTTCAATCTTGTGGAGCTTGACGCCGCCTCAAACAATTCCGTGGACGACATACGCTCGATTACGGAGCAGGTCAACGTCCCGCCGCAGAGCGGACGTTACAGGGTCTTCATAATCGACGAGGTTCACATGCTTTCCAATTCGGCTTTCAACGCTTTTCTCAAGACCCTTGAGGAGCCGCCTAAATATGTGGTGTTTATTCTCGCTACAACGGAAAAACATAAGGTTATCCCTACGATATTGAGCCGTTGCCAGATTTATGATTTCAAGAGGATCACGGTCGGCGACATGGTGGAGCATCTGGAGTATGTGGCAAGGGAGGAGGGAGTGGCCGCAGACAGGGAGGCTCTCGGCGTCATAGCGCTGAAGGCGGACGGCGCCATGCGCGATGCCTTGTCGATATTTGATCAGGTCGCCGCCTCGTCAAGAGGGAATGTCACGTATGAGAATACCATAGAGAATCTCAACGTGCTTGACTATGACTATTATTTCCGGCTTGTGGATGCTTTCCGTGGCGGGGACGTGGCGGAGGCGTTGTTGATCTACAAGCAGATCCGCGACAAAGGCTTTGACTCGTTGTTTCTTGTGAACGGTCTTGCCGCTCACGTCCGCGATCTGATGGTTTCTGCCGATGAGCGCACCGTAGGGCTTCTCGAGACCTCCGAGGAGGTCGGTAAGAAATATGTGGCGCAGGCGAAGACGCTGCCTGTGCCATGGTACTATGCCGCTATAAAACTTTTGAGCGACTGTGATCTTAATTATCGTACAGCCACGAGCAAGCGGCTGCTTGTGGAGCTGACGCTTATCCGGTTGTGCCAATTGTCAAAACCGTCGTCGCCCCCTTTTGAATCGGTGGATCGTCAGGTGCCGCTGGGCGATCCCATGGTTTCGCGGCAGAATACACAGCGACGGGAACCGTCCCCCTCATCTCCGTCACAGAATGTCGCTCCGGTTCCTCCGGCAGCCCGGGATGCTGAACGTGTCGTTGCGGGGGCATCTCCCGCTCAGGCGCTGCAGCCAGCTGAAGTAACGTCGGCGGTGCGGGAACCGGTTCCGTCACGGCCTCAGCCGCCTGTCGCCGCGAGAGGAAAAGTGGCTCAACGCCCGGCGGGTTTCCGGCTAAATGAACAAAAGGGTTCAGGAAAAATCAGTTCCGGTCGTCTTGAACAGAGAGACCGTCCGATATCGCATGACGCTTTCATGAACGCATGGGGGAGTTTTATAGCCAGGAATCCTTCCCTCCATATTCTTGTGAACGCGATGCGGGGGGCGCAGCCTGTTCAGACAGGAGAGCATTCATACCGGATAGTGGTGGATCATCCGGCGCAACAGCAGGCGTTCGAGCTTTCGATGGGTAAGCTGTTGGAGTATCTTCGCGACGCTCTTGAAAACGATTTCCTTGTTTTGAAGGTGGATATCAATACGGAACCGGTGCAGTCTCGTCAGCTTCCTCCGCGTGAATACCTGAAGCAGGTTGTGGCGTCTAATCCGGTTATGGCGAAGTTTCTCAGTGCCATTGACGGGGAGTTGGCTTAGATAAGATTGTCAAGTTTGATATCTCCTTGGTGGGTAAAATAAATTAAATATATGTTAAAATATATTAATATTCTCTATTCGGGAGTGTAAAAATAGTAAATCAGGGGAATAATAGGGATAATTTTTATTATCTTTGCAAAAACATTCCGGAGGGGACGTAAGTCTCCTCCTCTTTTTTAACAAACAACGTGTTTCCATGCAGATTGCGAGCCTGCCGTATCGGTACAGGCGGCGTTCTTCATGGCGGCGCGCCTTTAAATGACAGAAGATGATCGACAAAGCCGCACTTACAGAATTCATAGAGCAACAACTCGAGGGGACCGATCTTTATCTTGTAGACTTGAAAATCAGCCCGCAGAATGAGATAACCGTGGAGATAGATTCCGATACGGGGGTCGATATAGACCGATGCGTGCAATTGACGAGGGAGATAGAAGGGTCGTTCAGCCGGGATGATGAAGATTATGAGCTGGAAGTCGGGTCGAGCGGTCTTACCTCTCCGTTCAAGGTCAGGCGCCAGTATGTCAAGAATATCGGCAACGAAGTCGAGGTTCTTTCCAAGGATGGCAAGAAATATAAGGGGATGCTGCGAGACGCCGGCGACGACACATTCACAATAATAAGTGAGGAGAAGGTAAAGCCGGAAGGGTCCAAACGTCCTGTTGTGGAGAAAGTAGAGCATGTCTTCCGTTATGACGAGGTGAAACACACTAAATATCTTTTACAATTCTAAAGTCTTATGGCAAAGAAAGCAGAGACCGTCAATATGGTCGACCGTTTTGCGGAGTTCAAAGAGCTCAAAAATATCGACAAGACCACGATGATAAGTGTATTGGAGGAATCCTTCCGCAATGTTCTTGCGAAGATGTTCGGCTCCGATGAGAATTTTGATGTCATCATGAATCCCGACAAGGGGGATTGCGAGATATATCAGAATCTTCAGGTCGTGTCGGACGGCGATGTGAGCAATCCGGACATGGAGATAGGTCTTTCCGAGGCGAAAGAGATCGACCCCGAGTGTGAGATCGGGGAAGAGGTGTCGAAGCAGATCTTTTTTGAAAAGTTCGGAAGACGTGCGATCCTGAACCTTCGCCAGACTCTCCAGTCCAAGATCCTTGATCTGCAGAAAGAGGCGATCTCATCCAAATTCAAAGAACTGGAAGGGGAGGTCATCACCGGGGAAGTTCATCAGGTGTGGAAACGTGAGGCCCTTCTCATAGACGAGGATCAGAACGAGCTTATCATGCCAAAAGACGAACAGATTCCGAGTGACTCTTTCCATAAGGGAGACATGGTCCGCGCTATAGTCAAGAGGGTTGACAACATGAACAACAATCCAAAGGTTATAGTTTCTCGTACTGACGACCGTTTCCTTCGTCGTCTTTTTGAGCAGGAAGTACCTGAGATTCATGATGGTCTGATCACCATACGTGCGGTGGCACGTATCCCCGGAGAGCGAGCCAAGATAGCAGTCGAGAGCTATGACGACCGTATCGATCCCGTAGGGGCATGCGTCGGAATAAAGGGGAGCCGTATCCACGGCATCGTCCGTGAGCTTCGCAACGAAAACATCGACGTGATCAACTACACCGCCAATCCGCAGCTGTTTATCCAGAGGGCGTTGAGCCCCGCGAGCATCTCGTCAATACGTCTTAACGAGGAGGAGAAGAAGGCGGAAGTGTTTCTTCATCCGGAAGAGGTGTCGCTCGCAATCGGAAAGGGTGGTCTCAATATCCGTCTCGCCACCATGCTTACCGGCTACACCATAGATGTATACCGTGATATCGAAGAGGGCGAGGAAGACATTTATCTTGATGAGTTCCGCGACGAGATCGACGGATGGGTTATCGAACAGCTCAAGAACATAGGACTTGGCACCGCGAAGGCGGTACTCAACGCGACTCCGGATAAACTTGAGCAGGCAGACCTGGAGGACGACACCATCCAGCATGTGCTTGATGTCATCAAGGCTGAGTTTGACGACTGACAGCATCCGGAATCCTTTCTTTCCTCATAACTAAATAGCAATAATCCTTCACCAATATATGCGCATAAAAATCAGTAAAGTAGCAAAAGACCTGAACGTCGGAGTCAACACTGTCGTTGAATTCTTGCGTAAGCAGGGCATTGACGTGGAGAACAATCCCAACGCGAGAATAGACGATGCTGCGGAAAAGATGCTCAAGAGCGAGTTCAGCAGCGATCGGGATGACAAGAAGAGAGTGGAAGACTTCACAAACGGCCGTCAGAAACCCCGGAGGGGATCTGACAGGTTTGAATCGGCGGCAGGGGGAAGCATTCCCCAGGCTCCCGGTCTTAAAGTGCTCGGAAAGATTGATCTCGATGCCCAGCGTAGGGGCGGTTCCCGCCATGGAGGCAATCAGTCTAAGCAATCCCGACAAGGGTCATCCTCCGGATCGAAATTCTCCGGTGAGCGTAACCAGTCCAAAGAAGAAAAGCGTCAGGAGAAGCCCCGTCAGGAGAAGCCGGACCAGCAGAAGCCGGAGCTGAAGACTCAGGCTCAGCCTGCAGTGCCATCTCCCAAGACTGAGGGTACTCCCGGACAAGAAAATAAAAAGGAAACATCCGTCGCGGCACCGGTCCAGGCGGCACAACCCATAAAAGAAGCTCCGAAACAAGATAATCCGGCTCCAAAAAATCCAGAAGTGAAAACCGAGGCACCCAAAGAAGCATCCGCACCGAAGCAGGAGCAGAGCGAAAGCAATGTATTCCGACTCAGCACTCCTCCGGCGCAACCTGAGCTCAAAGTGCTCGGGAAGATTGATCTTTCCAGTCTTAATCAGTCCACGCGTCCGAAAAAACGTGGCAAGGAAGACCGCCGTCGCGGAGATAAGAACCGGCAGGGAGGTCAGTCGGCAGGTGGCGCAGATGCGCAGAATGCTGACCGTAAAAAACGCAAACGCATCGGTAAAGAAAAGATCGACATAGAAAAGGCAGCTTCCCAGCCCGGATTCGGGTCGGAAAACCGGAACAAGAAGAAAGGTGGCGACAAGCAGGCTCAGGGAGGCAATGCTCAGGGACAGCAGGGTCAGGGAGGCGGCGACCGCAAGCGTGCGGACCGCAACAAAGGTCAGCAGGGTGGCAACAGGAAGAACGACCGTCGCCAGAAGCCCGAATCAAATCCGGAAGACGTGCAGAAGCAGGTGAAGGAGACTCTTGCGCGTCTCACCAACAAGGCTCCCAAGAAAGGGTTGAAATGGCGTAAGGAGAAGAAGGAGGCGATACATAACCGCGAGCTTGAAAACCAGCGTCGCGAGGCAGCCGAGAGCAAGGTAATACAGCTTACAGAGTTTGTCACAGCCAATGACCTCGCCAACCTCATGGAGGTGCCTGTCAACAATGTCATCGCCACATGTATGAATATCGGAGTGATGGTTTCCATCAACCAGCGTCTTGATGCGGAGACAATCAATATTGTGGCTGAGGAATTCGGATTTACCACTGAATATGTCAGCGCCGACGTGACCGAGGCGATAGCTCCGGAGGAGGATCAGGAAGAGGATCTCGAACCCCGTCCGCCGATTGTGACGGTCATGGGTCATGTGGACCACGGCAAGACCTCACTGCTCGACTATATCCGCAAGGCTAACGTGATCGCCGGAGAAGCAGGTGGCATCACACAGCATATCGGTGCATATAACGTCAAACTTGCCGACGGGCGTCATATCACCTTCCTTGACACCCCCGGTCATGAGGCGTTTACAGCGATGCGTGCGAGGGGTGCGAAAGTGACAGACCTCGCGATCATCATCGTCGCCGCAGACGACGACGTGATGCCGCAGACGATAGAGGCGATCAACCATGCGTCAGCCGCAGGCGTGCCTATGGTGTTTGCCATCAACAAGATTGACAAGCCGACGGCAAATCCTGACAAAATCAAGGAGGAGCTTGCCGGAATGAACTATCTTGTGGAAGAATGGGGCGGCAAGTACCAGAGCCAGGATATTTCCGCCAAGAAGGGTATCGGTGTCGACGAACTTATGGAGAAAGTGCTCCTTGAGGCAGAACTCCTTGAGCTGAAGGCAAATCCCAACAGAATGGCTGTGGGCTCGGTTATAGAATCCAGCCTTGACAAGGGGCGCGGCTATGTCGCCACAGTGCTTGTGCAGAACGGCACGCTGAAAGTCGGGGATGTGATATTGGCGGGCACCCATTACGGCAAGATAAAGGCGATGTTCAATGAGCGTAACCAGAGAGTGCAGGAGGCAGGTCCTTCCACACCGGTTCTCATTCTCGGCATGAATGGCGCTCCCACAGCGGGCGACGCGTTCAACGTGCTTGAGACAGAGCAGGAAGCAAGGGAGATAGCCGGCAAGCGCGAACAGCTGCAGCGAGAACTTGGACTCCGGACCAAGAAGCGTCCGGGTCTTGAGGAGCTCGGCCGCAGGCGTGCCCTCAATGATTTCCACGAGCTCAACCTCGTTGTCAAAGGCGATGTGGACGGCTCCGTGGAGGCTCTGTCGGATTCTTTGATCAAGCTTTCCACTCCGGAAATCCAGGTCAACGTGCTTCATAAGGGTGTGGGAGCGATCTCAGAGAGCGATGTCACGCTTGCAGCAGCCTCCGACGCCATCATTATCGGCTTCCAGGTGCGTCCTTCGGGGGCAGCCCGCAAGGAGGCGGACAAGGAAGGTGTGGAGATCCGTCTGTATTCAGTGATCTACAAAGCGATCGAAGAGGTGAAAGACGCTATGGAAGGTCTTCTGTCTCCGGAGATCAAGGAGGAGATCACCGGCACCGCCGAGGTTCTCCAGACGTATCATATCTCCAAAGTGGGTACGATCGCCGGAGCCATCGTCCGCGACGGCAAGATCAAACGCACCAGCAAGGTGCGCGTGATCCGCGACGGAATTGTGATCTATACCGGAGAGCTTGGATCGCTCAAGCGGTTTAAAGACGACGTCAAGGATGTCGTGTCGGGTTATGATTGCGGTCTGTCGGTACAGGGTTACAATGATATCCGTGAAGGCGACCTGATCGAGGCATACGAAGAAGTTGAAGTGAAGAAGACTCTCTGATGGCTTACGTGTTGATAAACATCGGAAGCAATCTGGGAGACCGGAGGCTCAACCTTAGCCGCGCCATGCGCAAGATAGGTGAGCGGTTCGGAGATTTTGAAATAAGTCATGTGGTGGAATCTGAACCCTGGGGTTTTGATTCCACCCATTCTTTTCTTAATCTCGGCATGTCGTTCCACACATCTCTTGACCCGGCTGAAATTTTGAATCAGCTTCAGGAGATAGAGCGATCCATAAGCGATGGCTCGCACCGCACTTCCGACGGCGGATACGCCGACCGCGAGATAGATATCGACATAATAGCTATCGACCGCGAAATAATCGATACCCCGGAGCTGAAGGTCCCTCATCCTAAGATGGCGGAAAGGCTTTTCGTGCTTGAACCCATGGCTGAGCTCGCGCCCGGATGGAGTCATCCGGTCTCCGGTCTTACTCCGTTTGAAATGATAATGGCTCTGAAAGGATGAAAAGATTGATACTTGCCTCCCGTAATGAGTTGCTTCTGGTGAAGACAGACTCCGGTTACCGGCTTCCCACTGAACATGAGGTGAATGTGTGTGTCGGTGCCGAGACATTCAGTTTTGACGGATATATGGCGTCTTCTATCGAAGAGGCGGAGGTGCTGTATGACCGGGAGCTTGAGCGCAGAGGGTTGCGAGAATCCTGGGGCATGATGCCGGAAGAGCATTACCGTGCCGCCTCGAAAGGGATCGAGCTGCTCAACTGGAGCGGTGCCGAGAGATATTGTGGAAAAGACGGCACCCTTCTTGTGAGGGCGACGGAGATAAGCAAACGGTGCCCGGAATGTGGACGTGAATATTTCCCGCGTCTGAATCCTGCGATAGTTGTGCTGGTGAAGAGAGGGGAAGAGGCGTTGCTTGTGCATGCCTCGACATTGAGGCGGGATGTCATGGCTCTTGTGGCGGGATTTGTAGAGACGGGAGAGAGCCTTGAAGAATGTGTGGCGAGGGAGGTAATGGAAGAGACCTCGCTCGAGATAGAAGATATACGGTATTATGGAAGCCAGTCATGGCCGTTTCCGCATCAGCTCATGATAGGGTTCACGGCGCGTTATAAAGAGGGAGAGATACGTTTTGCCGACGGTGAATTGACTGCAGGATCGTTTTTCACCCGTGAGGCGCCCCCTGTGATTCCGTCAATGCCATCGCTGACAAGGATCATGATAGATGCCTGGATTCGCGGGGAGATTTGAAATATCTCACTTATAAATCATATCAAGTCTTTATAAGATAAGTATGTGTTCAAAATTAATTAATGCATAGCATCATAATATATGAGGCGAACTTTCGAATTCGGATTCAGTTGCAAAGGAACCCCATTGCAACTGAATCCGAATCCAAAATTTCATTCTCATATTTCGTAATTCCGTACAATACTTAATTTAGCACACATACTTATAAAATTACTACAGGTGTTAAAAACTTTTAGACTTACCCTAATGTTAATAGAACAGACAAGGGATAAATCATAGTCAGAAGCTTAAAAACAGTTAAAATGGATAGAATAAGAAACGTATTGTCATGTGTTCCAGGATGGCTTTTTACGATTTTGACAGCATTGCTTATCCTTTGGCTTACCCTCATGCCTGATCCCCTTGGAGACGATGCTCCGGAATTGTTTCCCGGAGCTGACAAACTCGTCCATGCGGTGATGTTCGGTTTCCTGACAGTGGTCATTCTTCTTGACCGTCAGAGGTCAATGAACTGGAAGAGACAATCCGGGGCGTTTATCATAATTGCCGCTGTGATATCTTCCGTTGCCGGAATCATGATCGAGGTGCTCCAGCTTGTCATGGACATGGGCAGAGGATTTGAAGTGGCTGATATGGCTGCGGATACCGCAGGTGCGTTCGTATGTGCGTTGTGCTGGAGGGCGTTGCAGAGCCATTGGAGCCGGTGACAGATGACCGGTCAGAGGGGTGTCGCCCTTACGACATAATAATTCCACGAAATACAAACAGATTCCACGATGTCAGAGAAAGATAAAGATTTCATTATTGATCAGGATCCACAGCAAGAACCGGGAGCGGATAAGCCCGGCAAAGAAGGTGTCGGAATGCCGGATGGTGAGAAAGAAGTCGGGGAGATCATTGACGAAGGGGGAGAGACAAATGAAGATCCTTCCGGGAAACGTCGCCATCTGATCCGTCCGAAGTGGCTTCGTGTCACTCTGAAGGTCCTTTTGTGGCTTGTGGCGGTAATTTTACTCATTCCTGTTTTGCTTTATATCCCGCCGGTGCAGACTCTGGTGAAGAATATTGCCTGCAACGCAGTTTATAAATCCACCGGAATGAAAATAGATATCGACAGGTTCAGACTCAAATGGCCTGTTGACGTGTCATTGGAGGGGGTCACGGTAGTAGAGGCTTCCGGCGATACCATGGTATATGCCAAAGAAGTTTTGGCAGACGTGAAGCTAATGCCCCTTATGAAGCTGGATGTGGATATCAACCGTCTCATACTCACTGACGGCTTTTACCGTATGGTGTCTCCCGATTCATCGATGATTCTGAAAGTCCGGGCAGGACTTATGGAGGTTGACGACCGGAGTTCAGCCAATATCGCCAAAAGCGAGATAATGCTCAATAAAGCCCGGATTAAAGACGGGGCTCTGTCGCTCTATATGGATGTCTGGAAACAGAAACCCTCGCCTGCGGATTCCACCGCAGCCCCGTTTCTCATCTGTGCCAACGAACTTGATCTTGACAATTTCTCTTTCAACATGTCAATGCTTCCGACTATCGACACATTGACTCTGACTGCCGGAAGCCTGCGTTTGCGCGACGGCGTGGTGGATCTTGGCAAGAACATAGTGTCGGCGGCATATCTGGGCACGTCTGACGGAGAGGTGAAATACTTTACACCGGATGCGGAATATCTGTCGGCGCATCCGGCACCGGTCTCTGACACGACCCGGACATCTTCATCAGCCCCGATGGTAATAAAATGCGATTCATTGGATCTTGACCGTTTTGCGGCAGTCTATGCCGTGAACGGCGCAAAACCGCTTCCCGGATTTGACCCGTCGTATATAGAAGTGACGGATGTGAACATATCTCTCCGGAATTTTTATAACGAGGCATCGTCTGTCGAACTTCCGCTGACAAGGCTTGAGGCAAAAGAGCGGAGCGGGCTTCAGGTCGTGAGCGGTTGCGGGACTGTGTCAGTCGATTCCACAGGACTGGCATTGAAAGGTCTTAAAGTAAAAACGCCATATTCAGATCTGTCTGCCACAGCCGGGTTGCCGTTCGCGCTGATGGAATTACAGCCTGCCGCCCCTCTGTCGGCAGACGTGAAAGGGAGTCTGGGTATGCCTGATATCGACGCGTTCATGCCGTCGCTTCATACGTATACATCGAAACTTCCTTCCCGCAGCCCGTTGAACCTTATCCTCATGGCTTCCGGCACGCTTGAAAACGCCACAGTAGATAAGCTTGATCTTGCTGTCCCGGGAGTAATGTCGTTGAACGCTGTCGGAAAAGCGCAGAACGCCCTTGATTATAAGAAGCTGAAAGCGAATGTCAGATTTGAAGGTGGCGTGACATCGCCGGGAGTGATAGACAACATAATAGGGGATATGGGATTCAAGACTCCGTCTTTGAAATTAAAGGGAGACGCCACCGCTGACAATCAGACCTACGGCGCACGGTTCAGCCTGCTGACATCTGCCGGAGACCTTGCCGCGCAAGGAAAAGTAAGTATGTCATCCGAAAGATACGGGGCTGAATTGCATTTGCGTGACGTGGATGTGGCTCATTTTATGCCTGATCTCGGTATCGGGAAAGTGACCGGAGCCATAGAGGCGGAAGGATCCGGATTCAATCCCACACTTCCAAGGGCAGAGACAAGAGTCAAGATGGATATCAGGACATTGGTATATAATAAAAAGACACTCCGCGATGTTTCTGCAGACGTCACTCTTCATGACAGCAACTACAGGCTGACGGCAGTTTCCGACAATACCGGGATGCGTTTCCGCATAGACGGGACGGGAAGTCTTGCCCCGGATCTTTATACGTTTGATCTTACAGGAGACCTCAAAGAGATAGACCTACAGGCGTTGGGACTTAGTGAGACTTCAAATTCAGGGAAAGGGGAGATAGCGATAAAAGGATCCGCAAGTCCTGATAAATGGCTGTATGATGCCAATATCCGTCTTGATGACATGGAATGGACTTCCGGAGAAAACCGGTTTACACTCCCGGGAGGGATGGCTGCCTCTTTCAAAGCCACAGGAGACAAAGTGTCCGCCAGAGTTGATGCCGAGCGTGCGAGCATGGAGTTCGCGAGCGCAGTCGGGCTTCAGGAATTGATAAAGACCATGACGGAAACGTCAGATTCGGTATCACGCCAGATAGCACGCCGCAATCTGGATGTCGAGGGACTTCAACAGGCATTGCCAACGTTCGGGCTTGCATTCAATGCCTCGGGAAAAGGTGTGCTCGGACAGTACCTTCATGCCTTCGGGATGAGTATGGATACTGTGTATCTTAATATTGCCAATGATTCCCTGATACGTGGCTCCATAGGATTGCTTGACGCCTCTAACGGCGACATGAGAGCTGACACGCTGTCGCTTAAATTTCGTCAACGCGACAAGTTGCTTGATTATTACGCGCATATGGGCAACCGAAGCAATAATCCCCTTGCAGATTTCGCGGACGTGAACCTTAACGGGTATCTGGGATCCAATCGTATTCTTCTGTCAGTCACCCAGAAGAATCAGAAAGGGGAGACCGGATACCGGCTCGGTATGACGGGAGCTGTGACTGATTCCGTGGCATCTGTCCACTTCACACCCCTTAAGGCGGTGATAGCCTATCTGCCGTGGAAATTCAACAGTGACAACCATATTGATTTCAATCTGCTGAACCATCATGTCAATGCCAATCTCTCCGCAAGCAGTAAAGAGAGCAGCATCCTTATGCAGACGCAGACGGGGAAGGGGGGGAATGATGAAGTACATCTCGTGCTTAACAATATCAAGATACAGGATTTCCTGCGTATGTCAGTGTTCGCTCCTCCTGTCACCGCATCAGTCAACGCGGATCTCAATGTGGGCTATATAAATGACTGGCTATATGGAGGAGGAACACTCGGGGTGTCTGACTTCACATACGACAAGCTACGCGTCGGAGATTTTGATCTCGGTGTCAAGGCGGGGCGCAATAACGACGGCTCCACGGGCGCGTTGCTGACACTGAGCATTGATAAACAGGAGGCGATGGTCGGCAAAATGATGCTTGTGCCGGATTCTCTTGGAGCCCTCGTGCCGAAGAAAATGGGTGTCGAGCTGACAAGATTCCCCCTGTATGTGGCAAATCCGTTTCTCGGGAATGATGTCGCACGCCTTTCAGGTTATCTTAACGGCGAGCTTGACATGTCGGGATCGTTTGCTTCTCCTATACTGAACGGAAGCCTCGCGTGCGATTCAGTGGGAGTGTTCGTGCCGATGATCGGGTCTGCCGTGACATTCAGCGATGATTCGCTCATTGTCGCGGACAATGTGGTGAAGATAAATCAATTCGATATCTGGGGAGCCAACAAAAATCCACTGGTTCTTGACGGAAGTGTGGATGCCCGCAAGTTTTCATCGATTGCGTTTGACCTGAACATGAATGCCCGCAACTTCCAGCTGATCAACAATGATAAAAAAGCGCGGAGCGAGATTTACGGAAAGCTTTTCATGGACATGAAAGCTTCCGCCACCGGGACGCTTGACCGTCTGAACCTCAATGCGGACGTAAAGGTGCTGTCTAACACGGATGTCACCTATTCTGTATCACCGACCACGACGCAGCTTACCCGGCAGGATGCGAGCGGAGTGGTGAAATTCGTCAATTTCAATGATACCGCCACTGTGGCTGTGGCAGACACTGTGGCTCCGATGATGTCAATGAGAATAGTGGCGGGACTATCCATAGATCCGGGGACGCAGGTGGAGGTGGATATCCCCGGTTCTGCGACCACAGGCAACGGAAAAGTAGAGCTGTCGCCGTCAGGTACGCTCAACTATTTCCAGAACTTTATGGGAGATATGCGTCTTAACGGTCAGTTGACATTAGGCAACGGATATGTGAGATATAGTGTGCCCATGGTGGGGGAGAAGAAATTTGTATTTGATCCCAACAGCAGCGTACAATGGAACGGAGACCTGATGAATCCCGTTCTCAACATTTCCGCCACAGATGACGTCAAGGCAAATCTTCTTCAGGATGGCAATTCACGAATTGTCAATTTCCTTGTGAAGCTTGCAGTCAGCAATACGCTTTCATCTCCGAAAGTGGTGTTTGATCTTTCCACGGACGATGACATGTCTATCCAGAACCAGCTTCTGTCGATGAGTGCAGACCAGAGGAGCATGGCGGCGATCAACCTTCTTGTCACCGGACAATATAGCGGCGACGGCGTGAAGACCGCCAGCAGCGATCTCTTGCAGGGGCAGCTTTACGGATTGCTAACATCCCAGCTCAACAGCTGGCTCGCCAACAATGTCAAGGGGGTAGACCTGAGTTTCGGAGTCGACCAATATAATAAAACAGTCAACGGAGAGACCGGAAGCGCGATGAGTTATAGCTATTCCATGTCAAAATCATTGTTTGACAACCGCTTCAAGATTTCAGTGGGAGGCAACTACAGCACAGACGCCTCGGCAGACGAGAATTTCTCGGAGAACCTGATAAGCGACATATCCTTTGAATATATTCTCAAGCAGACGAGCAATACCACAATGTATGTGCGTCTTTTCCGACATACGGGTTATGAGAGCATTCTTGAAGGGGAGATCACGGAGACCGGCGTAGGTTTTGTGATGAAACGGCGTCTTGCAAACCTTAAAAACCTGTTCAACCTCAAGACCTGGAGAGGTATACCGATTCCGGATACCCCGCCGTCGGAAAAAGAGTCTGCGGATTCTGTTCAGGCGGATACGTCAGCCTTGAAACCGGAAGACCCCGTTGTCAAGGGAGACACGGTTCCGTCAGGTAAAAAAGAACCGCTCACGTCATCAATGAAAGAGGCTAAGCCGGATAGAGATAAATTAAAGACAGATTCAGTAGCTACAAAACCTGAAGAAGATTATGAGAAATAGAAAGACACGGTTTCTGCTGCCCCTTTGTATCGCTGTTATCACGGGTATTGTGGGGGTGTCGTGTTCCACGACCAGACGTCTTGGACCGGGAGAGATCCGCTACACAGGTGTGGGTGGGTTTGACGTAGTCCCGATGGATTCAGGAAGCAAGGGAAAACTTCCCGCCGATCTTATGTCGAATCTTAAGGAGGCAGCCAACTGTGATCCGAATGATTATATCATCGCTCCGTTTATAAAGATACCTCTCGGACTTTGGGTCTACAACAATTGGAATGACAGCGCAGGTGGAATAAGAGGTTGGCTTTACAACAAGCTGGTAAAACAGCCGGTGCTTATAAGCGAGGTGCGTCCCGAGATGCGCGTAAAGCTAATGGAGCAGATCCTTGACAATAACGGATATTTCGGCTCGTCAGCCTCCTATGAAGTGGACTATGGCAAACGCAACAAGAAGAAGGCGTCGGTGGACTATAAGATAGACCTTTCCGATCCATACCGCATCGACTCCATAGTTTATCTGTCACAGCCGGAACCTTTGTGCAATTTTATAGATTCGGTGGCGAGGAAGAGTCCTTATATGCAAAAGGGTGAGATTTTCTGTGTGGATTCACTTGCGGCGGAACGTATAAGGATAGCCAATGCCATGCGCAACAGGGGATATTATTTTTTCCGTCCGGAGTATATAGAGTTTCTTGCCGATTCCCTTATCACTCCGGGGAACATAGCGTTGAAGCTGTCGCTTGCCGCCAATATGCCAAGGATGGCGCGTCTGCCATACCGTACGGGCAACATATATACCACCGTGTTGCGCAACAGTCAGACCTATCCGGGGACTCCTGACACTATGCAGACAAGAAAGGGAGAAGTGATTGTGATGCGTCCGGCACGTCTTCGTAAAAATCTTATCCCATCTTGCATCACCTTCAGGAAAGGTAAGCTTTTCTCCGTGCGGGACATGGACCGTACACAGACAAGGCTGTCACGGTTAGGAATATTCGGCAACATACAGATACAGCCGGTTCCGGTAGACACTACTCCGGGCAACGCGCTTCTTGACGTGTATACAGTCTGCCAGTTTGACCAGCCTATAGAAGCGTCGATAGAGGTGAACGCCACTTCGAAATCCAATAGTTACCTCGGTCCGGGACTTATACTTGGGCTGTCGCACAACAATCTCTTCGGCGGAGGTGAGCGCCTTGGTGTGCAGTTCAATGCCGCCTACGAATGGCAGACCGGCAGGAACCGGGGGAGTGTGTTCAACAGTTATGAGTTCGGATTGAACGCCTCACTTGCCTTCCCGCGTCTGCTTGCCCCTGATTTTATAAAACGTACCAACCGGGAACTGAACTGGACTACTATCAATCTCGGGGCAAGCATCCTCAACCGTCCACATTTTTTCAAGCTGGCGGAATTCAATACCGGCATAACGTATGAATGGCGATCCGCGAGACATTCTGTCAACCAGTTCACCCCGTTCAAACTGACATACAATAAGCTTATCTCTACCACCCACGAGTTTGACTCCATCATGGCACAGAATCCAGCCGTGGCGTTGAGCTTCCAAAGCCAGTTTATTCCACAGATGTCTTACACCTACACTCTTGATAAATTTCTTGAGAGGGCGCGGATTAACGGGATCAATTTTACTTTCACGGTGACAGAGGCAGGCAATATCTTCGACGCCATATGGAGGGCATGTGGCGTGAAAGGGGAGAAGAAGTTGTTCGGCACCCCGTTTTCCCAGTTCATCAAAGGTCAGGCGCAGTTGGTGTATAGCCGCCGGCTGATAAAAGGTTCCGATCAATGGCTTGTGTCAAGGGCGCTTATAGGCGCGGAACATGCCTATGGCAATTCGAAGGAGGTGCCGTATTCCGAACAGTTCTATATTGGTGGCGCCAATTCGATAAGGGCATTTACTGTAAGGTCGATAGGTCCGGGTTCATACCGGGCGCCGGCATCGTTGCGCGACGGATATTTCGATCAGACGGGTACGTTCAAGATCGAGCTTAATACGGAATACAGGTTTCCAATCGTGAGTGTGCTTCACGGGGCTGTGTTTTTGGATGCGGGGAATATATGGCTTTTGAAGAACGATCCCCTGCGTCCCGGCGGACAGCTCAGGGGAAAGACTTTCCTTAGAGACATAGCCCTCGGCACAGGCGTTGGCCTGCGTGTAGATATCGGCATGATGGTGCTCCGGGGAGATCTCGGCTACGGGTTGCATGTCCCGTATGAGCAGGGGGCATATTTCAATATCCCGTTTAAGAAGGCTTTCGCTTTCCATCTGGCTATCGGTTATCCATTCTGATTATGGCTAAAAACTCGTTCACGTCATCGGAGAGACGCGGCATAATTGCTGTCGCGGCTCTCGCGTTGCTTATAACCGGATGCGGGTTCTGGCTTTCCCGCTGCGGACGTCCTGAATCGACGGTGACCCCTGCGGAAGTGGAGGTGCTTCTTGAGGGGAGAGGAAAACCTCAGTCTCCTGACAAAGAGAACAAAGACACGTCTGCTAAGAAAAAAAGATCCGGAACCGGAAACAAGAAAAAATCAGGAAACTATGTGCCCCGCGACATCCTTGATGAGGCGGTTCCACAAGAATGATTAAGCAGATCATAAATGCCGTAGCGGGAGTAGACAGCTTCTATCTGTCTGTCGTTATTACGCATAGTGCCGGTGTTTATAAGATGTAGTCCGATATCCTGTACCCTGTGGTTCACCAGATAATCGCATCCCGTGTCGGACCTTGACAGCGCCTTGACAATTTTGGTGCCGTTTAAGACCGCCATCGCGTGAACCCAGACATCATCTGCCGTGGGACATATTCGGGTAAATACATCCCGGTTGAAAATCTCATTGTTGAAACAGCCGGAAGGGAAAAGTGTCCCTCCGCCTGTTGTAGGAAACAGATGGAACGGATTCGGAGAAATGGCTTTTTCAAGATACCAGTCGTTATATTTCATGGGCTTCTCGTCAGATCCGAACCTGATGGTGTGGGTACGCAAGGCGTTGATGCTGTCAGGGTGTTGCAGATACGACCTGTAAAGGCGTTCTATGATATCATAATCATAGACAAGGTCATCGTCTATAGTTATGATTATGTCGTCGGGACAGGCTTGCAGGGTAGGTATTAATTTTTTGTAGCTTTTAATGTCGTCTACAGTCCTTATTTCCAATCCTCGGGTTGTCTGCCGCTGCAACGACAAGGGCAATGGTATGTTTTCAAAAGATCTGTCAATATTCAGGATTATCCTGTTGGGAAGCATTGTCTGCTGCATGATTGATTCGATCGTTATAGCCACGTCATAGATGCGTTTTCCGTGAGTGGTTAAAGATACGACAATGTCATGTCCGCAGTATCTTGTGGATGAGATTCCGCTTCTTGTGGAGTGCATGATTTTTTCCTGAAGTCCGGATCTGGCAATTTCAAATTTGAGATTCTCCAGCTGTGCCTGGATGTCTTTTGTGTGCCATAGTTTTTCTCTGATATTTCTTATGGTATTGATAAAGGGAATATTCATCGTGATGTATTATTTAGAGGGGCGGAGACTCAGGATTGTTTGACTCGTCTGCCGCGGATCATGATTCAGATACCGAAGAAAGTCAGAGTGCTGTCGTCAGGAGCACCTGTAAGTTCATATATAATGAAGGAGATCAGCCCCATGAGGAGCACGTTGAAGTTTCCCATGTCGATAAGGGATCTGAGTTGAGTATCATTTTCTTTCTTCATTCGTTGCCATATATATATGTTGAGTGAGAAACAGATGACCGCCGGGATAAAGTCAATTCCGTTGACAGCGAGGTTAAGCTGTACGCACATGGCGATGGATATTGCGGCTACGACCACGCTGTTGGCGAGAAATACACTCCTTGTTTTCTTCCTTCCTACAGTGGCTGCCAATGTCTGTTTTGAATCGCGTCTGTCTGCATGATAATTGGCGTATCCATACAGCATTGTGGCGTTGACACACATCAGACCCATGACGATCGACATATACAGTGCCGGAGCTATGTCAAACCAATTTAGCGGTTCTTCCGCCTCATGCATGGATTGGAGCAGGGATGTCGTGATCACGCATATAGGTCCAAACAGAATGAAGGGACAGACGATTCCATAAGGAGTGCGCAAGAGGGGAACGGAACCTCCGAGACCCAGCCAGGCAATAAGGGATGTGAAAAGTCCTACCGATAAAATCAGCACTCCACCCATCGCGGCGATGGTCATTCCTGACATTGCGGCAAGGAGCGCGCATGCGAAACTGCATTCCTTTAGAATCAGAGCGGAGTCTTTTGCCGAGTGTCCTTCAAGACGTTGAGAAATTCCTGCTCCCGGAGAATTTGTCAGGTCATAATATCTGTAATAAAAATTTCCCGCCATCTGCGCGAACACTACAAATATGAGGCATATTGAAGCGGGAAGGATTTCAGTGTTCCCATGCAATGCGGCACATGCGGTCCCCGCGAGCACGCAACCTATGCCCAGCATCAAAGAACTCAACCGGAGTGATGAAAAAATGGATCTACGGGGAGACATCATCTATAGATTTAGATTAAAAACAAAGGTCCGAGACAGACTCCATCCATAGGGACTTTCAAATGTCATGCCGGAATGTTACGGGTCTGCAACGCATCAGAAGAGGAGTCAACCGACTTCAAATGTAAAATTATGAAAAAAAAATAATATGAGCAAAAATTATGGACTCTTGACAGCTGGTTGTTGGCGGATTAAAAATGACGAATCGCGTAAGGGGAGTCTGTTTTATGGGAATAATAATTAACTTTGCAGTCGGATTATGAGAAACGGCTGTCTTTGAGACACGATATGTGCGGTCAAAAGCGCGTTGTCATCGGCGGCACCCCATATCCATCAATTATGTCAGCTACCTAAAGAATTGACGGCTCAATGAAAAAATCGGATGTAAGGAAAGGGACATTGTTGCTTATCGCCTTTTCCATAATTGTGTTTGTCTTGATTCACACGTTATATGCCTTTGGTCCGGTGTGGGGAGAGAAAAAAGATAATATCGCGGAAGAATTCAGCCGAGTGTCGTGGAGCGACACGCTCTCCAACAACATGTCGGATATCCCTGCGCTCAGATCAATGGATTCAGAGATAGAACGGTTTATAAACAAATGGGAGATAAAAGGGATCTCGCTTGCAGTCACGCGCCATGACTCCCTGCTTTATGCCAAAGGTTATGGCTGGGCGGATCTAAATGCGGGTATACCGATGGATGCCTCATCCATAATGCGCATGGCATCCGTGTCAAAACTTGTCACTGCGGTCGGTATCATGAGGCTTTGTGAGGAAGGAAAGCTGAGTCTCGGCACAAAGGTTTTCGGAGAAGAAGGGATTCTCAACGACACGGCTTATACCAATTCCATGCGCGACCTCAGGATGAGAGACATCACCGTAGACCATCTTCTCCAGCACAAGGGTGGTTTTACGCTTGGAGCCGGCGATCCGATGTTCAATACAAAAGATATAATGGCGGTAAAGCATCTTTCCACACCTCCTACCAATGAAGAATTGACGAAAATAGTGCTTGGAAGACGTCTCGGTTTCACTCCGGGCGCCGGACGCCGTTACAGCAATTTCGGCTATATGCTTCTTTCGTTGGTGATTGAGAAGGTGAGTGGGAAAAGCTATTGGGATTTTGTGAGGGAAGAGGTGCTTGAACCCGCAGGAGCGTATCAGTTCCGTCCCGCCACGAATTATTATGCCGACAGGCATAACAGGGAGGTGCGTTACTATCCTCCGGACAATGAGCTTGTGGAGGAATATAACGGTAGTGGAAATATGGTTGAGCGGGTGTATGGCGGAAGCAATGTCAACGGATTGCTTGGCGCGGGGGGATGGGTCGCTCCCGCATCAGACATAGCGAGGCTTGTGGCTGCGATCGACGGGGAGCCCGGAGTGAAAAATATCCTTAGCCAGTGGGGGATAAACACTCTTACTGCTTATGACGAAAAAGACAACATATGCAGGGGATGGGTTGAAGTCAGGCGCGACGGCAGGTGGACCCGGACCGGCACTCTCAGTTCCACGCATGCCTTGGTGGAAAGATTCCCTGACGGGGACTGTTGGGTCTTGCTGACCAACAGCGGTGTATGGACAGGGCATAATTTCTCTCGCGATCTTGAGCGACTTGTGGAGCGTCTCCGCAACCGCTATGGCGGGATAATGCCGACACGCAATCTCTGGTAGTTTGACAGGGTTTGGGCAACCGGCAGCCGGAAATACAGAAAATACATAGATTAAATTTCATATTTCTTGAAAAATGTTTGGCTGTTTCAAAAAAAATGGCTAACTTTGCAGTCGCTTAGGCAATCGGGGTGTAGCACAGTTGGTTAGCGCGCTACGTTCGGGACGTAGAGGTCGGGCGTTCGAGTCGCCTCACCCCGACAAGGTCCGCAGGCATTCAGCCGGCGGATTTTTTATAAAGTGGAGAAATTTGGCTGCTTGCAACCACTTGAAAAAATGCTAAAACTGCACATAGAGGAAATCAGACTTTCCATACGCGTGGCGTTGGAAAGGAAAGGCAGAGCATTTGGAAGCGGGCGGTCGTCCCCTCCGGAGGCTCTGCCTTTCTTTTGTGACAAGAATATAATCATTGAAAAACTAAAATAACAGATATGAGCTATTTATTTACATCTGAATCAGTTTCTGAGGGCCATCCCGACAAGGTGGCGGATCAGATCAGCGATACCCTCCTTGACGAATTTCTTGCCCGTGACCCTGAAAGCCATGTGGCTATAGAGACATTGTGCACCACGGGACAGGTGGTTGTGGCGGGCGAAGTGAGCAGCGGCGCGTACGTCGACATCCATTCCAGTGTGCGCGACCTCATCAAGTCGATCGGCTATGACCGCGGCGCCTACAGGTTTGACGGAGATTCTCTCGGTATCCTTTCGGCAATACATGAGCAGAGCTGTGACATAAACAGAGGCGTAAGCCGTGGCGACAGGATAGAGCAGGGGGCTGGAGACCAGGGTATGATGTTCGGGTATGCCGTTGACGAAACATCCAATTATATGCCGCTGACCCTTGATCTTTCACATATGATCTTGAGGGAGCTCGCCGAACTCCGGAAAGAGGGGAAAGAGATGAGTTATTACCGGAAGGGGAAGCTTAAGACATATCTTCGTCCGGATGCAAAAAGTCAGGTGACTGTGGAATATGATGAAAACCGGAAGCCTTTGCGTGTTCACACGATAGTCGTGTCTACGTCGCATGATGAGTTCATTCTTCCTCTTGACGACTCACGGCAGGCGCAGGTCAGGGCTGACGAGGAGATGCTTGCGAGAATCCGGGAAGATGTGGAGAAAGTGCTTCTCCCGAGGGTGATCGCCTCCCTTCCCGAGAAATTGAGGTCTCTTTTCGACGACAAGCTGGTTCTTCACGTAAATCCGACCGGAAAGTTTGTACTTGGCGGACCTCATGCCGATACCGGTCTGACCGGGCGCAAAATCATCGTCGATACTTACGGCGGCCGTGGAGCCCATGGCGGAGGCGCCTTCTCCGGTAAGGATCCTTCAAAAGTAGACCGTTCAGCAGCGTATGCATGCCGTTATATCGCGAAAAACATGGTGGCGGCAGGTGTGGCAAAAGAGATGCTCGTGCAGGTGAGTTATGCCATTGGAGTGGCGGCTCCGGTAAATGTTTTTGTCAATACCTACGGGACGGCGCGTCCGGGAATCACGGATGAGGATATAGCGGAAAAGATCAATGAGATGTTCGACCTGCGTCCCGGTGCGATAGAGGAGATGCTGAAGCTGCGCAATCCTATCTATCGCGAGACCGCTGCCTACGGGCATATGGGTCGCGAGCCCCGGAAGGTCAGGAAAGTGTTCCGCTCCCGCTACGACGGGGCGCCCGTGGAAAAGGAAGTGGAACTGTTTACATGGGAGAAAACCGACAGGGTTGATGAGATCCGGTCAGCTTTCGGAATATCCTGAACGCACTTGTCAATGGTGGCACCGGATATCTGATTATTTGAAAAATAATTAATAAATGTGTATTAAAATTGGGGAATTGAGCCAAAAGTGTTATCTTTGCGTGCTCAAAGTCCCCGGCCTCAGGCATGTTTCTCCAAAGAGCATGCCTGATTCCGGTTGTTTCCATAAGAATTAATCAAACACAAACATCAGCTATACCATAGAATGGCAACATTAGAGAAAATCAGAAGCAAGTCGGTGCTGCTCCTTGTCGTGATAGGCGTCGCGCTCCTTGCCTTCATTATCGGTGATGCGATCACCAACAGCCGGAATCTCTTCGGCGACCACACGACAGTGGCAAAAATCGGCGGAGAAAAGATTGACTATACGGAATATATCCGTAAACGCGAGGAACTCAACAACCGTTTTGAGCAGGCACGCCGTCAGAATCCTGCACAATTCGCCAATTTCGACAACCAGATGATTTCCCAGATGGCGCTTGACGAGCTTATCGGAGAGAAACTTCTTGACAATGCGGTGGCAAATGCCGGCATCCAGACCTCTCCCGAGCAGCTCCGTTTCTACGTGCTTGAGAATCCTGTCAATCCGTCTATCCAGACAATAATCCAGCAGCTCAATGCTTCCGGTCTGAGCGTATCGACTCCGCAGCAGGCATATGAGATAATCTTCAATCCCAAACGCAACGGTCTTACCGATTCACAGATGGAGCCGTTCCAGAGGGCATGGATCGCCATGGAGCAGGAGACTCGCGAGATGGTGAAGCGCCAGACATACCAGAAGCTCCTTTACGGGCTTGTGAAGGCTAATGATCTTGACAAGAAAGCTCTTTACAACGATTATGTTGCCACAAGCAACGTGGATATAGCTTTCCATCCTTACGGACAGCTTGACCCCGCTAAATATCCTGTGGACGATGCTGCGCTTAAGGCGGAATATGATAAAGACAAGAACCAGTTCAAGGTAGACGAGATGACAAAGGACATCGCGTTTGTGGCTGTCAATATCTCTCCCTCAGCGGCAGACCGCGAGGCTGCGCGCAATCTTGCGGAGAAAACGGTGGCGGAACTCCGTGATTCTGCAGGGCAGATAAGCAAGGAACTTAAACGAGAAGGTATTGTCCTTACTCATAAGGAGCTGCGTGCGAAAGATCTTCCCGCAGGTCAGGTGAAGGACTACGTGCTGTCGGCTTCGCCAGATTCTGTGAAACTCATATCTGAAAATATCAAAGGGTTCACTATCGTAAAGATGGGACGCCGTTCACAGGTGGTGGATTCTATCCAGCTCAATCTTGTGCAGGTGGTCGGGGCTGAGCTTCCCGCGAAAGTGCTCGCCGGACTTAACTCCGGGCTTTCTATCGACTCGGTTTCCAGCCGTTTCGGAGCGGACAGCGTAATGGCTCAGAAAGCTCAGTGGATACCTTTGTTTACGGCACAGGGCCGTACCGGCGCGCTTGAGTCCGGTCAGCTCGACTCTCTGTTGAATGCCGGCGGCAGATATATCTCTCTCATGACTTCCCCTCAGGGAGCAGTGCTCGCTCAGGTGTCGAAGAGAAATGCCCCTGTCGAAGTTTATTCGTATGATGAGGTCAACTACGATCTTAAACCGAGTTCGAAGACAATAAACGGTGAGCGTGAGAAGCTTGAGAAATTCCTTTCTGACAACGCCACTGCAAAGGCATTTGCGGAGAATGCAGCGAAATCCGGCTATTCCGTACAGGATCTGAGTCTTTCGTCTTCTTCTGTGGCAGTGCCGCGCGTGGCAGGCATGCAGAGCTATTATCCCGACAGCCGTCAGGTGGTGCGTTGGGTCATGATCGACGGCAAGCCGGGTGAGGTGAGCCATATCTATGAATCGAAAGACGCTCTCACTCCCGCGCTTTATGCAGCGGCGGTAGTGAATGAATATGACGATTTCGCTCCATTGGCAAACGGTCAGGTAAGCGCGTACGTCACAGATAAGGCACGCCGTTCAAAAGCCGGTGATGAACTGATAAAGGAATATCAGCCGAAATCAGGCACGATAGAATCTGCGGCAGCCGCCATGGGAGTTGAGGAACAGAATGCCCCCACATTCCGTTTCGGAAGAAACATGCAGGTCCGCGACGCATCTGTCATGGGTCAGATCGCCGGTAGCAAACCCGGAAAAGTTGTTCTCGTGAAGGGAGACAACGGAGTCTACGCCTATCAGGTGAAGAGCAACGGCAAGGAGGATTTCCCTTACAGCGACGCTCAGTATGAGCAGCAGTATTTCCAGCTTGTCAATCCCAATATAGCAGAAATGCTTAAAGGGAGCAGGGAATTCAAGAACAGTCTATATAAATTCGAGGCAGGCGACTGAAAGCCTTAGTCCTTCGGATATCGATAACATTGCGAAGGGTCATCGCCGTTTCCGGGGATGACCCTTCGTTTTAGGGGACGGTTGCGAGTATCGCGTGATTACCTTGTATGTCCGGCATCCCGTCCCTGATATTAAAAATGAGAAAAATGGAACAAAATATACAGACCCTGGCGTTGATCGGGATGACCCTCGAGCAGCTGACCAAAGTGGCACTTTCCGGCGGCATGCCAAAATTTGTGGGGAAACAGCTTGCGGAATGGTTGTATAAAAAGAAAGTGACGGATTTCGATGAGATGGTGAATATCTCCAAGAAGAACCGCCAATGGCTGTCAGAAAATTATGTCATCGGGAGGGAGGCTCCCGAATCGAGACAGAAATCCATGGACGGCACGGTGAAATATCTTTTTAATGTCGGAGGGGGAAAGTCGATCGAGAGCGTGTATATCCCGGATCGGGACAGAGCTACGCTTTGCGTGTCGTCGCAGGCGGGATGCAAAATGAATTGCTATTTCTGCGCCACCGGGCGGCTCGGCTTCAAAGCCAATCTCACACCCGCCCAGATCATCAACCAGATATTGAGCATTCCTCCTTCTCCCAAACCGGGAGAGACACCGGCGGGAGAGCTTACGAATGTGGTGTTCATGGGAATGGGAGAACCCCTTGACAACCTCGGTGCGCTTCTTCCTGTGATAGAAATCATGACATCGTCATGGGGAATGGGGTGGAGTCCCAAGCGAATAACCGTGTCAACAGTAGGGAAGTTGCCTCAGTTGAAAGATCTTCTTGACCAGACTCAGGTGCATGTGGCGATAAGCGTCCACACAGCAGATCCCGTGGAGCGGGAGCAACTGATGCCCGCGCAAAAGGCGTTTCCTATAAGCAGTGTCATCAAATTGCTTTCAGGTTATGACTTCAGCCATCAGAGACGTCTTTCTCTTGAATATATAATGTGGCGTGGAGTCAACGATGACATAGCGCATGCAGATCTTCTGATAAAGATGACGAGAGGTCTTGACTGCCGTGTCAACCTGATACGTTTCCATTCAATCCCCGGAGTTGAGCTGAAGCCCAGCAGTGACGAGCGTATGCTGATGTTCCGCAATTATTTAAACTCAAAAGGGGTGACTGCCACTATCCGAAGTTCAAGAGGGGAAGACATAATGGCGGCATGCGGGATGCTTGCCGGAAAGAAGCATTGACCGACGCAAGCGGCAACCTTTAAGGCTTTGACCCCTCGCGTAGGGGAGAGGGATGAGGAAAAATGAAAAAAAATTCGTAATTTTGGGGAACAAAATATAGAATACAGATGTCACGACCAATAAGAGTGGGTATCACCCACGGAGATATAAACGGAGTGGGATATGAGGTGACACTCAAGGCCCTCGCCGATGAGACTATGACGGAACTTTGCACTCCCGTCATTTTCGGGTATCATTCGATTGCGGAGAAAGCGCGTAGGAAATTCGGACTTGAAGACATGCGTCTGTATAAGTCGGCGGGTGCGGCGCAGGCTCAGGACGGAAGGATCAATGTCGTGGAGGTCTCGGCGTCAGCCCCGGAGATAGTGCCGGGAGAACCCACGGCAGAATCAGGGAAGGCGGCTGTGGCTGCACTTGAAATGGCAGCCGAGGCACTTGAGTCAGGGGAGATAGATGTACTTGTGACCGCCCCTATTTCAAAAGAGGCGGTGCAGAGCGACACATTCCGTTATCCGGGACATACGGAATATCTTGAAGCGAGAATCGGTCATGGTTCCAGATCAAGGATGATTCTATTTGCGGGCGATGTGCGAGTGGCGCTTGTCACCACCCATTTGCCCATATCGGAAGTGGCGGCCGCCATCACACAGGAAAATGTGGAGGCTGCCATTGAGTCGCTCGCGGCATCACTGAAGAAAGACTATGCGATACCCCGTCCCAGGATAGCCGTGCTTTCGCTCAATCCCCATGCCGGCGACGGAGGTCTGCTCGGCTCTGAGGAAAAAGAGGTTATCTCTCCGGCGATAGAGAGATGCCGGGAGAGGGGGATTCTTTCGTTCGGACCGTTTGCGGCGGATGGATTGTTCGGTATGGGAGACTACAGGCATTTCGACGGGATTGTGGCTATGTATCACGACCAGGGACTTGCTCCGTTCAAGACCCTTGCCGGAGAACGTGGCGTGAATTTTACAGCCGGATTGCCATATGTGAGGACATCGCCGGATCACGGTACCGCTTTCGGAATCGCGTGGAAAGATCAGGCAGATCCCACATCGATGCGTGAGGCGATATATGCCGCCATAGATATTTTCCGCAACCGCAGGATATTTGAAGAGGCGTCGTCAAACCCGTTGAGGAAATATGTGACGGAAAAACCTGAACGTGGCGAACGTCAGGAGCGTCAGCCGAAGAAAGATAAAACGGAGAAAACGGATGTAAAGGAGGAGAATCTAAACGAACAAACAGCAGAATAATGAATTTTGGAATTATAGCTGCCGGACAAGGTTCGCGTCTGGTGCAGGAGGGGGTGGGTTTCCCCAAGCCTCTCGTTAGGATAGACGGGAAGCCTATGATCGGAAGGCTGATTGATATTTTCGTGAGATGCGGGGCTGAATCCATAAGCGTCATTGTCAATGAAGAAATGACAGAAGTGGCAGAATATCTGCGTGGACTTGCTCCGTCGATACCTTGCGAACTAAATCTTGTAGTGAAAACTACACCCACTTCGATGCATAGTTTCCATGAGCTTTCAAGCCTGATGGAAGGGAAAGGACGGTTTGTAATAACGACAGTCGACACTATATTCCGGGAGGAAGATTTCGCAAAGTATATACAGGCTTACAGTAATGCGCCGGCGGAGGTGGACGGTATGATGGCTGTGACAGGTTTTATTGATGACGAGAAGCCTCTCTACGTCGCCACCGACGACTCCTGCCGGATAACGGGATTCCTTGACCGGATGGAAGATGGGGTGAGATATGTGAGCGGCGGCATCTACGGTCTTTCGGGGAGTGCCGTTCCGGTGCTGAGAAAATGTCTTGAAGACGGGGTCGGCCGCATGCGAAACTATCAGCGTGCCCTTGTGGCTGCGGGACTGAATCTCCAGGCTTACGACATGAACAAGATCGTAGACGTGGATCATGCATCGGATATAGCTTCGGCGGAAGCTTTTGTGAGGGGAGAGGATTAAAAGAAATATAACTGACCTATGGCAGACATAAAAATAGCCGGGGTGATGCGCGCGGGCGCCTATTCCCCGAATCATATAGGAAACGATGCGGCGATATTCAATGCCGCTGCGGAGCATCTGCGCAAGCGCGGTTGCGAAGTCAACATATACAGCGAAGACAGATTCCGGGAGGAGGAAATTTCCGAACAGATAATAGTGAACATGTGCAGAGAGCAGGCTTCCATAGCGAGACTTCAGGCTATGGAAGACGAGGGGCGTCTTGTGATAAATTCCGGATTCGGAATCGAGAACTGCACCCGCGAGCGTATGACGCGCATACTCCTCGGCAATAAGATACCTTATCCTGACAGCCTGATCGTGAATACCAACGAGAATGTTGTCGATGATCTTAAAAAGGAAGGTTTCTCGGCATGTTGGATAAAGCGTGGCGACTTCCATGCCATGCATAAGGAAGACGTGAGCTATTGCCGTCATCCGGAAGAGGCTCAGGAAGTGCTTCACGAATATTTTTACAGGGGGATTAAGCGCGCTGTGATCAACCGTCATCTCGTGGGGGATCTCATAAAGTTCTATGGAGTGAGCGGGCAGCCGTTCTTCTATTGGTTCTATCCGTTTGATGAAGGTCACAGCAAATACGGTCATGAGGCGATCAACGGCAAGAGCCGGGGCATACCTTTTGATGAGGGGAAACTGAAAGAGATGTGTCAGCAGGCGTCTGATATTCTTGATGTCAAGATCTACGGCGGCGACTGCATAGTCGACAAAGACGGATCGATACGCATTATAGACTTCAACGACTGGCCAAGCTTCGCCCCTTGCCGTCAGGAGGCGGGTCCGTATATAGCCAAATGTATTCTCAGCGCTGTCAGAAAATGGAAAAAAAGATGATTGAAGAAGAGGTAATGACGAATAAAAAGGCTGCGAAGTTACAGGATACGATGAGCGATGCGGGCAACGCCGTCACTAATCCTTCCGGCAAGAAGCCGGGCTACAAAGACTCTCTTAAGTCGATGGATACAGAGGAGACTTTTGATCTCATATTCTATCGCCCGATAGGATACGGATGGGCTCTCCTTGCAAAAAAACTGGGAGTCACTCCTAATGCGATAACCATAGCGTCTATCTTTTTGGGGGTCGGCGCAGGGGTGGCGTTTTATTTCGACAACATATGGATAAACCTTCTCGGAGTGTTGCTGCTGGTCTGGGCTGATTCATTTGACAGCGCCGACGGTCAGCTCGCGAGGATGACCAAGCAATACTCGCGGATTGGAAGAATCCTTGACGGGGTAAGCGGTGACCTATGGTTTGCCGCCATCTATATCGCGATATGTCTGAGGGAAAATGTTACCAGTGATTTCTTCAGCGCCCACCATTGGGTGATCTGGGTCATGGCTGTGGTCACAGGTTTTTTCCACGCCACACAGGCAGCCATGGCGGATTATTACAGACAGTTCCATCTGTTTTTCCTTAAAGGTAAGGAAGGGAGCGAGCTTGACACTGCGTCTGAATTGTGGAAGCGTTTCCATTCCCTGTCATGGAAAACAGATTTCTGGCAGAAGCTCACATTGGCATTCTACACCAACTATACGGTCGGTCAGGAGAAACGTACCCCCTGGATGCAGCGGTTGAGAAAAGTGCTGAAAGAGAGATACGGCAATGATATCCCGCAGTCATTCCGCGACGCCTTCAGAGCCAAGAGCAAGCCATTGATGAAATACACCAATATACTGTCTTTCAACACACGTAGTTTCGCACTGTTTGCGGCGATATTGATCTTCCGGATGCCTTGGCTTTATTTCGCATTCGAACTCACTGTCCTTAACGGCGTTCTAATATATATGATGTGCCGTCATGAGAGGATCTGCAGGAATTTCGCGGGTGAGCTTTCGCGATCTCCTGAATGAGATCCATACAATTATGGCTGATTTCAAAAGCTTAGGTTATAATCCAAAATTTTAGAGAAATGAATATAGATGTCACCAAAATAAAAGGTATCATTTTCGACTACGGAGGCACCCTTGATACGGGTGGCGACCATTGGAGTGAAGTGATCTGGAAAGCCTGGCAAGAGGCTGGAGTCGCTGCCGACAAGGCGGAGTTCAGGGAAGTATATGTGTATGCCGAACGAGAGCTTGCGCGCACCTTGCATATTCTGCCTCATCATAATTTCCATGATCTGCTTTATATAAAGATGCAAATCGAGCTGCAGCGTCTGTCGGAAAACGGGCATTTCGCACCCTCCGAAGTTGACGGTATGGCAAAGAAGATCGCCGATATCTGTTATGCTTCCGCGAAAGGGTCGGTGGAGGCTGCAGTGCCTGTGCTTGAAGCCTTGTCGAAGAAGTATCCTATGGTGCTCGTCTCTAATTTCTATGGGAATGTCGAGACCGTCCTTGCTGATTTCGGTATAGCGAAATATTTCAAGAAAGTGATAGAGAGCGCTGTCGTGGGGGTGCGTAAACCAGATCCTGAGATATTCCTCCTTGGCGTGAAGGCTCTCGGTCTGAAACCGGAGGAAGTGCTTGTCTTCGGCGACAGCTATTCCAAGGACATCGTTCCGGCGGAGAAAGCCGGCTGTCAGGCGATATGGCTCAAAGGTAAGGGTTGGACCGACGAGGAGGACAAGACATACCATCCCAACATTGTCTCCAGCCTCGGCGAAGCTCTCAAATTCATAGACGGTATATGAAAAACAGTCTTAATGGGTGAGTAGCCCCAAAAAAGGATATAAATTCAACATGCCCGAAATTGGAAAATGACTGACAATTTTCCAATTTCGGGTATGTTGCCTTATTAATATAATTTAACAGAAATTTCTATATTGCTATTTGTTTTAATAAATTTTGTGTAAATTGGATGTCTGTTTAGTTTATTTAATAATTGATAGGTGGCATTTTTAGATAAAATCCTTTGTGAAATGTAAAATAGACCGTAATTTAGCGGCGCAATTTGAAAGAGGCATGGCGCTCTCCGGAAGGCGTGGCGCTTTTTTTGCCCCCCTTTTAATATTGCTCCGGAGAATTTCTCCGGTATTAAGGATTCCCTATGACAGAATCGAAAAAAGTAATCTAAACAGATAAAAAGAAATTATGGCAACACAGAAAGCTGAAGCTCCCAAAGGAAAACTTGGTGTGCTTGTAGTAGGCCTTGGAGCAGTGACCTCCACATTTATGACAGGTGTCCTTATGGCGCGCAAGGGACTTGCGAAGCCCGTGGGATCAATGACTCAGTACGACAAGATCCGCGTCGGAGAAGGCGAGGATAAGAAATATCTCCATTATAAAGATATCGTGCCTTTGGCGGATCTCAACGATATCGTGTTTGGCGCATGGGACGTTTATCCCGCGAACGCGTTTGAATCAGCAGTCAATGCTGAAGTATTGAAGGCTAAAGACATTCTCCCTGTTCAGAAAGAACTTGAGGCTATCAAGCCTATGAAGGCTGCTTTTGACCACAATTATGCCAAGCGTCTTGACGGCGACAACGTGAAAGATTGCAAGGACCGCTGGGACATGACAGAGCAGATCCGCGAGGATATCCGCAACTTCAAGAAAGAGACAGGCGTTGACCGTGTGGTTGTGCTCTGGGCTGCCTCAACTGAGGTTTACGTGCCGGTAGATGAAGAGGTGCACGGATCACTCGCCGCTCTTGAGGCTGCCATGAAAGCCGATGACAAAGAGAGGATCGCACCTTCAATGTGCTACGCTTATGCGGCTCTTTCCGAGGGATGTCCCTTTATCATGGGTGCCCCCAACACTACAGTAGATATCCCCGCCATGTGGGAACTCGCCGAGAAGACCCATATGCCTATCGCCGGCAAGGACTTCAAGACCGGTCAGACTCTCGTGAAGTCAGGTTTCGCACCCATCATCGGCACCCGTTGCCTCGGTTTGAGCGGTTGGTTCTCAACCAACATTCTCGGTAACCGCGACGGTCTCGTGCTTGACGAGCCTGCAAACTTCCGCACAAAAGAGGTGAGCAAGCTTTCCACGCTTGAGTCTATCCTTGTTCCGGAGGAGCAGCCCGATCTCTATGGCCACGGCAACGACGAAGACACACAGTACTACCACAAGGTACGTATCAATTATTATCCTCCCCGCAACGACAACAAAGAGGGATGGGACAATATCGACATCTTCGGCTGGATGGGCTATCCCATGCAAATCAAGATCAACTTCCTTTGCCGTGATTCTATCCTCGCGGCTCCCCTCTGCCTTGACCTTGTGCTCCTGAGCGATCTCGCCATGCGTGCCGGACGCTACGGAACCCAGCGTTTCCTCAGCTTCTTCCTCAAGAGCCCGATGCATGACTATACCAAGGATGAAGTTCCTGTGAACCACCTGTTCCAGCAGTACGTGATGCTCAAGAACGCTATCCGCGAGATGGGCGGCTATCCTGCCGACGAGACAATCGACTGATCATTCGGCTGCATACTGGCAGCGGAAATGTAATATAAAGACGGAGCGGCACGTTTATTAGACGTGCCGCCCCGTCTTTTTCATGACATATTCCGGTGTCATCGTTTGCAGGCGCCGCTAAATAAAAATTTTAATTTGACAGAAATGCGTATCGATATACTGACAGTGCTTCCCGAGATGTTTGATTCTCCATTAGGATGTTCAATTTTGAAGCGTGCCCAAGACAAAGGTCTCGCCGAGATTGTGGTTCATAATTTACGCGACTATACCACAGACCGTCATCGCAAGGTAGACGATTACCCATTCGGCGGCGAAGCGGGGATGGTGATGAAAGTCCAGCCGGTGGAGGCATGTATCAATGCATTGAGAAAAGAGCGGGAGTATGACGAGGTGATATTCACGTCGCCTGACGGAGAGACATTCAATCAGAAGACGGCAAACGGGCTGTCGATGGCAGGCAACCTTATAATACTCTGCGGACATTACAAAGGTGTGGACTATCGTATCAGGGAACATCTTGTCACCAAAGAGATCTCCATAGGAGATTATGTCCTCACGGGGGGAGAACTTCCCGCCCTTGTCATGACCGATGCCATAGTCCGACTGATTCCGGGAGCGATAGGGGATGAACAGTCGGCTCTGTCAGACTCGTTTCAGGACGATCTTCTCGCCCCGCCCATCTATACCCGTCCCGCTGACTATAACGGATGGAAGGTGCCGGAAATACTCTTGTCGGGGCATGAGGCGAAAATCGCCGAATGGCGTCATGAGCAAAGCCTTGAGCGCACGCGTCGGCTCCGTCCCGATCTGCTTGGTGAAGATATAGACCGGAATTGAAAGCGGATCATAATTAAGGCAGGATAATTTGGATAATAAATGACGAATCGCTAAATTTGCAGTGTGAACGACATTTGTGCCAGGACGCCCTAATGTCGCGATATAATAAAAAGGACAATTGCCCTATGGGGCTAAAAATCTTTTAGATTCGTGAGATGGAATGTTTCCGGTCTGTCCGGATATGCGCCAGAATATACACCAGCTAAAACAGAAATTACATAATGTACCCGAACCCGAATAGTTCAAGAGTGGAAGTGGTAATATCGCTGACATCCTTTCCGGCGGCGATCTCCTATGTTTTGCCTACTGTCAGGTCGATACTTGACGGGGCAGTGCTTCCTGACAAAGTGGTGCTTTATCTCACGTTTTCGCAATTCGGAGAGGATGGTGTCCCGGATGATCTTGTGAAGCTTTCCAAAGAAAATCCTATCTTCGAGATCCGTGACTATGGACGGGACATACGTTCTTACCGCAAGCTTATTCCCGCCATCACAGATTTCCCCGAATCGGTCATTGTTACGGTTGACGACGATGTGGCATATCATAAAGATATGTTGGGCGATTTGTTGAAACTGCATTCTGTCATGCCGGACGCCATACTGGCACACAGGGCGAAGTTGATCAGACCCGGCAGACCTTATAGGAAATGGAGAAAATACAGATGGTACCATTTCCTGTTCAAAAAAATTCATGCCTCATACCGCAATATCCAGACCGGGGTAGGGGGAGTGCTGTATCCTCCGGGAGCGTTGAAAAAAGATATGTTGGATGTGGAATTGTTTACCCGGCTCGCCCCGACCACTGATGATATATGGTTTTGGGCGGCTGCCGTGGCAAACGGAAGAAGGATCGTCCCGGTGCCCTTCGGACACAACAAGCCGAAAGGGGTGGGAAAACCTAAAGAACTGTCATTGAAAACCGTCAATTTCAAGACAGGTACCGACCGGAACGCTGCCGCCCTGCAAGCTATTTTCAAGGAATATCCTTCCATACGGGAGAAGGTGGAAAATGAAAAATGAGATGGATAAAAATGAAATAGACCTGGTCTATCTCTGGGTAGACGGCAATGATCCCGTCTGGCAGAATAAGAGAAATGCCATAATAGGATGTCCTGAGGAGAAATCGGCGGTTAACTGTGAAGGGCGATATGCGGACAACGATGAATTGAAATACAGTCTCCGTTCTGTCTGTATGTATGCTCCATGGATAAGGCGAATATTTATTGTCACGGACAATCAGATACCGGCGTGGCTTGACACGTCAGATCCCAGGATAAGGATTGTGGATCATAAGGAGATCATGCCCGGGAACTCGCTTCCATGCTTCAATTCGAGCGTCATAGAACATTTTATTTGCAGGATACCGGGATTGAGCGAACGCTTCCTGTATGCCAATGACGACATGTATATAAACCGTCCGGTCACTCCGGATATGTTCTTTGCCTCCGACGGATTGCCGATAATAAGGCTTAACCGCAGGTTCTTGCGTAAATATTATCTTTTGTTTAACGAGCGTTTCAGAAAAAAGCCTCTAAGCAATTATAATACGATTGTACGCAACGCCGCAGATCTGGTAGAGAAAAAATTTGGCGTTTATATCGGAGGAAAGGCGCATCATAACATCGACTCTTATCTGAAGAGCGATTGCATACGTGTGGAGGAAATGTTCAAGAAAGAGCTTCAGCCGACATTTTCCAATCATGTACGGGAGCCTGATGACATACAAAGAAGTATATATCATTATGTGGCGCTGGCGGAGAAGAGAGGTCATCTCCGTTATGTCACTCAGAAGGAGTCATTGAGGATCCATATTCAAAATCCGAGGCATTACGAAAAATTAAAAAAATTTAATCCGATGTTGTTCTGCATGAATGATTCGGAATATGCTCATGATGAAGACAGACGTGCCGCATCGGAATTTCTTCAAAGAAGATTTCCTGAGAAATCTAAATTTGAAAAAGATTGATATCTTAAGAGTATGTTTACTTTTAACTTTATGAAATCTTTATAGCTCTTTTCGACCAA
>CAMWID010000027.1 GCA_947174235.1 uncultured Porphyromonadaceae bacterium | reverse complement strand
AGTGGTCCCACTAGGGCTTGAACCTAGGACTCCCTGATTATGAGTCAGGTGCTCTGACCAACTGAGCTATAGGACCCCGCGTTTGCGAGTGCAAAATTATATCTTTTTTTTCAGTTTTCCAAATTTTTCTTGTTTTTTTATTGTTTTAATGTTAATTTTGTCTTGAGCCGGTCTTAAAAACGCAGGCAACAGAATATTGTGATGCCGTGATTTCAGTGTTGTAATATTCTAATTATCATCATGTAATGTCAAGATAGTTCATTATGTGAATGCTCTGCCGGATTGAGACGCTACACTCAAAAAATTTTTTTACAGATATGCGCGAGACACTGAAGAAATTGCGGGATGCGCTGCGTCCCATGTATGGTGACGGCGAAGCAGAAGCCATAATAAGGATATTGTTCCACCACCTCAAAGGATGGAACACGGTTGACATTCTTATGCATGAATCAGACCGGCTCTCCCCTTACCTGAAGTCTGAAATCGACGCCATCCTTGCAAGGCTCCTGCAACACGAACCTATACAATATATCACGGGGGAAGCACGCTTCCATGGCATGGAGCTGCATGTGACACCGGATGTGCTCATCCCACGCCCTGAAACCGATGAGCTGGTAGACATAATTGTATCTGACAATCAAGATAGGGGAGACCTACGTGTCCTCGACATCGCCACCGGGTCGGGCTGTATCGCCATCGCCCTTGCCCGGTCACTGAGATTTCCTAAGGTGTCTGCCCTTGATTTCTCCGCCAAAGCCCTTGAGGTGGCTGAAAAGAACGCAAGAAATCTGAAGACAGATATAGCGTTTATCCATGCCGACATATTCAGCTGGAATCCATCCGGAGAATTCGACATCATTGTAAGTAACCCGCCATACATCTGCGAATACGAAAAAAAAGATATGGAGGCAAACGTTCTCGACTACGAACCGGCGTCTGCATTGTTCGTCCCGGATGAAGACCCGCTGAAGTTCTACAAAAGAATAGCCGCTGTCGCCGGGAAATCGCTTTCGCAGGATGGGAAGCTATATCTTGAGATAAATCCTCTCCATGTCCAGGAACTGGAGAATCTCCTCTCATCATCAGGATTCATTGATGTGGAGACAATCCGTGATTCATACGGCAGAGAACGTTTTATAAAGGCACACAGATGAAGAGCAAGAAACCGATCTCCGCTGAAGCGGCGCGCATCCGCATGGCAGATCTTTGCGCGCGTTCCGAACAATGCGAATATGACATCCGGCAGAAGCTTTTCAAAACCGGACTCCCCGCCTCGGCCAGGGAAGAGATCGTAGACTATCTTTCCGCCAACAGGTTTATCGACAACTATAGGTTCGCGCGTAGTTTCGCACGCGACAAATGCAGGTTTTCCGGATGGGGCAAATACAAGATACGTACCGCTCTCGCGGCGAAAAGGCTTACATCTGACGAAATTTCAGAAGGCATGGCAGCGATTGAAGATACGGACTATATGGATGCCTTGCGCCGTACCGCCCTGGCAAAGGCACGTTCACTTGACCTCTTTGGGGAAGATGCCCGTGAAAACCGTATGAAGCTATACCGGCATATACTTTCACGCGGATTCGAGCCGTCTCTCGCGTCAGCCATGGTAAAGACCATTATCAAAGAATCCGCGCCATGAACAGATGGCTTGCCGGCATACTTGATTTCGCGTTTCCAGCCACATGCCATGTATGCGACGGGAAGCTCGCGCCACACGAGCGATTCGCCTGCTCCCATTGCCTGTCAACCCTTCCACGCACCGGATTCCACCGCCGCGACCTTAACCCCATGGAAGAGCGTCTCGCGGGTAAAGTGCCGTTCGTGAGAGCGACCGGGCATTTTTTCTACACCCGGGGCTCGGCGCTGTCCACCCTCATCCAGGACATGAAATACCGCCGATACCCGGGTATCGGGGAAATGCTCGGGAGGATAGTCGCCGAGGAGCTGTTCCCGTCAGGGTTCTTTTCCGGCATCGACCTGATAGTGCCTGTGCCCATGCACTTCCTGAAACAAGCCCGGAGAGGGTACAACCAGACCCACCATATAGCCAACGGGATAAGCAAAGCCGCCGGCATACCTGTATCTACAGCACTCAAGGCTTCCCGGTCACACAAGACCCAGACATCAATGACTCTCCAACAACGACTCGACAATACTTCCGGAATATTTTCACTTCCGTATCCCGGCAGTCTTGACAACAAAGGGATCCTTCTCGTCGACGATGTATGTACCACCGGATCCACATTAATTTCCGCAGCTTCAGCAATTCTGGATAATGCACCCTCTGCAAAGATTTCGATCCTTACCCTCGGAGTCACGTTCTGACCGTCCGGAGGTCGTTCATTAACACATTTTTGCATTTCGACAAATCTTTTTGCCGCCGATTTAATGTTTAATATTTGGATGTTTTTACAGATAAATGTAACTTTGCACTTTCGTGGGAAAACCAAAAACGGCTTTTCCACGGAACTACAGGTCTTTTAATAAAAAATAATAGCACTGTATTATGAAAAAACCGGAAAGAATTCTTGCCGAGAAACTCCTTCAGATCAGCGCCATAAAGCTCCAGCCGCAAAATCCTTTCGTCTGGGCTTCTGGCTGGAACTCTCCTATCTACAACGACAATCGTCGTATCCTCTCATATCCGGACATCCGGAATTTCATAAAGGTGGAATTCGCACGCACTATCCTTGAACATTTCCCTGATGTGGAGGCTATTGCGGGAGTCGCTACCGGAGCCATCGCTATCGGCGCCATTGTGGCGGACACACTCGGGCTGCCATATGTATACGTGCGTGCCACACCCAAAGACCATGGTCTGGAAAACCTCATCGAAGGGAATCTCATGCCCGGGAAAAAAGTCGTGGTCATCGAAGATCTTGTGTCCACCGGAGGCAGCTCCCTGAAGACTGTGGAGATCCTTCAGACCTATGGCAGCGAAGTCATAGGCATGACATGCCTTTTCAGCTACCAGTTCCCCATGGCGGTAAAACGGTTCCATGAGGCAGACATCACCCTCGCCCCGCTCTGCACGTATCCGGTGATGCTTGAAGTGGCGGAAGAGATTCATTATATAAGCCCTGACGAAGCCGAAGCTCTGCGCGAATGGCGTGAAGATCCCGCCGACTGGGCTCCCGATTGTAACGAATAATATAACTCACCATCCCAGATATGGCTACATATAAAAGCGATGACGTTTTGCTTCTCGCCCCTGCCGAGGCAGTGTTCGCGAAACTGTCCAATCTTGAAAACCTCCGTTCTCTTCTTGAAAAAGTGCCCGCCGATCAGATTCCGGCAGACAAAATGGAGATGTTCAACAGTATAACCGTCACTCCTGACTCCATCACCGTTCCGGGAGGTCCTGTCGGAGCCCTCACGTTCCGGGTAAAGGAGAAAGTGGATCCCACGCTGATACGTCTTCAAGGTGAAGGGTCGCCCGTACCTCTGTCCCTTTCCATGCAGATCACCCCCGATTCCGAAGCCACATCCAAGGCAAAAGTGGTGATAGATATAGAGATTCCCGCCATGCTCAAGCCGATGGTGGGAGGGCACATACAAAAGATGGCAGACCAGTTCGGACAGGTGCTGAAGGCAATACCGTTCACATGATCCCCATGCGCCCCGCGCTTTGCGCGATATCCGCCACACTCCTTGCCTCCGCATGCCAGACCGTTGACAGCGACAATATTCCCGCCGCCCCTGTCAACATAGTGATCGCCGACGCAGGCTCATGGAACACATACGGAGTATCGGGATTCGGATCCAGCAGACGTTTTATTCTTGCAAGCGGTTTGCGTGAACCCTCCGGATTTCCATATACCCAGACAAGCGCCACCGGTTTCGGCGGAGTGTTGCTGATCAACGGCATGGATCCATATTCCGCCACCACAGATACCCCTCTCGCCTATGACCTCGCATGTCCTGTGGAAAGGAAGACCGATGTGAGAGTGCAGGTGGAAACCGACCTCTACGAGGCTGTCTGCCCACAATGCGGATCGCGTTACGACGTGACAATGGGTGGAGGCGCCCCGCTTTCCGGTCCCGCCGCCTCCGGATCGAAAAAATATGGGTTGCGCCGCTACCGCTGCCTCCCGTCGGGATCCGGAGGATATATTATAACCAACTGAAACGGACTCCCCTCCGGGGGAAACGTCCGGCAGAGTATCTTGAATATGGACTTTATCGAAAGTCTCTTTTATATGATATGGCGCGGCATCGCCATCGGGATCCTCATCTCAGCCCCTATGGGCCCCGTAGGGATCCTGTGCATCCAGCGCACACTTGACAAAGGGAGACGCCCCGGATTCTACACCGGGGTGGGAGCTTCTATTTCCGATCTTTTCTATTGTCTGCTCACCGGTTTCGGACTCTCTTTCATACAGGAATTCATCGAGCGCAACCAGAATGTGATTCAACTTGTGGGAAGCGCCGTCCTTATAGGATTCAGCATTTACCTCTTCAGGAAAAATCCGGCGTCAACTTTGAAACCCGCCTCTCAGGCGGAGCCTGTGTCTCCTAAAAAAAATATTCTCGGAGGATTCCTTTTCACATTCTCCAACCCCCTCATCCTGTTTCTGATAATAGGACTCTTCGCCAGATTCAATTTCCCGGTACCCGATGTCAAATTCTACCATTATATCGTGGGATACCTGTCGATAGGAGTGGGGGCGCTCGCATGGTGGTGGTTCGTCACATTTGCAGTCGACAAGGTCCGTGCCCATTTCAATGTACGGTCAATGTGGCTGATCAACCGCATAATAGGCGTGGTGATCCTTCTTTTCGCGATTGTAGGGATCGTCACCGGCATCTCAAATCTTGTTTCCTGATGCATCCACGCCTGATATTTCTCCTCTGCGCCATAGCGGCTCTTTATTCCGATGTTTCCGCCTACAGAGAACATGAAGGGAAACGCGTACATTGGAACAAAGGGCGAGGATACACCCCTTTCCGCTATGCCACCGATAACGGGATAATAATTCATAACCCTACCCACGTCACGGTAAAAGACGGCATCTGTCTGCCAGACACCCTCTCAAATTTCTCATTGACATTCAGGGCGGAAAACCTGTCGTGCCATCCCTCCGGAAGATCCACATATACCGATTCCGCCGGGAAACGCCGCCAACGGAAAAATCCTGAGTGGAGCTTCTGGCTCGCTGATGAAAATTCCGACACGATCTTCCTGACCGTCTCATCCGATGAAATCCCGGATCAAATATCGTCAGTCCCCGCAATACGTGTGGCAGCACACAGAAATGGGGAAGAACCATTCACTGCAGCCGTATTAAAAGAAGGCGTGGACTGCTACTCCGGAGTCAACATCTGGAATGTGAAGGCAACTTCCCGACAGATCGACATATATGCTGGCAATCATGGCATGCGACCGGTGTTGAGCATACCTTGCGACCGGATAAAAATGACCGGCTTCGGATTCGCCGTGTCCCCCGCTGGAAATATCCGTATAACCGATATTTCCCTCGCCGATGAAACCTTACAATCGCTTATACCTCATCCCATATGGAAAGATACTGACACATTACGCCGATATCTGGATGCCTCCACAGATCCGGTTGAAGGATACTGGACCGTGTTCGACCGCAATCTTGAAGAATCGTTGCTTGTGCCGGGAGGTGACTACAGGCTCGCCATCGTAAAAGATTCAGGACGCTACCTCATCCTGTATCTATCAGGGGCACGCACAAACTCTCAGTCATGGCAACCGGGCATGATAAAGGGGATATTGACCCCTGATCCATTTCCCGCCACCTATAGCCTGATCTGGAATGACGCGGAAGGGCTGCCTCTTACAAAAGACATCAAAGCACAGATTGTCGAAGAATCAATCATCGAAATACAATTTCCTTACCACTCCTCGTCAATGCGGCTCCGGAAATTATAATTCAGTGGCTTTTGAAATATAAGCGTCGATTCCTTTGGCGGCATCTCTACCTGAAGCGATACATCTGACCACAAGAGACGCCCCGGAGGCGACATCGCCTGCGGCAAAAACTTTAGCCACACTGGTGGCTCGGGTCTGAGGATCAACTTTCACATTGCCACGCTTGTCTCTTTCTACTCCGAGCCCATCAAGAAGTTCTTTCCCGGAGGGTCCGGTAAATCCCATGGCGAGAAGGACAATCTCCGCCTTGATTATAGACATGCGTCCTGTATGCACGAGATTCATTTTCCCGTCAGAAGGATTCTTTTCCCATTCCACCTCCTCTACCTCAACTCCGCTCACACAGCCACTGTCATCAGCGATAAAACGGCGCGTATCAAGAAGCCAGCGCCTGTCGCAACCCTCTTCATGGCTGCTTGAGGTCTTAAGGATCACCGGCCAGTAAGGCCACGGCGTAGAAGGGTTGTCTCCCACCGGAGGTTTGGGCATAATCTCTATCTGGGTCACAGATAAAGCTCCCTGACGATGCGACGTGCCCACACAGTCGCTGCCCGTGTCGCCGCCTCCGATCACAAGCACATTTTTACCCTTGGCGCTTACACGCACATCATCGGTAAAATTCTCACCTGCGTTACAACGGTTCTGCTGTTGAAGAAGCTCAAGGGCGAAATGCACTCCCTTCAGTCCTCGACCATCCACCTTCAGGTCTCGCGGTGTCTCCGAGCCGATGGCGATACACACTGCGTCATATTCCTCAAGAAGCTGTGAGGCAGTGATGTCGCGTCCTACATTGACTCCGCAACGAAACACGACCCCCTCCTCCTCCATCAGAGCCACGCGACGGTCGATGACACCTTTGTCAAGTTTGAAATCCGGAATACCGAAGCGCAACAATCCTCCGGGTGCGGCATTCTTTTCAAAAACAGTCACTTTGTGCCCACGGCGATTGAGCTGATTGGCACATGCCATTCCTGCCGGGCCTGAACCAATCACCGCAACCCGTTTTCCTGTCCTGTTGACAGGAGGCTTAGGTCTGACAAGTCCTTCCGCGAACGCCCGCTCTACAATGGCGAGTTCATTTTCCCGCACGGTTACGGCTTCATGCCGTTTGTTGAGCACGCATCCCTTCTCACACAATGCCGGGCACACACGTCCGGTAAATTCAGGGAAGTCATCAGTCATCGACAAAAGCGCGTAGGCTCCTGCCACATCATCCTTGTAAAGACGGTCCTGCCATTCAGGCTGACGGTTGCCGAGCGGACAGCTCCAATGACAGAATGGCACACCGCAATCCATGCATCGCGACGCCTGTTCGCGGCGTTCCACGGCATTAAGACGCATCTCAACCTCACTATAATCCTTCACACGTTCATCCGCGGGACGGTATCCCCCCTCCTTGCGTGGTATATTCAGAAAAGCACCGGGATTTCCCATTTTAACTAAATATTAATCGTCCAATTTCATTTTTTATCACTCATTCCAGCCTCAAGTATCTTTTTATACTCAATGGGAATCACTTTGAGGAACTGTCGTGCATACGTTTCCCAATCGTCAAGCATCCTTGCCGCCAACGGCGAGCGGGTATGCTTGTAATGGGTGGAGACAAGACGGTGGAGTTCTCTGTTGTCTGCCACATTCTCTATCAGCGAGAGTTCCACGAGCTCCATATTGCAGAAATAGTCGAAGTCACCCCTCGGATTCCACACATATGCTATGCCTCCGCTCATCCCTGCGGCGAAATTTCTTCCCGTCGTACCCAGTACGACAACTCTTCCTCCGGTCATATACTCACAGCAATGGTCGCCGACACCCTCTACCACGGCTATGGCTCCGGAATTGCGTACACAGAATCTCTCGCCGACTCTGCCGTTGATATAAATCTCTCCCGAAGTGGCTCCGTACAGCAGCGTGTTGCCGGCTATTATATTATCTTCGGGCGCGAAAATGGATTCCGCGGGAGGCACGATCACCATCTTGCCCCCGGACAGCCCTTTGCCGACATAATCATTGGCATCGCCTTCAAGCCGGAACGAGATCCCATGTGCGAGAAACGCACCGAAACTCTGTCCCGCCGATCCTTTGAACGTGCAGCGTATCGTATCGTCGGGAAGACCCTCCTCTCCGTATTTACATGCGACGTCTCCCGAAAGCATAGCCCCTGTCGACCGGTCGGTGTTGCAGATAGGAAATTCCAGCTCCACGGGCATCCCTGACGCGAGAGCCGGAAACGAACGCGATATGATCTCCCGGTCAAGGACATGGTCTATCTCATGCTTCTGGGGGGCGACATTTATTATCGCATTCTCCGAAGCCTCTTCCGGGATATAAAGAATCTTGCTTAAATCAAGTCCCGGAGCTAATTCCTCACGCATTTTTTCGTTGACCCTGAGCATGTCTGCCCGTCCTATCACTTCATCGAGTCTCCGCACTCCGAGCGACGCCATAGTCTCACGTATGTCGCGGGCAAGAAACCGGAAGAAATTTACCACATACTCCGACCGTCCTATAAACCGCTTGCGCAATTCCTCGTTTTGAGTGGCGACGCCCACCGGACACGTGTTCATATGGCACTTGCGCATCATTACGCATCCAAGCACTATCAGGGCGCTTGTGGCGAAACCATACTCTTCCGCCCCGAGCATCGCCATGATGAGCACATCCCTGCCTGTCTTCAGCTGACCGTCAGCCTGAAGCTTCACCTGCCCCCGCAGATTGTTGATCACAAGTGTCTGCTGCGTCTCCGCCAGACCGATCTCCACCGGCACGCCGGCATACCGTATCGAGCTCGCAGGCGACGCGCCGGTGCCACCGTCGCTGCCGCTTATCGTTATCAGGTCACTCTTTGCTTTCGCCACGCCTGCCGCTATTGTCCCGACTCCACTCTCCGAGACAAGCTTGACGCTCACCTTTGCCACAGGATTCACGTTCTTCAGATCGAAAATAAGTTGGGCAAGATCTTCGATCGAATATATATCATGATGCGGTGGGGGAGAGATAAGTGTCAGACCCGGTATCGAATGCCGCGTGCGGGCTATGATCTCGTCCACCTTGAAACCGGGGAGCTGTCCTCCCTCGCCCGGTTTGGCGCCCTGTGCTATCTTTATCTGGATCTCATCGGCGTTGACAAGATATGATGTCGTCACACCAAAACGTCCCGACGCGACCTGCTTTATAGCGGAACGTGCCGATGAGCCGTCTTCCCTCGTGACAAACCTTGCTGCATCCTCGCCTCCTTCTCCCGTATTGGAACGTGCCCCAATGGCATTCATGGCTACAGCAAGCGCTTCATGAGCCTCCCGGCTTATGGAGCCGAACGACATGGCGCCGGTCACAAACCTACGCATTATATCCTCCTCAGACTCCACTTCCTCGACAGGCACAGGAATCCCGGGACGGAACTCAAGGAAATCGCGTATGAATATAGGAGCCGGCTTGTTGTCTACAAGCGAGGTATATTCCTTGAATTTCTTATAAGATCCCAGACGGGTGGCAAGCTGCAGAGTGGCTATCGTATCCGGATTCCATGCATGTTCCTCGCCATCTTTTCGGAATGAATACTGACCGATATACGGGAGCGGGGCATGAGTGTCAAAATCACTGCCGTAAGCCTCGGCATGAGCTGTGAGTATGTCGCGAGTCATCGCCTCGAGCCCTATGCCTCCCACTTTTGTCACGGTATCGCCGAAATATCTCCGGCATAGATCTTCAGACAGACCTATCGCCTCAAAAAGCTGGGCGCCTTTATATGAGGTGAGGGTAGAGATGCCCATCTTCGACATCACTTTAAGCAGACCTTTGTCAACCGCCTTGATAAAATTGCCGCACGCCGTGGAAAAATCGAGCTGTATCTCCTTTCTCCTGACAAGATCATCGATCACTGCAAATGCGAGATACGGATTTATAGCTGACGCACCATACCCCACGAGCAATGCGAAATGCATCACCTCCCGGGCATCCGCAGTCTCTATCACGAGCGCCGTCTGAGCCCGTTTTTTCTTCTCGATGAGATGATGGTGCACAGCGGAAGTGGCAAGCAGAGCCGGTATCGGAGCATTGTCGGCATCTACGCCGCGGTCTGACAATATCACATAGTTGCATCCCTCCTCTACCGCCTTTTCAGCGTCCTTGCAAAGGCGAGCGATACCTTTGGCCATACCTTCCGCGCCCTCCTCCACAGGAAACGTCATCGAAAGTTTGCGGGTGATAAAACCCTTGTAACGCAGGTTACACAGAAGATCAAGCTCACGGTTGGTGATTATGGGACGCTTAAGAAGCACCATTTTGCACAGGTCGGGAGAGAACTCCGTCAAAGAAAACTTTACCGCCCCGATATAGCTGTCGAGACTCATCACCAGCTCTTCACGCAGCGGATCTATGGGTGGGTTGGTGACCTGGGCAAAATGCTGGCGGAAATAGGTATACATTAGCTGTGGCAGCTCCGACAACACCGCGACGGGAGTGTCCTTTCCCATGGAATTTACCGGCTCCTTCCCGTCGGTGACCATAGGCGTCATTATTTTCTCAACCTCCTCGCGATTATAGAAGAAAACCCTTTTAAGCCGGGCAAAATCATCAACGCCGGCAGGCACCTTACGCCCGGAAGTTATCGAGTCAAGACTGATGCGGTTGTGCGCCAGCCAGTCACGGTAAGGAAAACGTGAGGCAAGCTCCTCTTTGAGCTCGTCGTCGTGATATATCTTTCCTTCCTGCATGTCCACCATCATCATCTTTCCGGGGCGCAGACGTCCTTTTTCTTTAATCTCGGAGGGATCAAACGGAAGCACCCCTGTCTCTGAGGCGAGAACGACAGTATCGTTGCGAGTGACAAGATAACGTGCGGGACGCAGACCGTTGCGGTCAAGCATCCCTCCTGCATAACGCCCGTCGCTGAAAAGAAGCGCCGCCGGACCGTCCCATGCCTCCATCAGACAGGAATGATACTCATAGAAAGCCTTGAGTTCCGGAGAAATAGGATTCTTGCCGTTGAACGATTCCGGCACGAGCATGGCAAGCGCGTGGGGAAGCGACATACCTGCCATTACAAAATATTCCAGCACATTGTCAAGAGATGCGGAGTCGCTCATCCCCGGCTGCACTATCGGGGTCATGTCGCGTCCCTGGAAAGGGGTATCATTCAGAACGGCCTCTCGTGCCTTCATCCACAACCGGTTGCCCTGTATGGTATTTATCTCCCCGTTATGTCCGAGCATACGGAAAGGCTGTGCGAGCGACCAAGTAGGGAACGTGTTGGTCGAGAAACGAGAATGCACGAGAGCCATAGCCGTGGTGAATCGGGGATTCATGAGGTCAGGATAATAGTAGCGGAGCTGAAGGCTCGACAACATCCCCTTGTATACAATGATCCTTGAAGAAAGCGATACGATATAAAATTCCTCTTTACCAACTATATCTGCCGCTCCTGAGATCTTTTTTTCGACCGCCTTACGCAGCATATAAAGACGTATTTCCACAGGGTCGTCAGTCTCTTCGTCTGAAACGAATATCTGTCTGATGACCGGTTCGGCGGAGCGTGCCACCGATCCGAGCCGGCTGTTGTTTGTCGGCACATCACGCACTGCCATAAGCTTGAGCCCCAGCTGCAGCGCCTCTCGCTCAATGACATCAAGGATCATCGATTGCGATTCCTCGTCGTGCGGCATGAATACAAGTCCTGTGCCGTAACGTCCCTTTTCCGGCACAGGGATACCCTGAAGAAGAATAAACTCGTGAGGCACCTGCACCATTATCCCGGCTCCGTCTCCCGTCTTGGGGTCGGCACCTTCGGCGCCGCGGTGCACCATATGCTCGAGAACCTGTAGTCCCTGCTCCACCAGCCGGTGGCTTTTTATTCCTTTTACATTGACAAGCAGCCCTACGCCGCAAGCATCGTGCTCGAAGCGTGGATCATAAAGTCCGCGTGTCTGATTGTGGTGTGTCTGCATTATATCGGTATCCTTAAATTCTTTACATAATTGATTTTTCAATTCTCCTCAACTCCCCTGAACCACTCCGCCTCCGTGGGCAGTTCTGAAGAAACTCCCGCCTCATATTCCTCGTCATGTTGCGAGGCGTCGAGACCCACACGCTCGTTCCATCCGCTCACCCGCATAGGAACTATCTTGTCCGTAAGCCAATAAAGTGCGTAGCTTACCACAAAAGTATAGACAAACACCATACATAGAACAAGAATATGGTTCATGAAAAACTCTCCACGTGTAATCATATCCGGATCAGACGCGGCAAAATAGTCATAGGCGAATATTCCCGTCAATATGGTGCCGATTATGCCCCCCAGACCGTGCGTGGGAAACACATCAAGCGCGTCGTCGAGCACACGGCTATAGCTTTTCCATGACACCGCCATATTGCAGCAGACGGCTATGAAGAATGCTATGAACACGCTTTCCCCCGTGGTAACCCATCCGGCGCAGGGAGTGATCGCAACCAGACCCACGACTGCGCCTATGGCAGCCCCCATCGCCGACGGCTTCCTGCCGCGCACGGCATCAAGAGCTATCCACACCACCATCGCGACTGCGGCGGCTGTATTGGTGTTGAGAAATGCGGAAATGGCTATCCCGTCGGCGGCAAGCGAAGATCCTCCGTTGAATCCAAACCATCCAAGCCACAGCAGGGCGGCGCCGAGAAGCACAAATGGCACGTTGGCAGGCTTGTTTTCAACTCCCGCGTCCCTGCGTCTGCCAAGAAACATAGCGCCGGCGAGAGCAGCGACGCCTGAAGCGGCATGGACCACTATGCCTCCGGCATAATCATGCACGTGCATCATGCCGAAAAGCCCTTCCGGATGCCATGTGCAGTGGGCGAGAGGACAATACACCAATACGGTCCAGAGGATCATAAACAAAAGATAACCCGAGAAATGTACCCTCTCCGCAAACGCTCCGGTTATGAGCGAAGGTGTGATGATGGCAAACTTCATCTGAAACAACGCGAATAATGCCAGTGGAATCGTGGTGGTGACAAGTCCTATCTGCGACATCTCCGACGACGGGTCGGTAACATTTCTCACCCCGACATTATTCATCATTATGAAATCTAAAGGATTGCCTATCACATGAGCTATGTCATCACCGAATGCGAGTCCGAATCCGAAAACCACCCATATGACGCTCACAAATCCCATGACAATGAAACTCTGAAGCATTGTCGATATAACATTTTTCTTACGGACCATACCTCCGTAAAAAAATGAAAGGCCCGGGGTCATCATCAATACAAATATCGTGGCGGTGATCATCCACGCCACATTTGCCCATACATGGTCGCCCGGCAAATCAAACTGACCTTCCTGCGCGCCTGAACGCAAACCTGCGAAACTTATCACCAGAAAACCTGTCAAAACAAGGAACCAACCTAAATTTACTTTTTTACCTGATACTTTCATGATCTGTCATGAATTAAATTAGTGAAACCTATTTTCGGATTGTCATCACAATCCTTCTTACTCTTAAAATTTGTTTATTCGGATGCAAAAGTAGATATTTGTAATTAATTGTGCAAGAAAAATTACTTTTTTCTTTAAAAACAAATTAATATTATACATTTTTATATATGTTGGCTGTGATAAATATAGTAATTGTTTTAAACAACCCCTTAAAATATAATAAAACTTTTGTAAATTTGTAGTCGTCGCCTTTATGGTGGCAGGTTAATATATGATAAAGAAAACAGGTGTTTTAGTGTTTGTCCGGTCGGGTATCGTGTTGGCCTCGTCTGTAGAAGAATCCGGCGACAGTATTACGGTAGAACGGCTCATCTATAACCTTTCTTACGGTTGTGCGTGGAGAAGGAGAAGGGAGAACCTGTGAGTTCATTTCCGGAGGACAGTAGAGATTTGTATCATGAAAATTCTTCACATAATAGAATCCATGGAGATCGGGGGAGCACAACGATTGCTTAAAGATTTAATCCCGATCCAAAATAAATCCAATAAAGTGGGGCTGCTGATATTAAGAAGTGTCGGCTCTTCATTTGAAAAAGCGGTCTTTGACAGCGGTATAAAAGTATATAATATAAATTCATCAAATATATATTCACCCGTCAATATCCTCCGTATAAGAAAAGTATTAAAGGATTGGGATATTGTGCACGTTCATCTGTTTCCTGCGTTATATTGGACGGCGCTTGCATCAACCGGACTTGATAAGGTATTGATCTATACGGAGCATAGTACCCATAATAAAAGACGAAACAGACCTTATTTCCGTCCTATAGAGAAATGGATCTATTCCAGGTATAAAAAGATCATCTGTATAAGCGATGAGACTAAAGATAATTTGGGAAAATGGTTAAGAATAGAAAATGGAGACAGATTGGTTACGATAAACAATGGCGTTGACTTAAGTAAGTTTGATTCTGCCGGGATGCAACCTGAAAATATTATAACGATGGTGTCGCGTTTTGCCCCTGCAAAAGACCATGCCACGTTGATCAGGGCTATGAAATGGGTAGATTCGGATTATCGTCTGGTTTTGGCGGGAGATGGAGAGACGCGTGCTGAATGTGAGAAACTGGCTGAAGCGGAAGGTCTGATTGACAGGATTGATTTCCTTGGCACCAGGTCTGATATAGCCGAGATTATCAAGAGGTCGTATATAGGTGTCCAGTCCTCGAAATGGGAGGGATTCGGTCTCACCGCAGTTGAATTTATGGCTGCCGGCAAACCTGTTGTCTGCTCTGATGTGCCGGGTCTTTCAAACGTTGTGGGTAATGCCGGACTCCATTTTAAAGTAGGCGACAGCGGTCATCTGGCGAAACTCATAAATTATTTGATACAACATAAAGATTCATACTCGGATTACAGTAAACGTGGTTATGAAAGGTCTAAAAAATTTTCAATCCGGCATATGAATGACAAATATTCAGACTTGTATAATACAGTGATTCAGAATCATCACAATGCCCAGAAGCGATGATACGGATCAGGAATATTATGGCTTCGTTCTTTCGATGTCGGTGGCGAGGCATGTGCATATATTGCGCCGGTAGAGTCCGTAAAGGGTTGTAGCGGATGTCTCTTTTCCGTTCAAATTTGTATAATCCCCTAAATTCAAGTTTCGTAAGGTACGATCGTTAAGGATAAAATTTTTAAATTTGCAGAAAAAAAGAGAATGCGAAGAGTTTTATCCACCATGAAACGACTTTATATTATTCTAATCCTATTGTTGGCAGGAGCGGGTTTTCTTGTGGAGTCGGCAGCCGCCTCGACTCCGATCAGGAGCGGACATCTGTTTCAGTCTCCTGAAATCGTCACGAGCGACTATACGGAAATATGCCGTGACAGCGACGGGTATCTGTGGATAGGTACCGAACGCGGACTTTTGCGTTTTGACGGCACCGATTATGACATATACCGGCATGACGAGAGAGATAAAGGCTCATTGTCTGACAACCGGATCCTTGACCTGCTGTATGATTCAAAAAACAGGCTCTGGGTCGCAACCGCCGACGGACTTAACCTATATGACAGGGCGTCAGATACATTCCGTCTTGTCAGGATTCCGGCTAAGAAATTCAACGGATATATCATAGCTGTAGACGAGCAGCCTGACGGAACTGTCACGTTTGTAATGTCGGGAGTGGGACTGTATGTGATCAATGAAGGAAAAGATGGTGATTTGGCGGCAGTGAGATATATGTCGGAACTTTCGCAGGAAAAATATTATAACTCGCTTCGATGTGCTTCCGACGGGAAAATGTATGCGGGAGACCATCTTGGATATGTGCATGTGATTTTCCCAAACGGCAGTTCAAAATCCATCAAGGTCGGTCATGCTGATGTAAGAGGGTTAAGGCTTGAAGAAGACGGCAACCTGATAGTCAGCATTCTTGATGACTTGTACCGGATAGAGACGAAGACGTTGAATGTGGACCGGCTGGAAGTGCAGGACGGTGAGAAACTGAGTATAAGGAGACTGTCAGACAGCGATACGGACGGAGACATATATTTTGGCACGAAAGGGAGAGGCGTATGGAAAATAAAAGCCGGCGATAAAACCGTGAGACCATATAAGGAATTTTATTCGCCGTTTATGAATATCCGTAAATCCGAGATCGCCACCGTCTACGGGAATAAAGACGGAGGGTTATGGTTGGGATGCAACTATAAAGGGATAATGATGATTCCTAAAGATCCCATACCGTTCCTATATAGGAAGATGTCGGAATATTATCCTGATTTTCATGGAGGAGTGTCTTCAATTGCCCAGGATGGCAGACATGTCTTTGCCGCTGTCGACAACGAGGGGATATGCGTGATGTCGGAAACAGGTGACCATATCAAGACAATCAGGCTTCCGGAAGGGAGAATCGCCACAAGCATCGAGCCTGCAGGGGAAGACCGGCTTCTTGTGGGGATCGTAAACTCCGGGGTTTGGGAGCTTTCGGTGACGAAAGGTTCGTGGTCAAGGCTCATAGATATTCCGGGGAGTTATCTGCATATATACATAAATACAGACGGTAAAGATGATCTATTTGTTGGTATGCATGGGGTAGGCGTGATGAGGTGCAATCTTTCTGACGGTTCAAAAAAATGGCTTAGTGTTTACAACGGAGATAACAGTCTGCCCAACACTTATGTCAACAAAATGATGAGACATGACGGAAAGCTTTGGATCGGTCTTTACGGTGGGATCGCATGTTATGATCTCGATGGAGATTCCCTTGTCACTATAAATCAGGATCCCTTTCTGTCGGGATCCACTTTCTCGTTCGCGCCTCAGGATGATGGCGCGATCCTTGCCGCCACAAGCCATGGACTTATCCTGTATCATCCGAAGAAAGGTGTGATCACTAAATATACCACTATCAACGGTCTGGCGGACAATGATGTCAGATCAGTGACGATTGACAGGAACGGAGGAACGTGGATCGGGACAATGAGAGGATTGTCATATCTTGATCCGGATACTAAAACAGTATCGTCATATCATGGGAATTATGGACTTGTGGAGAATGTTTTCAGACATTCGGCATTGTCGAAGTCTGACGGGAAGATGTATTTTTCCAATGACCAGGGCGTGACCTGTTTTGATCCCGATGATGTCAAGTCCACATCGTTTGACAAGGATGTGAAGATTTCCGCCCTTTATATCAACGGAGAGAGGATTGCCCCTGCCACACGCACAGGCAGCCGTGTGGTCATCGAAGGGGATCCCATGAGTCCGTCGGTGATAAATCTGCCATATTCCGAGCATGCCCTTGCAATGCGCCTCAGCACCATGGATTTCCGAGATGCCGCCAATATAGTTTACCAGTGGCGTATGGCTGATATGAGCGAAGAATGGATCGAGACGCGTCCCGGGGAGAATGTGATCTATATTCCATATCTTGATCCCGGGACACATAAACTTCAGATCCGCGCACAGGAGAACGGGGTAATTTCCCCTATGATGGAGATAAAGATAAATATAGCGCCGCCATGGTATCTCTCCACATGGGCGAAACTTGTGTATCTCCTTGTAGTCGCGACTATCCTTGTGCTTGGATGGATTGTCATGCAGAAAAAGAAAGAAGAAAAGATCAATGACGCGAAGATAAAATTCTTTATTGATGTCTCACACGATATCCGTTCGCCGATCACATTGATCCTCAGTCCGATCGAGGCGTTGTTGCGTCAGCCTTTCGATGAAGAGGTGAGAAGACAGCTTAAGACAATGCAGAGAAACGGGCAGCGAATCCTGAGCCTTGTCAACCAGCTTCTCGACATAAGGAAACTTGACAAGGGAAAGATGCGGCTGTCGTGCAGGAAAACTGATGTCAACCGTTTTGTGCGCGAGCTTGTGGATATGTTCATACCTCAGGCGGCGGAATGCGGGCTCACTCTTGAATTTGAGAAAAATACAGACCCGGGAGAGGTCTGGATAGATCGCGATAACCTTGACAAGGTGCTTGTCAACCTTATATCGAATGCAATAAAATACACTCCCAAAGGGGGAGCGATAAAGGTTGTCACTGAAAGTGTGGAGGATGACAGCCTCGGGAGATGCATACGAATCAGCGTGATCGATACCGGAGTCGGACTTGACAGCAAGATGGAAGCCAGGATTTTCGAGCGATTCTACAGGGTCAGGGAGGATCACGCTCCTGCCACTCCGGGATTCGGAATAGGTCTCGACCTGTGCCGCCGTCTTGCCGAACTTCATCACGGATCTATCACCGGAAGAAACCGTAGGGACAATGTAAAGGGGAGCGTATTTTCCATATGTATCCCTCTCGACGAATCGTACTACAACCCCGAAGAGCTTCATGTATCCGCGCAACATCAGGAGGAAGAGGAATCCGGCAAGCATCTTGTGATGTCGGCATTGCCTGTGGGCGCCGGGAATGAAAAGTCTGTAAGGAGGAAATCCGTTATCTCGAAATCAATCCTTGTGGTGGATGACCATGAGGAACTGCGTAATTATCTGTGCTATCAGCTTGCCTCGTCCTACAAAGTCACCGGCGCGAAAGACGGGGAAGAGGCGCTGAAGATAATAATGGACAATCCTCCCGACATAATAGTCAGCGATGTGATGATGCCCGGAATCGACGGACTTGAACTTCTGAGAAGGGTAAAAAGCAATTCATCCACAAGCCATATTCCGGTGGTGTTGTTGAGTTCCAGACATGAGCTTGCCGACCGTATGGCAGGCTGGGATAAAGGAGCGGACGGCTACCTTGGAAAACCGTTCAATCTTGAAGAACTCGAAGTGGTGATAGACAACCTGATCAACAACCGCCTAAGGATGAAGGGTAAATTCTCCGGAGTACAGGATGTCGAGGGAAAGATTGCCTCTCCGGAGGTGAAGGGGAACGACGAGAAACTGATGGAACGGATAATGGGTATCATAGAGCGCTACATAGATGATTCGGAGTTCAATGTGGAGAAACTGTCGTCAGAGGCGGGCATAAGCCGCGCTCATCTCCATAGGAAAATGAAAGACCAGATAGGGATGACCCCGAGCGACTTCATCCGCAACATACGACTTAAGCGCGCGTGCGAGCTTCTTCAGAAACCGGATATAGAGGTCACCCAGATAGCTTATCTTGTGGGATACACCTCTCAGCCGCATTTTTCCACTGCATTCAAGAAATTCACAGGTTATACCCCCTCGGAATATCGGCAGAGGCTCCAGTCAGGACAGAGTTCCGGGGCATCTGAGAAATAATAACCTCCCTGCCATCGTAAACAGTCGTGCAACCGTCCGCGGCAGCAGGTAGGACCTAAAAATAGCCGTCCCGTATTGAACTGCACCCCAAAAGTTTTGTGTCCAACTTTTGGGGTGCAGTTCACAGTCCGTCAGGCGTCTTTTTTGTTTTTCAGGGTTCGCGGGAGCAGAGAGATTCTTTGCCGAAAAGATATTCAGGAGTATAGCCGCCCTGATCGATTATAATCTTCTCAAACACGATTCCCGGATCAATAGGTTTCAGATATAGCGTATAGGTATTGTCGGAGGTAGGGGAGGGAAGTGGAAGTCTCACGGTCTTTTCCACGACTCTTCTTGCCACTGTGGGATAAAACACGGTATATATGTTATCCGGGTGTTCATTCAGGTCAGAGTTGAAATTGACCACAGTTTCCTGCTCTCCGTCGAAGCCTACTGCATATCGGTGACCTTCGGGACGGGCGAACGCGAGCGTCGATTTTACGATTACATGCACGTCAGCGCTGTCGGTTTTTTCCGGAAGGGTGACCCTGTACTCTACACGTGATCCCTCGGGCGATACCGTATATGGCGCCGCCGCGATCCCTCCGAGCGTTCTTCCCATGTTGCGGTGGGTCTGCCATCTGATTGCCGGGTCCGGAGTAGAGGTTTTATAAAAATGCGGGGCTTCGATGATTGTTTTTCCGTTTTCCCCAGTGTGTCGGAATCCTCCGGCAAGCTCCCCGCTTTTCCCGAGTCTGAATATCGTAGGGAGCGTATCGTGAGGGAAATCGTCGTTCCATCCTGTATATCCGATATGTTTCTGTATCATCATGCCATTCCATTTCCCTCCCGCTATCTCCCGGTTGTATTGGTCCATCAGCAAGGAGTCACGTCTGAAGCATTCTTCCGTTATGTCTGCCCATCTGTCGGTTTCGGGCATGTGTGCCTCATAAGCTTTATGGTTCATTGCCTGTGCGAAATACATATGATACAGGTTTGCCATAAGCTGTACGGGAAACAAAATAAGCTCACGATAAGTATCTTTATATTCATCCGTGACAGTCAGGAACTGTCTCAGAGCCTCGGCTTCCAGACGGCAGAAATCGTCATCCACATTTTTCCATTCGCCTGATTCAAGATTATAAGTGTTGCGGTCAAGAAGTTCGGGAGTGACCCTTCCGTTGTATTTGCACAGGGTGTCGAATATCCTTGCAGCTTCGCGGGCATGCGACTTGCCGAGCTGTCTTTCAAAAAATCCTACGGTATGATCATGCAGGCAGTCGGGATCAAACGCCTCGGGGTTCCATGCCATGTCAAGAAAGAGGGAGATAGGGTATTCCATTGGTTTCAGGTCACCCACATTCAGGATCCACATCCTGTCTACCCCATAGTCATAGGCAAGTCTCATCTGTTCACACATGTTCTGTATGGGGGTACAGTTAAGGGTCTTGCTGTTGCGTGGCGCCCCGACATAATCCACATGATAATACATTCCCCATCCTCCCGGATGTTTGCGTTCCGCATCATTTGGTAGCCGTCTGATATTTCCCCAGTTGTCATCGCATAGCAGAATTGTGACATCGTCGGGCACTCTCAGTCCGGCGTCATAATAGTCCATCACTTCCTTGTAGAGCGCCCATACCTGCGGGGTGTCTCGCGGGTCACGTCCGGTCTCTCTACGGATTATTTCCCTTTGGTTCCTGATTATGCTTCTCAGCAGTTTCACATCTGCTTCGGCACTCATGGCTTCGTCGCCGTCCCCTCTCATCCCTATGGTGACAATATCTTCTGTATCTTTTATTCTTTTTATCCCTTCTGAGAAAAATTTATCAATGATTTTGCGGTTGGTGGAGTAGTTCCATGCACCATAGTTTTTTCTGTTTCTCGCCCATTCCTGATGGTTTCTTGCCATGGGTTCGTGATGTGACGTGCCGATAATGACTCCCATTTTGTCAGCCATACGACTGTTTTCCGGGTCATCGCCGTAAAACGACCATGCCCACATTGCAGGCCAAAGGAAGTTGCCGCGCAGCCTAAGTATCAGTTCAAACACGCGGGCATAGAATCTGTGGTCACCATATCCTGTGCCATAAGTATTTCTTACCCATTGCATAAGACAAGGTCCTTCGTCATTAAGGAATATGCCACGGTATCTCACGGCAGGTTCTCCGGCAGTATGGCACCCTTTTTCAATAAAGAGTCTGTCAGTGCGCGCCGGGGGTACATCCGCCCAGTCATACCATGGGGATACTCCAGCCTGCTCGGAGAGTTCATATATGCCATAAATAGTGCCACGTCTGTCGCTTCCTGCGATTATGAGTGCTTCCCCGATACCCGGCAGAGGGTTTTCGGCAGTGACCATCACATATTTCTCCCTTTTGTCTTCGAGCTGGGAAGGATCCAGGCATCCGTTGGCTACAAGTGAGGATATGAGCTTGGTCCCGAATGTCCCGACGATCACAGGACAGTCCGTCCCGGCAGGGATCTTGCCGTATATTTCCAGATCGGCGGATGTGCCACACACCTTGTTGAAATCAGAAGACAGATTCTTAGCCGCTATCCAGACACCCTCGTCTTCAGAAGGGTCAAGGATGATTCGCGGGACTCTGGTGACTCCGTTTTCAGTGGTGATCAACGGAAACCTGTTGTCTCCGGGACTTGCGGAGGTGATTCCGCGATGATCGAGCGCCACCGCGGTGGTGTTGCTTCCGGATAATACGATTACTGCCATTATGGCACCGATAAATTTCTTAATCATGATGATATATTTGTGATTATGTATTTGTTCAGACAGATTCCGCGGTATCCGGATAGCCGATATGACTGACAGACGGCATATTGCCCTCTGAGAAAAGTAGATTTACCCTTATTGATGCGGAAGGGGTGATCACCGGATTCATGATAATTTACAAAGATATCCCATTCAGGCAATATATCAAAGAAATTTCTCAAGAAATTTTGCATCGGTATATAGATGAGAGAGGGCGGACAAGCGTGGGGTAAAGATATCGCCCTTCCCGATGCATATTCTGCAAGGAAGGGCGATATGTAAAGTGGAGGAGGGTTGCGTGGCTGTCAGCGTGTCTGGATCACGGGGAGCATCATTCCGTCGGAATCATACCGCAGGGTGTCCACACATACCGACCGGCGTCCGATAGCACCTTTGTGTCCGTCGATCTCAAGCACCGCGTTATGGTAAAATAGATACCATCCTCCGTTGAATTCTATGATTCCCGGATGTATCGTGAAACTGTTCTCAGCCATTCCTGTGAGTTCTCCGCGTGGAGTCCATGGTCCGTCCATCGATGGGGCGGTGGCATATGAGATGGTTTCCTGACCTTTGCCGAACGACGCGTAAGTCAGATAATAGATTCCGTCTTTTTTATGCAGCCACGGACCTTCGACATATTTAGGGAGATCTATTACCTTGATCTCTCCGTCGATGCCGGTCATATCCGGAGTCAGTTTTGCAAGGAAGCATGTGCCGTTGCCCCAGCATAGCCATGCGTCGTCTCCGTCGACAAGCACGGTGGGATCAATATCGTTCCACCAACCTCTGGCACCGTTGTCGGTCATGTTGTCGCTCACGAGCGGCTTGCCGATCGCGTCTTTAAACGGACCGACAGGGGAGTCTGCCACAGCCACCCCCACAGCTTTACCTACGTATGGCTCTCCCGCCTGCACGGTGGTGTAGTAATAAAACTTACCGTTCTTCTCCACCACCTGCGATGCCCACGCCTCTCCGGTGGCCCATTTGAAATCCGCCGGGCTGAGCACCGCGCCGTGGTCAGTCCAGTTTTTCATATCGTCGGTGGAATAGCACAGCCATTCGGTGATATTGAATTCCTTTCCGCCGGAGGCGGTGTCCTGTCCTTCATAAAACTCGTCATGACCGACATACAGATATAGTCTGCCGTCATGTACCATAGGGGCGGGATCTGCTGTAAATTTATCCCTCACTATGGGATTCCCGTTGAATACAAACGTTTTCTGCGGAATCCCGGAGGGTGCGTCGCCGGATGATGTCTTACCCCCTCCTCCGCATGCGCCGAGGATCAGAAGTCCTCCGAACGCCAAAGGAAAAATCTTTTTCATGAAATATTATTTTTGTGGTTCGATTATCTTGTAGTTGCCGCTTAGATGCATGAACGCGAACAGACGTAGGAATCCGTCGTAGTAGGCGTCGAAATATCCGTCGGAGTATGGTTCGTGGCGGGCATTCCAAAGTCTGTCTACAAACTCCCGTCCTTTGCAGTGGGTGGATGCCAGAGATGCTGACGCCAGTGTGGATACAAGTCCCAAGGAATGTCGCAGCGCCGTGTGCTCACCTGCCTTAAGTATCTCGTTCACCGGCGATCCGTCGGTGTTGTATTGGTCCACATATTCGTCTATCCCTTGCGAATAGAAAAAATTTTGTATCCTGTCGGCATATTCACGCTGCCATTTCCCGTCTGTCCCGCTCCAGGAATAGTCGAGGGCTATGTTCATGGGGACTCTCCAGGAATCGAATCTGAAGGCATCGCCGATGATTGCCCCCGTGCGGGTGTGGGAGCCGTCATAGTTTGAATAGTCAGGGGTAAGCCCGGTGGCGGGATGCACGGCATCGTGCAGATACCTACGGCTTCTCGCGGCGCATTCCTTCCAGAAACCGCTTCTTCCGTCGCCTGCCCATTTTGCCCACACTTCATAAAATGCCGGCACATGATAAGAGGGGTCGGTGAACCTGCCTCCCCAGTTGTCAGGGGTGAAAGTGATGAGCTTGTGTTCGAGGTTGATTAGCGGGGCGGCGTTCCCCATTCCTGATTTCTGCATGGATTTGTCGAGTATATGCCTTGCCTCGGCGAGATAGTCTATCCCTGTATGGTTGCCCCATCTGTTGGATGCGAAGATGAGGGATGTCACGAAATATAATTCTCCGTCGGAAGCGGCACCGTCGGAATTACGGCTGCCGTCAGTGCGGCAGCTCCACGCGAAATACCCCTCGCGCTCCCCGTCATGGTGCTGCATATATTTCCTGCTCCATCTCCACAATCTGTCAAAAATATCCTTCTTGTCAAGCTGTACAGCCGCCATCATTCCGTAAGACATACCTTCTGTCCTGACGTCATGGTTTTTAATGTCGCTGATATACGCCATGGAGTCGCCTGTTTCGAAATAGATCCTGTCGGGCCCGTAGAAGAGATCGTTGAAAATATCGTCGAGTCTCGAATCTATATCCTCCTGCGCATATCCCGCCTCGGCAAACAGGTTGCGGTACTTCCCGGTCTGTTGAGCCCCCTTTTCCCACGGGAGGGCGTCAAACCCGATCCAGTCGACTTCCACACCGGATCCTGCCGAAAGAGACACAAGGATGTCGTGTACACCGAGAGGGGCATCCTTTACCGGTGCCTTTATCTCATTCCATTGAGTGGAGGCAGGGATCCTTACGGCGGCGATGTCGGTGCCGCTGTTGTCGGAGACAATTTTTAGAGTTCCCCCTTTTGGTGCACGTGCCCTGACGGTTATCTCCTCCACTTTTTTGTCGCCGAAATCCACATCTCCATATCTAAGCCATGCCCCTTTCTTAAGGAACGAAGCTTTCCATCCCTCGAATCTATTGTCGGGATCAATAAACGATACCTTCACAGACTTTGGACTGACGGAACTGTAGCGGTCGATGTGTATGCGTCTGCGTGCGTCGGACAGTCCCACACCGCGCAATGTGGGAGTCACCTTGCGTATGGTGCCGTCATCGTTGAAAGAGAGGGTGTCTATCCTTACGGAACGGCGTTTGTCCATGTCTGGGGAATAGTCATTGTGATGGTAGAAGAGATACCATTCCCCCTCATACTCCACGATAGAGTGATGGTTTGTCCAGCAGCCGGAAGGAGATTCGTCCATGATGATCCCCTTGAATTCAAAGGGTCCGAGGGGATTGTCGCCCATGGCATACGCGAGGGTTTCCGTCTTGTCTTTCACCCAGGGAAAAGTGAAATAATATTTACCCTCTCTTTTGAAAACGAATGGACCTTCCTTGAATCCTTCCGGCAATCCTTTTATCTGTACCGGTTCGGAGTCGAGTTCGGTCATGTTGTCTTTCAGCCGTGCCGCCGACATGCCCATTCCGCTCCAATAGATATAGCTTTTCCCGTCGGTGTCTACAAGCACACAGGGATCGATGCCTCTTACCCCCTCGATAGGGCGGAACATAGGCATGAACGGTCCTTCCGGCGATTCAGCCACCGCCACACCTATGGCGAAACCTTTTTCAGGCTTGCGGGGCGCCGAGGGGAAATAGAAATAATATTTACCGTCTTTGCAAACGCAGTCTGGAGCCCACATAGAATAAGAGTCAGGCTCTACCCACGGTATCCTGTTCTGTGTGAGTATTACTCCGTGGTCAGTCCAGTCCGTAAGGTTGTCGGATGAAAACACGTGGTAGTCAGCCATGCAGAACCATTCTTTCAAATGATCTACAGGGCTATGGATGTCATGCGATGGATATAGATACAACTTTCCGTTGAAAACTCTTGCCGTAGGGTCGGCAGAGAACTGATCAGTAATGACAGGATTCCATGCGTACATGGCGGTTGCCCATGCCGCGATGCCTATTGAAAGAATATACTTTTTCATGATGTCAACGTATTCTGAAGTTCCATTTGGAATTGTCGCTCTCCATATCAAACACACCCAACGATGGAGTGCTGTCGCCTACAGAGACGAGGGCGAGCGGAGTGTCGCATCCGGGCACTTTCTTCGGCATGATACGGTAAGTGCCGTCGGTCAGCTGTTCGATTCTCCACAACTGTTCGTCGGCTCCGGTGAACTTCGGCACTGTGGTAAGCTCCTTTTCGGCGGTGGCGGCGAGAGCGCGGTCAGTACCTTCGATGACGATTTTGTAGTAAGGGGCTCCGAGATAACCGCCGCTTTCCGGGACAGCTGTCACGCTCCATTTCTGGTGGGGACGGAACATATAGTCGCCCGTGCGGACGCTTATCTCCCCTTCCGGCCATGTGTCGATCACATCCGCAAGAGTCTGAGACTTCAGTGGCACCGGAGGTTCTTCCGATTTTTCCCAGAAGCGGTGCATGCCTCCTTCCATGCGGACAAAATCTACGGCGAGTTCAAGACCGTATCCACGTCTTTCGGATTCGATCTCGTATGTGCCCTCGCGGAACGGGTCACCCGCGACAGGCCAGTCGTTTTTCCATAGCAAGGGGAGTATGGCGAGCACGCTCCTGCCGCCTCTGTCGAAATCGGCTTCAAAATGGCACGACATCTTTTCCACGCCGTCCTCCTCGATAAAACGTCCGAAATGTCCGGGCCCTGTTTTCCGGTGTCCCGCCGCGACCACCATTTTCCCTCCTCCGTGGAGCATGTCTCTGCCTACATTGTCGAGATATGGTCCGGTGACCTTGCGGGATCTTCCCACCACGATATTATAAGTTGAGTTCGGTCCGTCGCAGCATGTGCCGTGTGTTCCGAGAAGATAATACCAGCCGTTGCGGTATATCAGGTCGGTTGCCTCGCAGTCGATGGCTATGTCCACCGGTTCGTTACCCGGGATCCGCGCCCCGGTGGCGGGATCCAGCTCCACGAGACGGATGAATCCGAAATAAGTGCCGTAAGAGAGCCAGAGCCTTCCGTCAGTGGGATCAAGGAGAAGTCCGGCGTCGATAGCGTCGCAATCCTCGTTGTCTTCGGAATGTGCCACCTCGATCGGATCTGTATATCTGAAATCGGGTGATTGTGGATCAAGGGTCTTGTTCCACATCGTGAGTACCGTACCCTTGTGGCTTCCTCCGAGTCCTCCTCCGGTGGCGCTGTATGCCACGAGATATCGGTCTCCGATCTTAACGGCGTCCGGAGCGGCTCCACCTCCCGGTCTGACACCGCCACCGAGCCATGTATATCCGTCTTCAGAGATAAGTCCGCCCCCACCGGTGCCGAAAGTATAATATTTTCCGCCGCACTCCATAATTGTGGAAGGGTCGTGGATATATGGTTCTCCTGTCTGCGCATAGAGATTCCCACCTGCTGCAAGCGCGGTCAGGGAAGCGCAAAGTAATATGTTTTTTCTATTCATGGATTATTGATGCTGATTTTGATATTGTTCACGGGAGTGCCGTCTTCCCTGAGGAAGCGCAGACAGAAATCGCTCATGCCGGGGCCGTTGATAATCGCCCCTCTCACGATATTCCTCCCTTTTTTGAGGGTAAGTCTGGCAGACAGGCAGTCATCTTTCACCATTCTCCTGTCGCCTGAAAGAAGCAAAGTCTCCTCGCCGTTGAGCCACCACATGGAAGCTGAGTTGGATCCTGCCGACATACGCACGTCAGGGATATCTTCATCGCAGTCGATCGCGGTCACCACCCAGAACAGCACTCCGTAATAAGGTTTCCGCATATTGGTGGCGAAACGGAACAGCTTCACGTTGAACAGGTCGCTGTCAAGCGCGTGCCATTTTAATTTCTCTTTCCCCACTTTGACCTTGTCACCGTGTTTTGGAAACACAGTAAACTGACCCGGGAAATATTCCGTATTGAAAGCCTCCCGCAGATAAGAGTCGGTAAAGACGGTGTTGCTGCGGTTGGGCTTGCCGATTGGCTCCAGGATCAACCACCTCCCTATGAATCCGTCGGGATCGGGTGTGGAATGGGGGGTGGTCACAGAGGAGAAATATGGCGCGAGCACATTCTTCTCCCGGCTGTCGGCGTTTGTCGCGGGGGTGACGATTGCAGACACCGCCGCGACAGTGAGAATTGAAAGCAGTTTATTCTTCATAGGTTTCATTTGATGTAGGGTTGTGGGGATGATGGAGGCTGAAGCCGCATGATCAGGCGCATTCACATCACTGTCTGTCGCCTTTGAAAAGAAGGGGTACAAATTCCTTCAGGCATCTGCGCCAGGTAAGGAACTCGTGTGCCGTGCCCGGAGATTCATAATAAGTGTTGTTGATTCCGGCTTTCGCGAGACCTTCGCTGAGTTTCCTTGTCCTTTCAGGATGTTCTTCCGATCCTATTCCAAGGAAGAATGCGTGAACCTTTCCGTTGAACGCGTCACGATCTTTGAATACGCCGCCGTATGCTCCGTCGATATTGTCCACATCGATGCTCCCCGCGCCGCTGAACGCTCCGATATGGGAGAATTTGTCAAGATTGTTGAGCGTGGTGTTGAAAGTCAGCAGTCCACCCCAAGAAAGACCAGCCATAGCGCGGTTCTCACGGTCGGTCTTTACCCTGAACGATGACTCGATATGAGGTATGATCTCATTTACAAGGATTGATGGAAATTCGTGTCCGAATCTCTTCTGGGCGTCAGCCATAGATTCTCCTTGTTTTGGCTTGAACACCTCGATATTTCCGTTGTCCATCACGACGATCATAGGCACGGCTTTCCCTTCTGCGATGAGATTGTCCATGATGAGGTTCATCTTTCCTTGGTTTGCCCAGCTTGTCTCGTTCTCGCCCATGCCGTGCTGAAGATATAGGACGGGATATTTTTTAGCGGGGTTCTTGTCGTATTCCGCAGGGATGTAGACCATGCATTCTCTCCATTCGTCGCGGATTTTTGAAAAATATCTGCTCTTTGCCACAGTGCCGTGAGGCACGTCTTTCACGGCATAATAATCTCCGTCGGCGCCTTCGGGGATCTCTATGCCGCTTACCCATTTCCCCATTCCGAAAAACGGCTTCCCGTTGGGGTCGGCTGCCGCCACGCCGTCAACGATGATCTGATAATAGTGGAAGCCGACAACTTCCGGCTGTTCCGACACGAGAGTCCAATATCCGTCGTCACCTTTTGTCATCTCGCCACGGAAACTTATCTCTACTTTTTTTGCATCCGGTGCGTGGACTTTGAAATGCACCCTGCGGTCTGCTCCGATCCTCGGATACTCCGCGCCGTTTATATTGTGTTCGTTCGGAACTGTCCCGGCGGGGAAAGTCTCGGACTGGGCGAGCGCCGTCACAGGCATGGCGAGGAGAGAGAGGCAGAAAAGTTTCAATGAATTTTTCATTAGAATGAGTTTTTTTGATATGATTAGTTTTTGATTATTTCCGGTATGTCTTGAAGCCGGTTTAATTTCGTAGGGTCAGGATTGTCCGTTATTCCCATGTCTGCAAAGTTAATTTCTATATGTAATGTGCAGGTTGCAATTTTAAATATTGTTTTTGTAAATTTAGACATCACTCGAACAAAAGGGAAACAGGGGGATTGCGGAACGGGATTATTTATTTAAATTTGTAATAGATTAAGGGGCGGCTAATCTGATAACCCTTTATATGGCTTTACTTTTTTGAAAGAAACTTCCTAATACCGGAGTCGGAATGAAACCAGATTTTATAAATAAACTTTCTCCCTTATTTACTGAGAAACTGTCGGGCGCGTTGCGTCTGATCGCCGGACTGCATGTCTGTATGGTGGCGGCAATCATGATTGCCGCTATATTTCCGGCGGATGCGTCAGTCATGCGTGAGCCGGAATTTAAAAGCGTGACCGGTGTTTCAGGGATACCGATGTACGGCATCACGTCTCTTGCACAGGATGACGACGGTTTCATATGGGCGGCTTCGCGCACCGGAGTGATGCGTGCCACACCTTCCGACTGCCGGCTGTATGATCTTCCCGTGGCGACATCCGATGTCATGCAGGTGAAGCTCGCATATAGAGGAGGTGTGCTTCTGCTGTCCACACAAAACGGGCAGATCTTCCGTTACAACAGGGTGGCAGACCGTTTTGAGCTGTGGCTGAACCTTTCCGGACAACTCGGCTCCGGGGAATGGGTCACGAATCTTGCCATAGGTCCGGGAGGCAGGGCATGGATAAGCACAAGCAAAGGTGTATATGTTGCATCGGAAGAAGGTCTTGTGCTTATCCGCTCGGGGAAAAGTGGATATGCATATGCCGTACCTATGGGGGACGGATCATTTTTCTGTGTGATAGATTCCGGTTTTTATAAGGTGGAGGGATCGACGTTAAAAACAGCGCGGCTTGATGGCGGTTTCGGGGAATACATATCGGCGGCGGCATACGATCCGTTCGGTCGCCGCATATTCATAGGTACATATCAGGGAAGGCTGTTGGAATATGATCTTTCTTCACGACAAATCAGCGAATCAGGCAAAGGCTTGCCCCGGGGATTGATTGTCAGAAATATACTCATACCCGATGACAGGTCTTTATATATAGGGGTAGAAGGATTCGGGATCGTATTGACAGACCGCGACGGCAAGACGGTGAGGCATGTCATGAAGGAAGACATCGACAATCCCGGTTCCTTGCGCGGGAACAGTGTCTATGCGTTGTTGTTTGATGCCTGTAAGAGACTGTGGACGAGCACTACCAGCGGCGGGCTGCAGTATGCCGAGACGGAACTGTCTGCCATCGAGCATGTCTCGCATGTCATCAATGATCCGCGTTCGCTGTGTAACAATGAGGTCAATGATATAATGACCGACCGGAACGGGCGTCTGTGGCTCGCGACCAATGACGGAGCGGGAGTCCGTGATAACGAGTCAGGGGAGTGGACAACGTTTTTTGGGGGACGGCAGCTGTCGGTGCTGTCGCTTGCCTCCGACATGGATGGGCGGGTCTACGTTTCGACATACGGCGAGGGGGTATACGTCATAGATGGAGAATCCGGGAAAACGCTCCGTCATTTCACAAAAGAGCACGGTGATATTTTCGGTCCCGGATCGTTTGTGTTTTCTTCATTCAGGGACAGCGACGGCGACATATGGTTTGGCGGGGTCAAGGGAGATGTGGTATGTTACCATGTGTCCGACGGCACGTTCGAGGCATATGGCCCAAGTCCGGTGTTCTGTTTCTCCGAGCTGTCACCGGGCAGGATCCTGACAGGAGGTGGCGGCGGACTTACGTGTATAGACAAGCGCGGGGGAGGATCGGAAACTCTTCTTCCGGGCAATGTGATCCATAACATAACCCTTTCGGGAGATACCGTATGGGTCTGCACTTCAGGCAACGGAGTCATAGGTATAAACGCGGATACCGGAGAAGAGACTCGGCTCACCACAAAGGAGGGGTTGCACAGTAATTTTACGCGAAGCATGCTGCGGTCAGGCGATCGTCTGTGGATAAGCACAGACAAAGGGATGAGCTGTTATGATCTTGCAAAGGGGGAGATGCTTCTTCTCCCTGGCAGAGATATACTTTCAAGAAGCGTGTTCAACAATGACGCCTCGTCCATGCTTCCCGACGGCAGGCTTGCGTTCGGTACCAACAACGGCGTTATCATATTCCATCCGGATAGTGTGGCGGAGCTGAAAACGAAAGGGAGGATATATTTTTCAGATATAAGGGTGTCCGGAAGGTCGATAAGGGAGAACCATGCGTCGCCACTGTCAGTGCCTATCGACAGTCTCGCGGAATTGCGTCTTGATTATCCCTACAATTCGTTCACCCTGTCGGTGCTTCCTTTGGGCGATGTGTCGCAGATGGCGGGATACTCATGGAAACTTGTGGGGCAAGACAGGGAATGGAGCGAGATTTCCCCTCTTTCATATATAAATTATGTAAATCTCAAGCCCGGGGATTATATCCTCATGGTAAGGATGTATGATGGCGGCATGCTTTCGGAGAGGGAGCTTGGAATAACTGTGACACCTCCTTTCTGGCAGACGCTGTGGTTCAGGCTTTCCGTGGTGATACTGGTTGCCATAATCCTGATCCTTTCCGTGCGACATTATTTATGGAGGATGCATCGGAAATATACCTCGGAGAAGATACGTTTCTTCACCCGAATGGCACATGACCTCAGGACGTCGCTGATGCTGATGAAGGCTCCGGTGGATGAATTGAGGAAAGAGGAGAATCTTTCGGAGTGGGGAGGGAGATGTCTCGGAATGGCTGCCGAACAGGCTGAACGGCTCAACGACACGGTGACGAGGCTTCTTGATTTCGAGAAGCTTGACATAGGGGCGGGACAGCCTGAATTTGTAAAGACAGATATCGCCGCTCTTTTTAAGAGGCGGGGGGAGATATATGAATCGTATGCCGCTTCAAAAAACATACGTTTTGAAATGGTGTCGTCTCCCGAAGAATATTTCACGGATGTCGACAGGAAAATGATGGAGCGGGTCATAGACAATCTCCTGTCAAACGCGGTGAAATACTCGAATCCCGGAGGCTTGGTGTCGGTTGAGTTTTCAGGTTCAGACAAGGAATGGAGATTGAAAGTCGCAGACAACGGAATCGGTATCAGCAAGTCAGACCGCAGAAAGTTGTTCCGGGAGTTCTACAGGGGGGAGAACGCCGTCAATTCCCAGGCGATAGGTTCAGGGATTGGGTTGCTGATGGTTAAACGGTATGTCCGGCTCCATAAGGGGGATGTCGTAGTGGAAAGCGCTCCCGGGAAAGGCACGGTGTTCCAACTGACTGTGCCGCGCAGATGCCGCAGACAGGAAAATGGATCTCAAGAGATAAGTCATGGAGACGGCGGCGCTGTCACGGCGCCGGTCAATGATCTCCTGCCGGAGAACAATGATATGGAGATATTGATTGTGGAAGACAATGTCATGCTTCGTGAATTTATGGTCAGGGCACTGCAGACGCGTTTCAATGTATATGCCGCCGGAGACGGGGAGGAGGCGCTGAGGACAGTGCGGGAGAGACAGCCTGATCTTGTGCTGACAGACGTCATGATGCCCGGTATCGACGGTTTTGAGTTGTGCCGGAGAATCAAGACGGATCCCTCCACAAGCCATATCCCGGTGATAATGCTGACATCACTTTCCGATAAATCCGATCAGATTCATGGTCTCGGAGTGGGAGCCGACAATTATCTTGTGAAACCATTTGATATGGATCTTCTCGCTGGTCGCATAATCTCGTTGATACGTAACCGCCGCAACGTCATGCGCAAGGCGCTTGAGGTAAGCGAATCGGGAGATGATTCAGCCATTGTGGAAAACCATATCAACGATGAATTTCTGAAGAAAGCGTTGAAATGTGTCAAAGACAATATTTCAAACGAAAGTTTCGGCAAGGGAGATTTCGCGTCCGCCATGGCGATCAGCCAGTCGCTGTTGTATAAGAAAATCAAGGCTCTCACCGGTCTGTCGGTGGTAGAGTTTATCCGGTCGATACGTCTGAGTCATGCGATGGAGCTTCTCAGACATGGCGGCTACAATGTGACGGAGGTGAGCGAGATGTGCGGCTTCTCCACCCCGGCATATTTCAGCAGGGTCTTCAAAGACCATTTCGGCAAGAACCCTTCCGATATCTGACACGTGATGGATCGGCATTGATCAGGGCGGAAGTGTTTCCGGGTAATGATCCGTATCATAAAAATATGAGATTGTAATATGTGCCCGGTTTTCTGAAGACAAAATATCTCTATTATCTAAAAATGAAAACAGGATATTTATAATTGCAAGTGTGAAGGGAGAGACGTGATCTAAATTTGCATCATAGTTAATTAACCTAAAAGACTGACTGATGCTTATGAAAACGAAAATCACGTTCTTCCTTGCATTTTTAGCCGTCTGCTGTTTCCCGGCGATGGCTCAATTTCAAGTGAAAGGGACCGTGCTGTCAAACGGCGATGACGAGCCGTTGATAGGCGCGACAGTAATGGAAAACGGTACACGGAACGGGTGTACCACAGATGTGGACGGTAATTTTGTCCTTACGGTAAAAGACGGCAACGCCACGCTTGCCGTCTCATATGTGGGTTTCAAGAGCCGTAACGTGCCGGTAAAGAACCGGAGCGAGATCATTATCCGGCTTGACAACGATGACCAAAATCTTGAAGAAGTTGTTGTGGTGGGTTATGGCGTGCAGCGCAAGAGCGATCTTACCGGCGCGGTGTCGTCCGTATCATCTTCCGACATAAAAGGGCTCGCGACATCCGACGCGGGAGCGGCTCTTCAGGGAAAGGCTGCGGGCGTGCAGATCCTCAATACTTCGGGAGCTCCCGGCTCCGGAGCGAGCATAAGGGTACGCGGATATTCCTCGAATTCCGGCAACCTCGGTCCCCTTTTGATAGTGGACGGTCTGAAGGTTGACAATATCCAGTATCTCGACCCGTCGATGATAGAGTCGATAGAGGTGCTCAAGGATGCGGCGTCAGCCGCTATCTACGGCGCGGAGGCAGGCAACGGCGTCATCCTTGTCACCACCAAGAACGGTGCGGTGAAAGACGGACAGCCAAAGGTGATATATTCGTTCAAGGCTATCCACCAGCGTCTCGGCAAGACCCCTGAGATTTTCGGGGCAAAAGACTGGATCCGCTATAAGGAGATGTCGGGTTATGACATGAAGACACTATGCACGAAAAACGGAGTGGACTACAACAATCCCGCCGAGACAAACTGGATAGACGAGGTTTTCGAACCGAGCTGGGCAACCCAGCATTCAGTCACTTTCCAGGACGGCAACGAAAAGGGCAATTTCTTCACTTCCATCAATTATGTAGACAATGACGGTATCGTAGTGGGGAAGAAGGACACCTATACCCGTCTCACCGCCCAGCTCAACGCTGACTACAGGCTGTATGACTGGATACGCGTCGGCACCAATACGTCGATAGAGAGATGGAAGACACGCACAGTGCCTCACCAGAGCGCCTATGGCTCAATGCTTGCCCCGGCGTTGCTTCTCGATCCGCTGACCCCCGTCTACTGGAACAGTCCCGCTGATTTCAGCACTGATATGATGGATCAGTATGAGAAGAATCCCAAACTGATCCTGACAGCTCCAGACGGCAGGTATTATGCCACTTCAAAATTCCAGGTAGACGACAACGGCAACCCGCTTCTGCAGCTTGACCGCATACACTCCAACAACGGCGGATTCACCGTTCGCGGCACCGGATTCCTTGACCTCATGCCGTTCAAGGGCTTTGTCTTTACGTCAAGGTTCTCTTACCGTATCGCGCAGAGCAACAGCCACAATTATTCCGAGCCTTATTATATGAACGGACAGGCAAAAGCCACGGATTACTCGATCTCTGCCAATGCCAACAACAGCTATTATTATCAGTGGGAAAACTTTATCAACTATAACAACGTTTTCGGCAAGCATACCGTCGGGGCGATGGCGGGTATGTCTTACACGCAGAGCAAATGGGACAACGTTTCGGCATCGGCGACAGGGACCGAGGGCGCGGAGATTCTGAAAGGTGAAGGGAGCAAATTCCAGTATCTTGATTATGTGAACTCCGCATCCACCACTACCAAGAGCATCGGCAACCAACCCAATCTTGCCACGAGTCTCTCATATTTCGGCAGGGTGATGTATTCTTACGACAACCGCTACAATATCCAGTTCAATTTCCGTGCAGACGCGTTCGACACATCAAAACTTCCCGCCGACAAGCGTTGGGGCAAGTTCCCTTCGGTATCCGCAGGCTGGACAGTCAGCAACGAATCGTTTATACGCGACAATATCAATCCCGATATCCTCTCGTTCCTCAAGATCAGGGCGTCATGGGGTAAGAACGGCAATATCAACGTGCTCAGCGGCTATCCTTATGCCTCTCCGATCAGCTACAACAGCGCGTGGTATCAGTATGGCGACAATCCGGAACAGAACTACGGTTCCTATCCGACGCGTATGGCAAATCCCGACCTGAGATGGGAGACATCCGTGCAGACAGACCTTGGCGTGGACATGAGGTTCCTTAACGGCAGGCTCACCGTAGGTCTCGACTACTACAACAAGGATACGAAAGATCTTCTTGTGACCATCACTCCCATTCCTGAGGTATATGCCAACGGCACGACGACTGTCAACGCCGGCAAGGTCAACAACAGGGGTTTTGAGTTGGAACTCAACTGGAAAGACAGGATCGGGGAAGTGAGTTACGGCGTTTCTGCCAACATGTCGACTCTCCGCAACAGGGTGACATCGCTTTACGAGGATATCGACCGCATAGTGACGGCGGAAGGTGGTGTGGACGGCACCAACAACAAGGTACACAGTGCGTTTGAGGAAGGACATTCGATCTGGTATTTCCGCGCGTTTGACTATGCCGGAGTTGACAGGGAGACCGGCGCGCCCCTTTTCCGCAAGGGCAACGGCGAGATTGTCTCTTCTTCCGAATTGAGCGAGAATGACATGACCGACATCGGCTGCGCAATCCCGAAACTGACATATGGCATCACTCTCAACGCCGAATGGAGGGGTATTGACCTGACGGTGTTCGGCACGGGAGTCACGGGCAACAAGATCTTCAATGTGCTTTACCGTTCTGACACTCCGATGCGCAACTCGCTCAGATATTACATGGACAACGCATGGACAGCGGAGAACCATAACGGCTCAATGCCTGACGTGGCACAGGTGGCTCAGGATCAGAGATTCTGGAGTTCAAGCGCCTCGATGTTCAACGGCGCTTATTTCAAGATCAAACAGATCCAGCTCGGCTATACGCTTCCGAAGAAACTGACAAGGAAGGCATATATAAAAGACCTGCGTTTCTTTGTCTCGCTTGACGATTTCTTCACCTTCTCGTCCTATCCGGGACTCGATCCGGAGACAGCCACGACTTCCAACAATGGTGCGGCAGGATATGACATAGGTTCTTATCCCACAATGAAGAAGGTCACATTCGGCGCCACTATCGGATTCTGACACTGACGGGATTCAGATATGGCAAATATTGAAACACAACTTTAAAACAGAAAAATCATCATGAAAAAATTGATATATCCGATATTGGGTCTGTGCTCGGCTTTCCTTCTCGGAGGGTGTGACAGCAGACTTGACATAGAACAGAAGGGGGTAATATCGGCGGACGACTTCTACAAGACCGATGACGACGCCCAGAACGCGGTCAACAACCTTTACCAGTGTTTCGGCTATCATATCGCCGGCAACGAGGGTATCTACGTGGCGCTTCCCGTGCTTTTCAACGAACCCGGTGACGATATGCTTGCGGCGGGCGGCATGTATGGCGACAACGACTTCGGGGCGCAGCTCAATGAATTCCGTTATGATTATCAGAATGAGGTCATCAAGAACGCCTATATCGGTCTGTATGCCGTGATCTATGACTCCAACACCATACTTGACAAGCTTGCCGACGATTCCCCCATAAAGAGGAGGGTGCGTGCCGAGGCGCAGGCTTTGCGCGCATGGTCGCATCTCATGCTTGCCATAGGCTGGGACTGTCCCCCTCTTGTAGACAGGATACTTCCCGCCGATGCAAAGCCCGGAAATTATGAAGGTGGACATCAGGAATTGTTGAGATGGTGTGCCGAGCAGGCGGAAGAGGCTGCGGCAGATCTTGAGGAGAGGATCGACCCTTCCGATAAAGTGGGTGCCTCCAAGGTGACAAAAGGTTTCGCACTCACAGTTGCCGGAAAGGCGCGTCTTTTCATGGGAGATTATGAAAACGCCAAGAAAAACTTGAAGCAGGTGATATCCTCAGGCAAGTATGAGCTTGTGCCCACAGATCGCTGGGCGAACCTCTTTCATGAGTCGGGCGACCTTTGCGAGGAGATGATTTTCCAGTCAAACGTTCTTGAGAACGCCAATATCGGAGACTGGGACGGAAAGATCAACCGTACGTCGTGGATGTGGATACAGTTCTGGAACTGGCGTACAGACAAACTGGCGTCCAAGCCTTCTTTCATAGGTGCTGACGGATGGGGCGGTCATTCCATACGTGCAGATTTCGCCGAGAGAATGCTTGCCAACGACGGAGATTCACCACGCCGCAAAGCCACATTCATGACCCCCGATGAATTTCTGTATGAGATGAAATGGAACGGCGCCTCAGGTCTGACCCGCGGGGAGCTTGAGGTGAGCGACAAGATCGGTATCAAGGATCCGACAGGTCTTTACGGATTCGGAGGATATTTCGCCCATAAGATAGTTCCCTGGCCGGAAGACAATGAGAAGGGATGGTACGGTTTCAAGAATCTTACGGTGTTCCGTTACGCCGAGGTGCTTCTCATGTATGCCGAGGCTTGTGCGATGACAGGCGATAACGACGGTCTTCAATATCTCAACGCCATACAGACCCGCGCGGGATCGGCGCATGTGTCGTCAGTTCTTACGCTTGATGAAGTTAAAAACGAGAAAGCCTATGAAATGTGGATAGAGGGTGTGCGGTTTCCTGACATGGTCCGCTGGGGTGATACCGACGGAGTGGTCGATAACGGCAAGAATATCCCGTCGACCTACGATGCATTCTTCACCAAAGGGGAGCCTAAGCACCGCATATATGTGGAATACTCCAATCCTAACCGCGGTCAGACAGGTTTTGTCAAAGGAAAGCATGAATATTTCGCATATCCGTTTACGACAATATCCCGCAATCCTAATCTGAAACAGAATCCAAGCGGATTGTAAACGACAGGACTCCGGCGTCCGGAATGTGGATGCCGGAGTCTGTTTTATAGTTAGTTATATATATCTGATATCAATATATGTTACGGATATTGACGGATAGTTTACAGATATGTACGCGCCATATCCCGTTTTACACAAGGTTGAGACAAACGTATAGGTTGCAGGGAATGTTTTTTTGATAATTTTGCATACATACTTAACGCTAAAAAAGATATGTTTCCAAGAAAAAATATAGTGCTTCTTGCGGTAGCCTTTTCATTGGCGATGCCGTCGGCAGTAATTGCGGCGGAATCTCATGGCGCCGGAACTGAAGTCTCTTCCGGTTTTTACAATCCTGTGATCTGGGCGGATGTCCCCGATCCTGATGTGATAAGGGTAGGAGATGATTTTTATATGGTAAGCACCACAATGCATCTGATGCCGGGCTGTCCGGTGATGCGTTCCCGTGATCTTGTGAACTGGACTACCGTAGGATATGTTTTTGACAGTCTGAACGACACTCCGCGCTATAGTCTCGAAGGGGGCACCGTATATGGGAAGGGACAATGGGCGACATCCATCCGTTATCGCGACGGCAGGTTCTATGTCCTGTTCTCTCCAAACGATGAGCCCTATCGGTCGTATATATATACTACGGAAGATCCATCCGGTCATTGGGATCTGCTGTGCCGTACAGAGCATTTCCATGATTCCTCGCTTTTGCTTGATGATGACGGCAGGGCGTTTGTCTTCAGCGGGGGAGGGAACATAAGATTGACGGAATTGAATCCGGATCTGACGGGGGTGCTTCCGGGGGGTGTGGACAAGGTGGTTATACGTCCGGACTCGACAGAGACCGGACTGCACGAGGGTAGTCGAGTTATAAAGCACGCCGGGAAATATTATGCGTTTGTGATTTCATGGCCTGCCGGGAAGCCTCGCCGTCAGCTTTGCTATAGGGCGGACAATATCGAGGGTCCGTATGAGAAGTGCGTGGTTCTTGAATCCGAGTTCGGAGGATTCCCGTATGTCGGGCAGGGATGCATAGTGGATGACACGGATGGAAACTGGTGGGGGATGATTTTTCAGGATCGCGGAGGCGTAGGCAGGGTTCTGACTCTCAATCCGTGTGAGTGGAAAGACGGATGGCCTATGCTCGGGGATGCCGACGGCAAGGTTCCGTCAAGGGTTGATAAAACAATTTGTCATGTTCCTGGATCCGGCGTATGCGCTTCCGATGAATTTGAGGATGGTAAAATGTCGGTGCTCTGGCAGTGGAATCATAATCCTGATCCTGCGGGATGGTCGCTTACGGAAACACCGGGACGGTTGCGTCTTGTGAACACAAAGACGAGTTCCAACCTTTTCGAGGCGCGCAATACGGTTTCCCAACGGATGGAGGGCGCATATGGCGACGCTTCGGTCAAGATCAATGTAGCCGATATGAAGAATGGGGACATAGCCGGATTCGCGGCGTTCAACGGCGACACTGGTCTCGTGTCTGTGGAAGCCGGCGAAGGGAGGAAGTGGATCGTGGCGCGTGCGACGTCAGTCTCTCTCGGGGGAAAATCGCATGAAATAACGGGAGTTGAAGACCGGGAGATGGAAAGACTGGAGTTTAATGGAGAAGAAATATGGTTCCGGATTACTACAGACTTCACTCCGGGAAGGGATATCGCCGAGTTCTATTACAGTCTGGATGGCGAGGACTGGCATCGTGTGGGACAACCGTTCAAGATGATTTTCGATTACAGACGGTTCTTTATGGGCACACGCTATGCTCTTTTCAATTACGCCACACTTACGCCCGGAGGCGCAATAAGCGTAGACTGGTTTCGTGTGAAGACAAGCCGTGATTCCGGCGGTATGTCGGCATATATGACAGAAAATATTTAGAGTATGTTTACTTTTGACTTATGTTAAGATTTAGAGAATATTTTCGAGTCA
>CAMWID010000026.1 GCA_947174235.1 uncultured Porphyromonadaceae bacterium | reverse complement strand
TATTAAATATCAAATACGAATATAAAAGACTTATGAAAATACCGGGATTAACTTTCTCTTGGAAGAGGGCTTTGGGAGTGACGCAGGTGAAGCAACAGATTGCTCGTGAGACGGGCATTCCGCTAACCAAGGCCGGTCTTGAACGAAAGATCGGCAAAGCTATCATCAAATCCATATTCGGCAAATGATGGCGGTTCATACAATAACGCTACCGATTTATACATTTGGAGGTGGTTGTTTACCATTCACTGCCACATGGCATATATCTTTGCAAAGGAATTCCATCTTCTTAATTCTGAACAATGATTAAACAAACATTTGCTGTGGTTGCAAATTCGCTGCTGTTTATTGGCAAAAAGACAGGATTGACTTATAATGAAGTGAATATCCTTGTATATTACTTGCTGATACCTCTGTCTTGGACCGTGATGTTCGACTGTTGGCTGGGTCTCCCCATAACCTCTGCCGCTCTTATGTGCGTCTGGATAAGAATATTCATTGCCACAATACACACGTTTAGGGAATGGTGTGATCAGGCTTTTCAAGACTCTGTCAATTTCTTGAATTGGTTCAATCGTTGGGGCGGCAATTATGTTCTCAATTCGGTAATAATCTGTGTGTTGTTGCCGTTGTTTATCTATGGTATTTTGATTTGGTTGCTTTTACGATAACCACTATATATGAAAACAAGTTTCTATTTCTTTCTCTGGTTTATAGTCTATTATCTGATCGGGCTTACCGGAAGCCCTCTACTGATACAGAACGACTTTTTTGTCGCCCTGATACTCGTGTTTTTCATCAGCCGACTCGACGGTAAATTTTTTGCTCAGGAAACTCAATATCAAGCCAATCTAAATCGTGCTTATATCTTTGAGATATTCTACACCAATGATGCCTGGAAGATGGCTAAGATTATCCGCAATAAGTTAATCGGTCAGACCGTCTGGGCAATTTATTGTATTCTGACCGTAATAGGTTTGCTTGCCTTGCACAGCTCCGATATATTCGCATACGTCATATTCGGGTTGTTCGGAGTCGCATCAATGATTGCTTCTTCGAAATGTCTTTCTCAGTATAGGACAATCAAAGAAGATGGTTTACCACCGTTTGATGAATCGCAATTCTCTGAAGACGGCGAATTGTATGCCAAATATTGCGAACTACGTAGGCAATATCCGGTACAGGCACTTCAACCCCAGGCTCCCTCTATCTCAAAATGGGTAAATATTGCTTCCATCATATTCGCAGCTGCTTGTATCTGCGGAGGACTGTTCTATCTGTTTTTAATTCTTTTCAAACTTAGCCATATAAACGTGCTTTTTTCAGCCATGCTCATATGGGCTGTTCTCGCAGTTTATTTCGGCATAAAAGACCTCGTCGGCAGCATCCGCATCCTCCAACATAGATCCCTCCCCTCCCTCAAATAAAACCCTTTCCGGAATGAAAATCAAAAGAAACTTTCCTTCAATCGAAATTCACGAATGACGAGTTTCTTTTTACCTTTTTCAACTATCGGTATAATTAATCAAAGAAACTTATAACAACTCAACTTTCGCTTGTGAGGGTTGAATTTGGCATACTGAAATATGAGACTTTACAAAAAAATACTGATATGTGTGGCAGCAGTGATGGCTATGGGGTATCTAATACCCTATTCCTTCAGGAATCCTGTTGAAGGTGCTACCCGCAATGACTACAATCAGGAATCTTTCTGGTATTATCCTTGGGGTACATCGATCACTCACAAGGGTGTGGATATTTTTAAAAGTAAGAACACTACCATACATCCTGCTTCAGGTGTGGAATGGGTGCTGTATGCAGGACACATGCCGGGCAAAGGGGGGAATGTCGTTGTCTCTCTTGCCCCCAAGTGGAGACTTCATTATTATGCACACATGGATAAGGTGTCGGCTATTCCATTGTCTGTTGTAACGCACGGATCCACCCTCGGGACAGTGGGAAATTCCGGAAATGCAGCCAACACTCCCTCTCATCTGCATTTCGGCATAGGCTCATTGATTCTTAATCCATTTCGAATCGATGACACTCCGGATGGTTTATTCAAGGCATTCTATATGAACCCCACTCCTTACCTCAACACTTATCATACACAAAATTAAGTGAGTTTGCGAACTAAATTTAAAATCATTAAATATCGGCAATATGATTAGATCTATTATTTTTTTCGGAGTGACTTTGATGATGTCGTTTCATTGTCTCGGAGCCTCTATCCCCGGTCAATCGGAGAGTCCTGCCACTACTGTCAATTCCAAAAAGGTTGTCGAAAATCCGGCTGGATATAAACTCGTTGAAAACTCTCCTCTCGAAGAGAACGGCAGGATTGTTGAAATCCCATCTTTCACCGCTTATGGAGTTTTCCTGCCAAATGACTACACGTTCGCTCAAACCATCGCTGACGTATACTTCTGTTTCTCTGACAACAACACTGGAGCAAGTTTCGTTACAAGGTCTGCTGAAGCCGGAAATATGAATCTGTTGGAACTCGCCAATCTGGAATTTAAGATATATCCCGGTGAATTGGATGAGAGATGGAAAGACGGGAAATCGTTTGTCTTGAAAGTCGGGGATGATGAAGACGGTATGTCTTACGCATGTTTTGCCACGAAAGTAGACAATATTGTCTATTTCGGCAATTTCGGTATTCCCACCTCGGAGATCGAATCCGAAGAGAACTATTATGATTTCTTCAACAATCTCTTTTTCACCCTATCCAATTTCCCTCTTATTAATTCAACTTTCGCAGACAAAAATTGAGGGTCATGCCTTCATAAATTCTGAATTATGGAAGGAAAAATTATTTATATCGTATTTATGATTATCACAGCGCTTTTCATCAGATGGCTTATCAATGCCATTCAGGATAGAAAAGACAACGAAGATATCCAACAACGTTTTTATGACGATGGAGCCGGCCCGGAACGTCCACCCTTGTGCGACCCTGATGATTCTCTTTCTGAACACGATCTCCAACGCGACAGATTGATATCTGACCTTATGAGTCCGGCACCAATCGCCCACGATGAAAGTGCCGAACAAACAGAGTTTCCATCTTCAAACGAGCTCGCCGACAATAAAAGTGTGTCTGAAGACACCGAAAACGGATCCAACCAATCCTCAGAAGACAACAACATTAAAAGCCAAAGGAATATGACAGAGAAAGAAAAAATTCATACTGAAAACAAAGAATTCCTACTACAGACCTTAAAGGTAATGGGATGCGATCCTATAGAATCAGAAGAGATTGACCATATTTACATAAAATTTCAAGGTGAGAATTTCCTTATCATTCCAAATATAATGTTTTTACGCATCTGGGATCTTCCATTCAACGAAGTCAACATGCTTGACACAAATCTTTCTCTAATAATTGAGACTATCAACAAAACAAACTATAGCGTGGGCCCCACGATTATCTTGTCTGATCCGGATGAATACGGAATTCGACACATCCAAAGCAGAATGGACTTAGTGTTTGGTCCGTTCATACCAAATGCCGAGAACTATCTGTCTGCCATACTTGATCTTTTCTTTCAAGCGAAATACAATTTAAATACAAGATTGGAAAAATGTCTTGACCCATCAGGTGAAAAGGAAGAATCCAACCTTTCATCCTCTCTTCCTTTCTTGAATTAAACTCATTTCTTGAAGCAAACAAATAGCATATGCTGTCAATACGGATCCTTTTGTTGATAACTGTTCTGACTTTGTCTGCACATACAAATCTCTTTGCCGAAAGCCGTGCTTTGCTTGTGGGGATCGGAGATTATGATACCGATCGCACAGGCTGGCGCAGAATACATGGCGACAATGACGTGACTCTCCTCTCCCCTTTACTTGAGAAAAATGGATTTAAAGTCAGGTCCATCATCAACAGGTCTGCCACGAAGAATAATATCATCAATGGTTTGAAGGGACTTGCCGCGGAATGTAAACCGGGAGACTTTGTCTATTTCCATTTCTCATGCCACGGACAACCTGTGATTGACTGCAACGGAGATGAGAAGAGGAGATTTGACGAGGCGATCGTACCATATGACGCTCCGCGCTCGGAGGGGTATTCCCTCAATGGAACCACCTATAACGGAGAAAACCATATCATTGATGATGAACTTGCCCCATATTTTCAGGAAATCAGAAAGAAAGTGGGAGTAAAAGGTGAGCTGTTCATCGTCTTCGATGCCTGCTACAGCCGAGGATTGGAGAAAGGCGACTGTGATTTCCCGGAAGATTTCGATGTTGACAGCATCCCGGAATTCATGCGCGGGACAGCTGATTTCTTCAATCCGTCTGACAAGAGTTATCTGAAGAGCATAACCTTACCGGAGAATTATATCTCCGGAACCTTAATGACTGTGGTGAGCGCCTGTCGGGAAAATGAACGGAATTTCGAACGTAAAGTCGGTGAGAAGCATTATGGATCGCTATCCTACTGCATGTATATGCTGCTGCGTGAAAGCGCGGATTTCAAGGTGTGGAGAGACTATTTCAAATCCAATCGTCATTTGAAATCAAGGTGCTTTACGGCAATACAACATCCAACTATAACCATCTATGAATGAATGTCGCTTGTCTGTCATCATGGTCTTTTAAAATATCCAAAACATCATCACTTTACCCCGACATGACAATTGATGAAACCATAAGAAAAAATAAAGTAATGAAAACAGTTTCATTTGTACTCGTTGTAATTTCCCTGATGACAGGTGTCATGGAAATAAAAGCCGATGACAATACGTATGATAGAGTCCTTGAGTTGGCTAAGGAAAATGATTTCATCAGCCACCAGCGTGAGATAGCAAGTGTCATATGCAAATCCATGGATGAATTTGTGGAATCTGACGAGTTCTCCCCTTTTGTGTTTGAGGAGACCGCAAGCAAAGTTATCGACACAGCTTTGGAAATGCGCGATTTTATATCCGGGGGGCTTATACTCCACCATTCTCTCAACATCCTTATGGACTATTATAACTCTCCGGAATTAGCGACATACAATGTGCATTATCTTTCCGTTTCTGCTTCAGAATACTATCTGTCGGCTGGAATAGACAGCCACGCAGCTACCTGGATCACTACCACTACAGAATTCTGTATCAATACCAACCGCATGTCTGGCAACCATTGGATAAGAAACAGATTCAACATGGCGACCCTGTTGATAAGGATGGGTGAAATCGATAAAGCAAAGGAGATATACGAAGGTGCAATCTCCGACTTGCATTCCATGGAGTCAAAGGAAGTATCCCACTTCACTATAAATGCGATGCTGCGGTGTGCGACTGAATTGATTGAACATGTCTCCTCAAGGTTTATGAGAGATACAAATAAGCTGTTAGCCAATTTATCCGACAACATGACGGATGTCAATAATGTCATGATGCAGATTTTCGGAGCCAAAGCGCTGACTCTGAAACAAGGAAATTACGAAAGGGCAAATTGGATTTATAACCAGCTTTTCAATAGCAAATTGGCGGTCCTTGCATACAAACTTTGTCTAAACGATGCGCTTACCACTGCCTACCACATAAGTGAGAATGAATATTCTTCAATGATGTATCTCGCGGGACACATCGGACTGGATGTCATTTATCTTGACCTTAATTCCTTTTCTCTCAACGACAGCGAAATCTTATGGCAGAGAATGGCGGACAGACTCAACAAAAGCCACGGCATTGGACTTAACGCTTATTCCGACAATCAATTTATCCTTTCAGGGGCATACCTTAACAGTGTCAGGACAAAATCACTGTCGACTCTGAATTTCAATAGGGTCTCCGACTTTATAAGGGAATCGGGAACGGAAGAATTCAAATCTGTCCTGAACAGTATCATTGATATGCGACACAAGATGGCAAGAATCACTGACAAGGATGAACGCAGAAAGATTGCAAACAACATGGAGAAGCTTGAACTCGGTCTTCGTGCAGGAATAAATCTCTCTCCATTAATTAGCGAATATCATAACCAGACCGTAATCATGCCGTCTTATCTTGACTCAGACGAATGTGCCGTGGAAATTCTCCAATATCCTCACATAGAGGATGGGAAGGAAATCATGCATTACGGAGCAATCGTATGCACCGCCCTGCCTATGAAGGACAAAAAATTGGGTATAGATTATAAGGCGGATAATTATGAATTCATTGACCTTGGCCCGATGGATTTATATTCATTAGTATATTATGGATTAGGAAGGGATCTCGGAGATAGACACCGTGCCCTTCAATACAGTCGTGACGAGTTAATCACTGTCGGAAACTCTCTCAGACCTCTGCTGGAGAATATCCGGAAGTACAGACGTGCCTACGTGTCACCCACAGGAATTGTCAATATGATCAATATCGGTGCCCTCCCATGGGGTGAAGGAGACAGCATTGTAAACGACAAAGTGGAGATTATTAGAATCAACGCGGCTTTTGACGTGGCCGACATAAAGAAACGTGACACGAAACTAAAATCTGCCGCAGTATTCTCCAATATGGATTTCAATAATATTGAAAAAGGGGGAAGCGATACTTGGGACCTTGACAACGAGACCGCAGGCTACAGGGTAAAAATCGAGAAAGGTGCTTTTATGACTAAGTTCCCTCGTCTCCCAATAGACGGAAAACGGCTTATAAAAGGGATCGGGAATCATGTAGGTAAAGTTGACAATTATTCCGGTGGAAGGGCGTCGGAAGACGCTTTCAAGAAATATGACGGCAATTCCCCGGAATTGATCCATATCGACACACACGGATTCTATATCCCGGAAGAAGACCATGCTTTCATAGGGAAACATGTTATAGACGGCACAAAAGAGCGTGCCCTGCTCACGTGTGGACTTGCCATGTCTGGCGCCAACAAGGCATGGAGCGGAGAGGATGTTGAGAACGGGGCGGAAGACGGGATTCTCACCGGATGGGAGATATCTTGTATGGACCTTTCCGGCTGCAAGCTCGCTGTGCTGGCGGCTTGCAAAACCGCACAGGGAGATATCGACAGGATAAACGGAATCATCGGTTTGCAACGTGCGTTGAAACTTGCCGGCGTCAAAGCCATGTTACTGACGTTATGGTCGGTAGACAACGAACTCACTGAGGAATTCATCAACGCTTTCTATAAGAGACTTCCGACATCGGCAAACCTTAACGCCGCATTCATCGAAACCCAAAAGGAATTCCGCAGGCGTCATCCGGATCCTTATCATTGGGTCCCGTTCATTCTGATCAACTGACGGTAATGTCCGGATTGTAAAATTTATATCAATGTATATTTACCTTTTCTATACTACCGGTATTATTGACTGTAACCCGGGAAAACAACCCGCCAAAACAATATAAAAAACATCAAACGAATAATGGAAAAAACCACAGTCTTCAATCTCATCATCCTTGATGAAAGCGGCTCAATGATCCCGCTTTCAGAACAAACGATAGAAGGATGCAACGAAACACTCAACCTCATCCGTTCGCTCGAAGAAAAACACGGCGATTCTCAACGCAACCTTGTCAGCATATACCTCTTTCAAGGAGATTCGGAGGTTCAATCAAGATATGTCTATCATAACCGACCTATCAATGAAATCTCCAATATGAATCCCGACTCCTATCGTCCTTGGGGATCCACCCCTCTTCTCGACGCCGTCGGATCCACTCTTTCCGAACTTTTGACAGTGGCGGCAACTCATGAAGATTCCACCGGAATCGTGACTATCATCACTGACGGAATGGAAAATTCTTCACACGAGTTTTCATGGGGACAGGTTTCCAACCTTATTTCCCAATCAAAGGAATTGGGGTGGACAGTCAACCTGATCGGCGCAAATATCGATGTGGAAAAGATGTCGAAGAAAATTCAGATCGACAATGCCATGGCATTCAAGGCTTCTAAAAAGGGAACTAAAAAAATGTGGGAAGAATTCAATTCCCGTCTTGCCACTCACGAGGAATCAAGAATTATGTACGAGAGGAAATGCTCGGGTTCAAAACAGGATAAACTAAATTTGCGAAAAAGGATATCAACCGACTTTTTCATGGACACCGATACCGAAGATTAACCGGAAGTGCCGCTCCGGCACAGACATCATTCGCTACAGACTTGCCTGCCGACGGGGAATCCGGCGTGTCATCATCTACGGATATGACATCCGGTTCCCCATTTTTTTTGTATCAATTATCCCATCCTTTCGTTTTCATTAAGATAAAGTATTGACCAAGCTGTATTTTTATATTAATTTTGCAAAAATATCACCTATCAAAAATGCCAACGAATTTTCAGGAAATCGCCAATCAATGGTATGAGAAAATGAGATTGCCATTCTTCAATCTCATGATCAGCCGCTTCCCCCGGCTCAGAGGTGGAGAGATTGAGGATATCTATCAGAATATCTTCATTGCAATTCAAGAAAACTTTGAAAAGGGAAGAATCAAAGACAACACATCGTGGTATTCCTACATAATGACCGTGGGATATAACCTTGCATGCAAACACATGCGGCATGCCGACATAACCGATTCATATGATGGTTTTGACGATAATCACGACAGACCGACTACTCTTGACCGTATCAAAGCCATAAATCTTGAGCTGCAGGAAGAAGACATCTCTCTTTTCGACAATCCCGAGGCAGACATAGTTTTAGGTGAAGAGATCGCCCGCACTCCGGAGCCGTGCGCCACCATCCTGAGACTCTTTTACTATGAGCGTATGCCCCTTGCAAACATTGCCGAGGTAATCGGGTTCAACTCTGCAAGAAGCGTACAATCGCGCAGATGGCAATGCGTGAGAAATCTTATTTCTCCTGTCAAAGCGGCTCTTAAAAGAGCGGGAATAATCATTTAATCTTATAGTTATTATGCAAAACATACAGCAATTTGACCGCTTCATATACGGAGAGTTATCTCCGGAAGAGAGAAAAAAGTTTATCAGCCGTCTCAAGACAGATAAGGATTTTGCAACTGATTTCAAGGCTTATATATTGACAGTGGCGGGAATCTGCAAGGAAGCACAACTGGATGATATTGAATTTGCCACAGCAATGAAAAATATCACCCCGGAACAATTACTGGAAATAATGGGATATAGAAAGCACTCTCCTTTCCCGGCTCAGACTGATGATGCCCCCTTGTCCGGAGCCCGTTTCGATCTGGCGGTCGGTTTTGGGGAGTCTGCGCCTGTTTTCAACGCCTCTGCTTCATCTAAGATCCAGGAGGAGCGATCTAAAATTGATGAGGAACGATCTAGAATTGATGAGGAACGATCTAAAATTGAAGAGGAGCTCCCCTCGCTCCATGGACGTTTGATATATTTTGAAGCCAAAAAAATATCTGAGACTGAAGCTCCGGCGACCAAGAAAAGCGGAAGCAGCACCAAGACACGGAGCGCAAAGACATGGAGCGCAAAGACATGGATATGGCAAGCCTCGTCTATAGCCGCTGTCGTTCTCATAGCTTTCATCGTGGTGCTTGATTTCGAAAAACGCGGCAGGGAAAATGTCGACAATGTGGTGTTCAGTTTTTATGCAGATGATCTGTCAGCGGTATCCAGAGGAGGGGATGACACCTCAATCGGTTCAGACGGGCAATCATTTACTCTCGAGGCATACACTTCGGATCCGGCAAAAGCGATCCCTGTTTTGATAAAAAAATATGAATCCGTCGACTCTCCTCAGGACATAGCTATCTACGGCAAGCTTCTTGCCTTGGCATATATTAAAGCACATGACCGTCGGAACGCCCGGATTGTATTGCAAACTATAATTGATAAATTATCAGCGTATTCTCCCGACTGGGATGACACGATATCGGAATGCCGGACTATTCTCAACGCCGTAGGATAGTGACTCTGATTTCCTCAGGCACCCGATATTTGCAAAACCGATTGCAGCTATTGAAATAAACTATTGATATCATAAAACCATTATACAGATGCGGCGTTAACTTTGCGATGAATTTAAAAATCGAAAAGTTATGACTGCATCTGTTATAATATGGCTTTGCGTAGCCGTGTTTCTGTTGGTTGTGATATTGATGAGAGTGGCTGACGATAAAAAGGAAGGCAACGGTCATCAATTGAGAAACAGCCGCCGCAGATTTAAAATTATTGAGCTTGGTAAGGAACGGGAAGAGTTTTTCATAGCCGGAGATCCCACCTCCCGCTCCATGAACGACGATTATGACATCATCGACAACATATCCGAATGAGGCGGTCATCGAGAGTGACGACCCCTTACGTCCCGGGAACGTGTCAGTGCCCTCGAAAGAGGTGTGCCTGTTCCTGACCAATTATGCCGTCTCGCTCCTCGGATGCGGCGCCACCTGCATGCGGCTTGAGCGCAATGTCAACCGTATGGCGGCTGTATTCGGCAAGAAAGTGGAGCTGACCATAATGCCCCGCCATGTCCACATGACCGTGTGGCATCCCGGGTCTGACGATTTCTTCACCTCAATATCTTCGGTAAAGCCCGCCCCTATCAGCTTCTCGCTCAATACACGACTCAGCGAACTCAGCTGGGCGGTCGCCGACAACAGTCTGTCTTTGGCGGAGACCCGGAAAAGATTCAGGAGAATCGTTTCTTCCGATTCTGAAAATCCATGGCTCACCCTTCTGCTCGCGTCGTGTGCCAACGCCGCTTTCTGCGGCATTTTCGGAGGCGACGCAATAGCCATGGCAATCGTGTTCATCGCCACCGCACTGGGATTCAACCTCAAGCAGGTATTGCTCCGGAAACACCTTGACTCAAGGATAGTGTTTTTCCTCTGCGCCTTCGTGTCGTCAGTGATCGGCGCCACCGATTTCCTTTTCCCTTACGGAGGAACCCCCGCCATAGCCGTCGGCACAAGCGTGCTCTATCTGGTGCCGGGAATACCGTTTCTGAACTCTTTCAACGACCTTATCTACCACCATTACATATGCGCCGTGGTCCGGTTTATAGACGCGATGGTCCTTACCGGATGTCTGTCGCTGGGGCTTTGTCTGGGGATGAGGCTGATGCACGTAGGGATGTTCTGACTATTGTGGCTGTCACAAAATCTTTTCATATATGCTTCTCGATTTCTTTAAAGACGCGTTGCTCGCCGCTGTCGCCGCGATAGGGTTCGGGGCTATAAGCCGGGTTCCGGCGCGTGCCTACATATGGTGCGGCATCATTGCCGCCGTAGGGCATTCCATACGTTTCCTCCTGATGTGCCCCGCTCTCCATTTCCACATCATAGCCGCCACGGGCGTCGCGTCTTTTATAATAGGTTCGCTCGCCGTATTCATCTCCCCTTACGCCAAGACTCCCGCGGAGGCATATCTTTTCCCGTCGCTCCTCCCGATGATTCCGGGGATATACGCTTACAAATCGTTCGGCGGGGCAGCAATGTGCATGCTGGAAAATTCGCAGCAGGCGTTTGAATACTATTTTTATCAATTTGCCCAGAACGGATTCATCACGGTCACCATCATTCTCGCCATGGTGACATGTGCCACAATACCTATCTTCATATTCAAAAAACGGGCGTTTACCGCCACCCGATGACATCATGGAACTTCGACAGTTAAGATATTTTGTAAAAGTGGCTGAGACTCTGAATTTCTCAGAGGCATCCAAAGCTTTGTTCGTCACCCAAAGCACCCTTTCCCAACAGATCAAACAGCTTGAGGATTCTCTGGGGACACAGCTGCTGTGCAGGTCAAGCCACAGCGTCACCCTTACGGAGGCTGGAGCAGAACTGCTTCCCCATGCGCGCCAGACCCTCCTCGACGCCGGAATGTGCGAACAGAGAATCAGGGATCTTGGCGAGGGTCTGGGGGGCACACTCAATATCGGCGTGACATATTCTTTCAGCCCGATACTCACCGAATCTCTGTTCACCTTCATGAAAGAGTTCCCAAAGGTAAAGCTGAATATCCTCTATAAACCTATGGCGGAGCTTATGGAGCTGCTTGTGGATCATCAGCTTGACTTCGTTCTCGCCTTCAAACCCAACAAACCGATACCCGGAGTGGAATCCCACTACCTTTTCCAAAACTATCTCGCCGCCATCGCCGCCGACTCTCATCCGCTCGCGGCGGAAAAGAAGGTGACTCCGGAAATGCTTGAGCGGTATGACCTCGCCCTTCCCTCCCAGGGTCTTCAGGCACGAAACACGCTCGACCAGATGGCGGGAAACCTTATGAACAGGCTTAAGATCAAGATAGAGCTCAATGAAGTGAACATCCTGCTTAAACTTATCAGGGAAGGAAAACTTGTATCCGTACTCGCCGAGGCGACCGTTCTAAACGAAAACGGCATAACGGCGATCCCGATCGAGGGGGAGGGATGCGAGATGGACGGATGCGTGCATACCCTGCGCGACACCTACAGGAAACGCTCCATGCAGGAGTTTATCAAGATTCTCAGCTCCTCCCTGTCTGTCAGGGCGAGACAGAACGCATGGCTCTGACCCCATCAGATCATCGCCACCTGCCAGCAGATATATGCCACATACAAAGCAAGGAGCGCTCCACCTTCCCAGCGGGTGACTGTACGTTCAGCGAATTTCCAGCCGAATATCCAGAAAAGCACCGACGCTCCCGTCATGACAAGAAGATCCGCCACTGTGATTCCGCCGAATGGCAAAGGCATTATCGTGCCGGTCAGACCTAATACAAGGAATATATTGAAGATATTGCTGCCGATCACATTCCCCACCGCTATTCCGGGTTTCCCTTTCCCGGCAGCCACCACGGATGTGGCGAGTTCCGGCAAGGAAGTACCCGCCGCCACTATCGTGAGGCCGATAAGGGCGTCGCTCATCCCCAGTGACGACGCTATCCCCGACGCTCCCGCCACAAAGCGGTCGCCTCCCCATACCAGGCCCGCCAGACCGCCGGCTATCCACAGAAGGGATTTCCACAACGGCATCAACGGTTTTCCGGATACCATCCCGGCGCCGGGATCCGGCTGCGACCCGCTCCGCGCCTGCGAAAACGTGTAGCGCATAAAGATTATAAAAAACAGAAGAAACAATATGCCTTCAGGGCGGGTGAGGATTCTCTCCCCCTCCACTCCGAGAATATTGCCGCTCCCCACAGCCAGCAGGGCAAGCGAAGAAAGGATCACAAGAGGGAGCTCGTTGAACATTATGGAGCCTTGGATCCGAACCGGCTTTATGACCGCCACAAGACCGATAATCACAAGGACATTGAAAATATTGCTTCCTACCACATTCCCCACAGCCATAGGCGCGCTACCCTTTACAGCCGACACAAGGCTTATGGCAAGCTCAGGGGCTGACGTGCCGAAAGCCACTACGGTAAGACCCACCACAAGATCACTCACCCCCCAGCGCTTCGCCACCGCAGAGGCGCCGTCGGTCAGCGCGTCCGCCCCGACGAGGATCAACACAAGACCCACTATCAACCAAACGATATCCATTTCTTTCCGATCGCTATTTAGAGTATGTTTACTTAAAAATGACTTTTCAAGAAGGGATTCCACACACTATCCTGCCCTTGCCGGAGGCGTGGCTGACACCCTTCTCCTTCAATAACAAAAAAAACGTAAAAAAATTTACATTTTATTCCCACATTAGTATTTTATCCATTTTTTATCCTTTTTAGTCCATTTTTAATACCATACATTAAATTTAAGCACTTTCTTGCAACAAATTTAAACCTTTTTTCAAACCATATTTACTATCTTTGCACTGCGAATCACCCCCTCTCCCCTCCATCTCCTCATGAAATCATCATGAAATAATAATATTATGAAAAAGGAAATTCTTAACCGCGCGGCCGACAACATACGCATTCTGGCTGCCGCTATGGTAGAAAAAGCGAAATCCGGACATCCCGGTGGCGCCATGGGTGGCGCCGATTTCATAAATGTCCTGTTCAGTGAGTATCTGGTATTCGATCCCTCTGACCCGACATGGTGCGCACGCGACCGTTTCTTCCTCGATCCCGGACACATGGCGCCCATGCTCTATGCCCAGCTCGCTCTCATCGGGAAATATTCCATCGAAGAACTCAAGCAGCTCCGTCAATGGGGAAGCCCGACGACAGGTCATCCCGAATTTGACATCGCACGCGGCGTGGAAAACACCTCCGGTCCCCTCGGACAAGGCCACACATTCGCAGTAGGCGCCGCTATCGCCGCCAAATTCCTTGCCGACCGCACAGGAAATCCCGGCTTCAGGAAAGAGACCATATATGCATACATATCTGACGGCGGCATCCAGGAAGAGATCTCGCAGGGCGCGGGACGTATCGCCGGACACCTCGGTCTCGACAATCTCGTGATGTTCTACGACTCAAACGACATCCAGCTTTCCACTGAATGCAATGAAGTCTCCAACGAAGACACCGCCATGAAATACCGCGCATGGGGGTGGAATGTCATGGAGATCGACGGACATGACGCTGACCAGATCCGCAAAGCCCTTGACGACGCGAAAGCGGAAACCGAAAGGCCCACCCTCATCATCGGCAAGACAATCATGGGCAAAGGCGCACGCAAGGCTGACAACTCTTCTTATGAGCATAATTGCAAGACTCACGGCGCGCCTCTCGGCGGCGACGCGTTCCGCAATACCGTAATCAATCTCGGCGGTAATCCCGACGATCCGTTTGTGATCTTCGACGAGGTCAAGGAGCTTTACGCGGAACGTGCGGAAGCTCTCAAAGGTATCGTGGAGGAACGCCGCGCCGAAGAAAAGGCTTGGGCAGACAATAATTCCGAGAAGGCTGCGGAAGTGGCGGCATGGTTTGAGAACAAGGCTCCCGAAATCGACTGGAGCAAGGTTTCGCAGAAAGAGAATGACGCCACACGCAACGCGTCTGGCGCCGTGCTCGCCCAGCTCGCCCGTCAGGTGCCCAACATGATATGTTCTTCTGCCGACCTTTCCGAATCCGACAAGACTATCTCATTCCTTAAAGAGACCCACGCGTTCACCAAAGGAGATTTCTCCGGAGCGTTCCTTCAGGCAGGTGTGGCAGAGCTCACAATGGCATGCTGCTGCATAGGTATGGCTTTGCATGGTGGTGTAATCGCCGCATGTGCCACATTCTTCGTATTCTCCGACTATATGAAGCCTGCCGTGCGTATGGCGGCTCTCATGGAACTTCCCGTGAAATTCATCTGGACGCACGACGCGTTCCGCGTAGGCGAGGACGGACCAACTCACGAACCGGTAGAACAGGAAGCTCAGATCCGCCTTATGGAGAAACTCAAGAACCATCATGGCAGAAATTCAGTGCTTGTGCTCCGTCCAGCCGATGCTGAGGAGACTACCGTGGCATGGAAACTTGCCATGGAGAACGTATACACCCCTACCGCACTCATACTTTCACGTCAGAACATCAACAACCTTCCCGCCGGCAACGACTATTCCATGGCGGAGAAAGGTGGCTACATAGTGGCTGGTTCCGACGAAAATCCTGACGTTGTGCTCGTGGCGACCGGCTCTGAGGTATCAACTCTCGTTGACGGAGCCGCAAGACTTCGCGAGGACGGTCTGAAGGTGCGTGTGGTATCGGTTCCTTCCGAAGGTCTTTTCCGCACCCAGCCTGCCGCATATCAGGAAGAGGTGCTTCCCGCCGGCATAAAGAAATTCGGTCTCACTGCCGGTCTGCCGGTAAATCTCCTCGGTCTCGTGGGGACCGACGGCAAGATCTGGGGACTCGAATCATTCGGATTCTCGGCTCCTTACAAGGTACTCGACGAGAAACTCGGTTTCACAGCCGACAATGTCTACAACCAGGTAAAAGCGATGTTCTGAAGCCGGACTGAAAATCTTGAAAAGGTTTTTTATAACCTTCCGGGATTTACGGCTATATAATCTCTACCGGAGGTCAGCGTTCTGACCCTGACCTCCGGTTTTTCCTTTGCCATCATAGGTGTGACTATCATTTCCCATTAGGCAATAATCGTATCATACTGCTCCATTTCCGGAGCAAAATCAATAAAAACTCAGTCTTTCATGTACTTATTAGGCTATGATATAGGAAGTTCGTCGGTCAAGGCAGCTTTGGTCGACGCCACATCGGGCGTATGCGTGGCATCCGATTTCTTCCCCAAGAACGAAGCGCCCATAAAAGCCTTGCGTCAGGGTTGGGCGGAACAGGATCCCGAAAACTGGTGGAAATATCTTAAGGAAGCCACGGAATCGGTGGTCCGCGAAAGCGGGGTCGATCCCTCCGACATCAAAGCCATAGGCATAAGCTATCAGATGCACGGACTTGTGGCTATCGACAAAGAGCGCAACGTGCTCCGCGACGCCATTATATGGTGTGACTCAAGAGGCGTGCCTTATGGAGAAAAAGCTTTCAATGAATTAGGGGCGGAGACATGCCTTCCCCGACTTCTCAACTCTCCGGGCAACTTCACGGCTGCGAAACTGCGTTGGCTAAAAGAGGAAGAGCCATGGATTTATGACAAAATTTATAAGGTAATGCTTCCGGGCGACTATATCGCCATGCGCCTTACCGATGAGATCTGCACCAATCCCGAAGGTCTTTCCGAATACATGCTCTGGGATTTCAAAGACAACACCCCAGCCACGTTCCTGATGGAATATTTCGGCTATGACCCTTCCATTTTCCCCGAAGTCAAGCCCACATTCTCGGAACAGGGACGCCTGACAGAAAAAGCCGCCGGGGAGCTCGGACTCGCGCCGGGAACACCCGTGACATACCGTGCGGGAGACCAGCCCAACAACGCATTGTCGCTTAACGTGTTCAATCCGGGAGAGGTGGCATCCACCGCCGGCACCTCAGGTGTGGTATACGGCATAAACGGCACCGTGGATTATGATCCACGCTCTCGGGTAAACAATTTCGCACATGTCAACCATTCGGCTGAACAGACACGTATTGGCGTCATGACATGCATAAGCGGAACCGGCATTCTCAACACCTGGATAAAGCGCAATGTCGCCCCCGAGGGGATAAGCTACGCCGATATGAACGATCTCGCCGCAAAAGTGCCTGTCGGATCGCAGGGAGTCACGATACTTCCTTTCGGCAACGGCGCCGAACGCGTGCTTGAAAACAGACAGGTGGAATGTTCTTTCCACGGCATCAACTTCAACGTCCACAACCGCAACCATATAATACGCGCCGCACAGGAAGGGATCGTCTTCTCGTTCATGTATGGAATGGAGATAATGAAATCAATAGGGATGGACATATCAAGGATACATGCCGGAAAGGCGAATATGTTCCTCAGCCCTATTTTCCGCGACACGCTTGCGTCTGTCTCCGGGGCGACAATCGACCTTGTTGACACCGACGGGGCTGCGGGAGCCGCAAAAGGGGCAGGTATCGGAGCCGGCATATATAAAGACAACAACGAGGCTTTCGGGTCGCTCAAGGTGCTTGAGGTGATCGAACCCGCCGCCGACCGTACCCCCTATCTGGAGGCTTACTCCCGCTGGAAAGATATTCTCGCGCGTGAACTCGTATGAATGAAGCCTGACAGCTTCACCGACATAACCTGAATTTACCAACAATCAACAAAAACTATTTATCAAAAAATGGCAAACAAAGAATATTTCCCCTCGATAGGGAAAATCAAGTTCGAAGGAACTTCAAGCTACAATCCCCTCGCCTACCGTTATTATGACGCAGAAAGAGTAGTGCTCGGCAAACCGATGAAAGAATGGCTCAAATTCGCCATGGCATGGTGGCACACCCTCTGCGCCGAAGGTGGCGACCAATTCGGTGGCGGCACCAAGAAATTCCCCTGGAACGAGGGTGAGACCGCTCTCGACCGCGCCAAGAACAAGGCTGACGCAGGCTTCGAGATCATGGAAAAGCTCGGTATCGAGTATTTCTGCTTCCACGACGTTGACCTCATCGAGGAGGGTTCTTCTGTAGAGGAATATGAGAAAAACGTAAAGGATATCGTGGCTTACATCAAAAGCAAGATGGAAGGCACGAATATCAAAAACCTCTGGGGCACCGCCAACGTGTTCGGCAACGGCCGCTACATGAACGGAGCGGCAACCAACCCTGATTTCGACGTTGTGGCGCGCGCTGCCGTACAGATCAAGAACGCCATCGACGCCACTATTGAGCTCGGCGGCTCCAACTATGTGTTCTGGGGTGGACGCGAGGGCTATATGAGCCTCCTCAACACTGACCAGAAACGTGAGAAGGAACATCTCGCCATGATGCTCACAATGGCTCGCGACTACGCCCGTTCCAAAGGGTTCACAGGCACATTCCTGATCGAGCCGAAGCCCATGGAGCCTTCCAAACACCAATATGACGTCGACACCGAAACTGTAATCGGCTTCCTTAAGGCTCACGGTCTTGAGAAAGACTTCAAGGTGAATATCGAGGTGAACCACGCCACTCTCGCCGGACACACATTCGAGCATGAGCTCGCCGTGGCTGTCGACAACGGAATGCTCGGAAGCATCGACGCCAACCGTGGAGACTACCAGAACGGCTGGGACACTGACCAGTTCCCTATCGACAATTATGAACTGACCCAGGCTATGATGCAGATCATCCGCAACGGCGGTCTCGGCAACGGCGGCACCAACTTCGATGCGAAGACACGCCGCAACTCTACCGACCTCGAGGATATCTTCATCGCCCACATCGCCGGCATGGACGCAATGGCACGTGCCCTTCTCAGCGCCGCCGACGTACTTGAGAAATCTCCCTACAAGAAGATGCTCGCCGACCGCTACGCATCTTTCGACAAAGGGGAAGGCAAAGATTTCGAAGACGGCAAGCTCTCTCTCGAGCAGCTCGCGGAGATCGGACGCCGCGTCAACGAGCCTGCCCAGACTTCCGGCAAGCAGGAGCTTTACGAGGCGATCATCAACATGTACGCATAATATTATTATTTCCTTTGAGAGTTTTGGGTTGTAATGACCCGGAACTCTCTTTTTTTTTACATTAAATTTTAGATTATCATGAATTCTCAAGACAACGGTAGCAGAATTTATCTCTACAGCATTGTCTGTGTCGCAGTGCTCGGCGGTCTACTTTTCGGATACGACACCGCCGTGATCTCCGGGGCCGAGAAAGGTCTGCAGGCATTCTTCCTCGGAGCGAAAGATTTTGTTTACACCGACGTGATCCATGGAATAACTTCCTCAAGCGCCCTGATAGGGTGCATCATCGGAAGCGCCCTGTCCGGACTTCTTGCATCCCGTCTCGGCCGCAAGCGCTCGCTCGCGGTAGCGGGTGTTCTTTTTTTCATTTCCGCCCTTGGTTCCTATAATCCCGAATTTCTTTTCTTTGAACATGGCAAGCCTACACTTCCGCTCCTTGTGGCATTCAATATCTACAGAATCATCGGAGGTATCGGCGTAGGTCTCGCATCCGCCATATGCCCGATGTATATAGCTGAGGTAGCCCCTTCCGATATCAGAGGCACCCTCGTGTCGTGGAACCAGTTCGCCATCATTTTCGGACAGCTTGTAGTATATTTCGTCAACTTCCTTATTCTCGGCGAACATACCAATCCTGTGATAGAGCGCATCGGGGAGACACTATACTCTGTCAATCCTGATTCTGATCCCTGGACCATACAGACCGGATGGCGATATATGTTCGGATCGGAAGGCTTTGTGGCGTTCGCGTTCACAATCCTCGTATGTTTCGTACCGGAATCTCCCCGCTACCTTGCCCTGACAGGCAGGGACAGCAAAGCCCTCTCCGTGCTTACTAAAATCAACGGATCTAAAGCGAAAGAGATTCTTGACGATATCAAGAACACTGTCTCCGTCAAGAGCGAGAAACTGTTCTCTTTCGGCGTGATGGTGATATTTGTAGGCGTGATGCTTTCCGTATTCCAGCAGGCGGTGGGAATCAACGCCGTCCTATATTACGCCCCGCGTATTTTCGATTCAATGGGGATGGGCAATCCTATGGTGCAGGCACCCTCGTGTCGTGGAACCAGTTCGCCATCATTTTCGGACAGCTTGTAGTATATTTCGTCAACTTCCTTATTCTCGGCGAACATACCAATCCTGTGATAGAGCGCATCGGGGAGACACTATACTCTGTCAATCCTGATTCTGATCCCTGGACCATACAGACCGGATGGCGATATATGTTCGGATCGGAAGGCTTTGTGGCGTTCGCGTTCACAATCCTCGTATGTTTCGTACCGGAATCTCCCCGCTACCTTGCCCTGACAGGCAGGGACAGCAAAGCCCTCTCCGTGCTTACTAAAATCAACGGATCTAAAGCGAAAGAGATTCTTGACGATATCAAGAACACTGTCTCCGTCAAGAGCGAGAAACTGTTCTCTTTCGGCGTGATGGTGATATTTGTAGGCGTGATGCTTTCCGTATTCCAGCAGGCGGTGGGAATCAACGCCGTCCTATATTACGCCCCGCGTATTTTCGATTCAATGGGGATGGGCAATCCTATGGTGCAGACCGTAATCATGGGTATCGTAAACATTCTCTTCACATTGGTAGCCGTGTTTACCGTTGAAAAATGGGGACGTAAACCCCTCCTTATCTACGGATCGTTCGGAATGGCTATCGGGGCGTTCGGTGTGGCTGCCGCCAACATATTCGCGGTTCATCCGCTCGTGCCGGTGATATCTATCATGGTATATTCAGCTGCGTTCATGTTCTCATGGGGTCCTATCTGCTGGGTTCTGATATCTGAGATTTTCCCTAACACCATTCGAAGCGCCGCTGTCGCCATCGCCGTAGCATTCCAGTGGATCTTCAACTTCATCGTGTCGTCTACGTTCGTCCCGCTCTACAACATGCGCGCCGGCGACATGGGGGAAAGCTTCGGACACGTCTTCGTATACGCCCTATATGGAATCATATGTGTGATCGCCGCATGGTTCGTATATCGTCTTGTGCCCGAGACGAAAGGTAAGACTCTTGAAGAGATGTCTGCCCTTTGGAAGAACCGCAAAAAATAAAAGCCGATTACATTCAAAAGTTAGCCAATAAAATCCCGGAATCCGGGATTTTATTGGTTAACTACAATCTCGCGGTATGCATCGTTGACAGCTATAAGGTCAATCTCATTGTTCTCGTCTTTCTCCCAATAGTTTGTCACAAGATTATTGTGACCCGTCTCACGGCAAATATGCCTGAAATAGCGTTCAAGTATTTATTTTCTTTATTCTGCCGGCGTAAGAATCTCAGCATTTTTATTTACCTTTGCAATCATTTCCATTCTTGATTAAAACAATGGATAATCTGACAAATAACAGTTCCAATGACATGCACCTCCCTCTCGCTTTAGGGATAGGTGCGGAAGGGCGCGTATTCGCCAATGTCGCCGGCGCCATTCTCCCTCCTGGGATAACCGCCATTGTCACGCCTCGCCAGACACACACTTGCAATGTGGCTGTCGTGACGTCTCCCGACCAAAGTTTTCCGGATACGGATTCTCTTGTCACACGATGCCCTGACATTGCCGTGGGTGTGCGCACGGCTGACTGCGTCCCTATATTGCTGCACGCACCCGACATCAAAGCCGTGGCTGCGATTCATGCAGGATGGAAAGGAACCGCCGGAAAGATTGTGGGCAACACAATCGAAAAACTTGTCTCTCTCGGAGCTGATCCCGGCTATATACATGCCGCCATTGGTCCTTGTGTATGCGGAGACTGCTACATCGTGAATGAAGAGATGATTGAATTGTTTGAGAATGCCGGACTCGGCGATTGTGTCCGGAGACAGGGATTCAACCATGATACAGGCGATCGCATCGAAGACGGGAAACCAAGACTGGATCTTCAGGAAGCCAACATGATTATCATGCGCGGGCATGGAATCAGACAGGAGAATATCAAGACAACATCCTTTTGCACTATGCATTATCATGACTTCTCTCCTTCCGACAATCAAAAGCGCTACCCTTTCCCCTCCTGGAGAAGAACGCCCGGAACCACCGACAGACTTCTGACGATAGCCTGTCTTCTCACCCCTTGATCTTCTGACCCTTCCGCTCCCGAATGAAATCAAACCTAACAGAACCGACCTTATGATGTTTTACAGAAAAATTTTATTGCTCATGGCAATCATGACAGGCGGGACCGCAGCATATGCCGGCTCCCCTACCGACGAAATCTATCCGAAACTGAAAAACGGATTCATCGAACTAAGAAAACAAGTGGTGCGCGAACCTCAGGGTTTTATCAAATATCCCTACCTGATTCCAGCAGGATTTTACTCACAGCTATGGGATTGGGACGCTTTCTTCATGGCAAACCATTTCATATCGAAAGGTGAGCCGGAGTATATGAAAAACTGGGTGATGACTTTCTCCCAAGGAATTGACGATGACGGATATGTTGCCGGATGCATGACCAAAGACGGACCGAGAAACGTCTACAGCGGACGGTTCGCGATGAAACCGTTCCTCTCACAGGGAGCATATCATTACAGCAAGGCAACCGGCGACTGGGAATGGATACGCCCCATTTATAATGATCTCAAAAGCGTGATAGACTATCGCAAGAAAACACAATGCGACTCTATTTCCGGATTATATTATTGGGAAATAGCGATGCAAAGCGGTGCCGACAATAATCCGGCTCTCAATTATTTCAAAGACGACACCCGCTCTTTTATCAGCACTGACGCCACTGCCTTCCAGTATGGCGAACTGCTTGCCCAGGCGACGATAGCCTCAAAACTCGGATATAAGGATGACGCAACGGAATACCGCAAGGAAGCGGAATCCTTGAAAAAGGGGCTTAACGAGATATGCTGGAACGAAGAAGACCAATGCTATTATAATGTTGACCGGGAATCTCGCGATCAATACCGCCGTGTAGGTTATTCCACTTTCGTGCCGCTGATGTATAAGATGGCTCCGGAAGATAAAGGAAAGGCGATGGTGGAACGCTACATGCTTTCGGAAAACCATATGAAAGCGCCCTACGGTTTCAGGAGCCTCTCAAAAAAAGATGTCGACTATAACAACAAGAACATCATAGTTCCGTTCTCCAACTGGCAAGGTCCTGTATGGGGAATCTGCAACTACATCTATTCCATCGGATTGCACAACTATGGATTTGACAAGGAAGTGGAATGGATTGCTGAAAAAGTGGGTGGGCTTATGGCTAAAGACATCGACACCTACGGCACCATGCACGAGACATATCATGCCGACACCGGTGAACCTCTCGCTCCATCCAATTTCAAATACCGCACTCCGGAGGGGAAGATCCAGGGATTTGTCAGCTGGAACCTGTGTATGGAAAACGTCTTCGAAGGAATCCTCCAAGGGAAATGGATGCTCCTCGACATCGAAGGGATGTAACTTGATTCTGAGGTGGATCTGTTCCGAGAATAAGTATCAAGTCCAATAGAAAGGAATCGGCAAAGCAAACTGTCTTGCCGATTCCTTTATCTTTAGCGATTAAGACCCCATCCCACAAAAAATGTGAACGCCGTACCGGAAGTAATTTCCTTCTCGAATCCATGTCCCCTGATATATAGGATATGACCCACATAGGATATGGCGTTGATGATTGCTTCGGGTTTGTATTTTCTCAGTTTTGACAATGCTACGCCAAGGTTTGCCTTCAACAATATGGTCTGGACCGGAGTCCGATCAATAGTTAAAAAATTAATTTGATTTTTTATTTAACCAAATGATTGCATATCTATCTTGCATACATTATCTTTGTATGCATCTTAAGGATCATTGGGCTTTATATATTAAAATAGAAACCAATAATACTTAACCAACTAAAAAACATACACCCATGAAAAATGTAGCATTACTCTCCAAGTTGGTTGAAAAAATCGAATTAGAAATTCTCTCTACTGAGGAAAGCGCACTTATCGGTGGCTCCGTAGACTCGATTTGTGAAACATGCCGCATTATGTCTCTGTGTCACGGCGGTTGTTCCAAACAATCCATGCTGTCTCGTAATTATTGCCTCCACCAGTCAGATGAAGAAAAAGATTCTGTTGTCATGAACCGAATTCTATTCAATTCCCTTACCAACAATGTACACCCCCTTTAGAATATTTCTCACAATTAGTATGGAATCCTCTGACTATAGAAAGATAATCTTTACTCTTTTGGCTTTATCAGCCGCAATACAGTCTTTGGCTTTCACCATAACCGGACGTGTAATGACCGGGAAAAAACCTGTGCCGGAGATTGTAGTTAAAGTTACGGACAAAGACGGTAATGAACTCGGACATTCTACGACCGACAACAATGGAAAATTCTCGCTTAGCCATATCAACACAGGAACCATAGTTGTGGAAACTAAAGGAGACGGGTATGTTCCCATTCGTCTTGAGGTGGTTACCGGGGAAACCGATACAGATCTTGGTATGCTCAGTCTTGATAAGGTAGTTGATCTTGAAGAGGTGACAGTGACAGCCTCAAACAGGATAAATGCTCCCGGGAAAACCATCGTTTATGCCACACGGGTGGAGAAAGAAAGGGCAGCAAGCCCGTTCAATATGCTAACAATCCTATCCTACAAGGCACCACAGATTCATGTCAGGGAATCCGAACGGATTTTGACAATCAACGGGGAGGAACCTGAAATCCTGATTAATGGAGTGAAACGACCTATGTCGTTCATATCAACGATTAAATCCGATGCGATAGACAAAATAGAATTCAGCAGTATGTCTGACATCAGATTCGGGAAACGTTATTTGAATATCATAACCAAGCGTTCTTCAGAGGGAGGATGGCTTATGGCAGACGTGACCGGAGGCATCACTACTCCCAGATATTTCTTTCGAGGAGCTGCGGAATACTCCAAGGGGAAAAATGATTTCATGCTCTATTACGATGGAGGATACCGCGACGGGAGCAAAGAATATACTGATGAAGAGGAACACTACACAGGAGGGGGCAAAGAAATCATCCTTGGAGTGAAAGGGAAACCATCGTCAACTATCGACAGCTACCACAATCTAAACTTCTATTTCACCCGCATACAGACTGTCAACAGTATGTTTTCCGTTGTTGGCTCATTGAATTTCCACAACAACAACCAGAAAATATACGACCGGGCCACTGACCTCTCCGAGACATATGACCGCTCAAAAAAAAGAGGATACCGACAGGTTAATCCCATCCTAAATATTTATTACCAGCTTAAGCCTTCTCAGACTGCCTCGGTCGAAATCAATGCAGCCGGCTCATACAACGACTTTAACTCCCACCGCAATCTCGATTATTCCACAGGATACTCCTCCCTGCTATCCACCGACAGCCGCTCGTGGTATTTTTCAACGGAAGTTCTCTGGAAACAGCAACTCCCCTTCGGATGGCTTAACACAGGGACGAGCCTCAGCCACAACAACGCATCAAACGATTACGTCATCGACGGCACTGCCAGCCATCAGCCCCTTTCAAGCACAAGATTGAATCTATACACCTCTTTAGGAGGCAATCTCTTCAAAGTGGGATATAACCTTAGCGCCGGATTGAGCTATTACAAAGTTGAAAACGAGATTATCTCGCCCAATCTGACGGCATCCCTTCAAAAAAATCTCGGAAACGATTTCGGCATTTCTTACAACTTCCGGTATAATCCGGTGACGCCCCCAATGACAAGCTATAATGAAACCGCAACTCCGGTGAATGACCTTATGTATCATATCGGAACAGACAGATTAAAGTCGCAACATGATCTATCAAATCAAATACAGATAGAATACAACAAAAACAAATTCTACATATCGCTACAAAGCACCGTCAACAGCATATCCAGACCTCTCGTGACAGATTATATTTATCAACAAGACTCTGGCAAACCTTTCTTCGGCTATTTCATTGAAACCCCTGGTAACGGACGCAGCTTCCTAAGCTACGGGGCAGACTGCAACGTGGGATTGTCAAACCTCTGGAATTTTCTTTCGTTGAAGGCATCCACGGGATGGGGACACAACAAGCTCAAGTCAGCGGAGACATTCACGGTATGTTCCTGGTATCTTGATTTCAGCGCCGGTATGTATTGGAAAGGTTGGCAGCTTAACCTGACAGCAGAGAACATGGTGCCGTCATGGTCAATGCATGGTTTAAACGGAAAAATCAGACACTGGCCATACGTATCCCTTACAATCTACAAGTCATTCGGCAACTGGAACCTGCATGCCTCATGGAACAATCTTTTCAGCCGCTACGGCGGACGTTACCGCACTGAAACTCTTTCAAGCGTAGTCACCCGCTCTTCAGAATTCAGGATGAACGATCAGGGAAACATGTTGGAAATCGGCGTGCGATACCAGTTCACCACAGGTAAACTTTTAAACAAGAAAAGCCGTTCGATAAATTTGTCCGGTAATGGGGAAAACGGTATACGTTGGGACTATTGATCAAACCCGGATTTCCGGTCAACACCTATATCCTTATTCCAATAAGACTATAACCCTGTTCAATTTATTTTCAGTAATTCCTGAAGTCGTTCGGGGTCGTTTGTCGTGATGTAGTCCACATTCTGACGAATAAGCCTTTTCATCATTTCAGGATCGTCTACAGTCCACACATTCACCTCAAGTCCGAGTTTTGTTGCTTCTTCTATCCATTCCGGATGTTTTTCAAACACTTTGTAGGAATAGTCAAGCCCGGCAAAACCCAACTTCTTCACCTCCTCCGGAGAAAGATCACCGTTCAGATAATACACCGGTGTCGAAGGCGACAATCTGTGCAACTCTTTGCATGCAAAAAGAGAAAACGCTATATAATCTACCCTTTTCTGAAGTTTGAAACTGTTGACCATATCCACAATCTTTTGGCAAGCCAACGTCTCCCTCACGCTGTCATTGCCATGAGTCTTGACCTCAAGCACCAACCTGATATCCGGATGTCGCGATGCCTTGACCAGATATTCTTCCAACGTCGGCACCTTCTCTCCATTATCAAGACGGATCGATAGAATCTCCCCCATGGATGCTTTCGGGAAATCAACTCCCTTGAACACCCTGTCGTGGTTCACGACAAGATTGTCATCGGCAGTTAGCCACACGTCAAATTCGCTTCCATAAGCCCCTATTGAATCCGCCTTAACCAAAGAAGCGAGAGAATTTTGCGCGGATCCTTCCGTCTTCCAATACCCCCGGTGTGCCACCACCTTTGTTTGAGCGTGCAGCCCGGCAGAGGCAGCTATTGACAAAGCTGCCACCATAAAGAATCGAATCAATCTATTTTCCATAATAATGGGTTCAAAATTTCCTCAAATTTAAACAAATATTTTGTATAATTAAGACACGGTCTAACGAAATAATCAAATAATCATATGTGCCGGACGCTTCATTTGCCACTTATGCAGAGGTTTAGAATTTCAGAAAAGCACCAATGACGTTTATCAAAACATCAAACTCAACCTGAACTGAATTCAGACTTATCACTTTGGCTGTTCCCATAAAAAGCAAAGAAATCTTTCCTTTGCGATTCTAAATCTAAAAATTTTTCACACATCACAATTCTTTATAAAACAAATACTTAATAATACAATGTTAAATTTTCATCTATTAAAAACATTAAAAAATTTAAATAAATTTGCATTTTATTAAAAAAAGTTATATATTTGTAAATATAATATAAAACCAAACATTATGAAAAGTCTCCTTAAAATCTTGCCTATATTTCTTATAGGGCTCATTTCTTGTCAAAATGAACTAACAGAGATCTCTGAACCTGAGATTCCATCTGTGTATCTTGAAAACCTTTCCGGTGTCGAGAGGGACATTATGATCAATATTCTTTCTTCAAAATTTGGAGGGTATAGAAAAGGGCAACCGGCGACAAGAGCCCTGAACTCCTTCTCCTTGACCCCTTTTGTTGAAGATGGGGATACTCTTCTATATGTGGCTCAGTACTCTGACGGTTGGGAAATATATTCGGCAAATCAAGAAGACAATATGTTAATTCTTTCATCAAGCACAGGTCATTTCGACATAAATGACCCACTAATGCCCCCTGCAATGAAAGACATAATTTTTGCAAACACCAATATCTCCAGAAATTCTACTGATGATATAACTGTCAACAAATCTTGGGGAGCAGCCTCCTTAACAATACAAGATTTCGAAAATGGAAAAACTACAGTTAAAAATAAATACAATCTTCAACGTTCTGCCATCGCACAGAACGATCTTCCCCCAGGCCATTGGGTATTAATTGAAACAGAGACAATAGACAGTAAGGAATTTGTTTCACCAAAACTTATTAAAACAAAATGGGGACAGTCATACCCATGGTTCCAATACACTCCTTTTAATATAAATTCATATAACCTATATCAACACACCCTTGTTGGATGTGTTGCGGTGGCATTGTCTCAATATTTATATTTTACACATTACAAAGACGGAATCCCAAGAAATACAGTTACAAATGCCACTCCAACTTCAAATGGCCTTGATTATTCATTCTCTGGATCCAGTTCATCTATTTGGGATCAAATGGCCATTGATGCTTACCAAAATGGGACAAATGAAGCTGCCTTATTGTTAGGGTATGTTGGAAGAAAAGTAAACAGCCAATACGGACTTACTGCAACCGGATCAGGTCCAGAATACTCCACACCATTCCTTGCTTCAATTTATAATACTTCTTTCTCCAGAATTCCTTTGTCATATGATTACATAGTTTCAACCATCGATAAAGGATATCCCCTTATTTCTGATGCAAGATCAAATAAATTGACAAACGGAACAACTCTTCTATATTCCACTGGTCATTATTTTATTATAGACCAGTATAAATCGTTGTCTGTTACTACAAAATACACATATGGATGGGAAAGAGATCCTTGGAATTCTGAAGATGGAGATGACCCTTGGGAAAGTAATGATGTGGATGAAAATGGAAATGTCATAACTTGGGCGTATACAAATGAAATTATAAAGAACTATGATTATCAATGGATATCCATGAATTGGGGATATGACGGATATTATGATTCTGTCTTCTACAGTCCAACGGGATCATGGGAGGTAGAGAATACAATTTATAACCTCGATCACTATGTTCACGTGAGAGAAGATTTAAAATAAATCAAAATAATTATCTGAATTATGAAAAAGACAAACATATTTTTGACAATTTCAATTTTCCTATGCGGAATACTTTTTTTAGGATGTGATTCCCAATCAGATCCGGTGGAGTCTTCTCCGGAACCAAATATCCGGAAAGATATTGAGCTTTCAGGAGCAACCCGCACTGCCGCAGAGAACCTAAACCGATTCTATACCGGATTTACCGCCGACATGATTGAATATGTGGATAACAACGACAACATAATCGATAAAAATGTTGTCGTATCCCCGTTATCCGTTTCAATGGCTCTCGGCATTCTGGCTAACGGTATAGACCAGACGCACTCCGACCTGATAACAGATTATCTGGGAATCAAAGAACTGACCGGAATGAACTCTCTTTCCGCCACTCTCTTAGCAGAACTACCCAAGGCTGACAATCAAACAAAAATGTCTATAGCAAATGCAATGTGGGTAAACGATGCATATTCATTAAATGCGAATTTCCGGAATATTCTCGCCGATTATTACGACGCCTCCCCTGAATACGGAGATTTCCGCAACAAAGGCGAGTCGGTCAAAAACAAAATCAACAAATGGTGCTCCGATAAAACCGAAGGGTTGATTCCACAAATTATCGATTTCGTATCTGACTCCCATTATGCGATCATTCTTGACGCTCTTTATTTCAAAGGGAAATGGAGCGATTCTCCTTTTTCAAAAGAGAATACCGCAAAAGCGGATTTCCATGGATATTCCGGCACGACAAAAGTCAACATGATGCATGCCGGGCATAAAGAAAGACTTTACGCGTCAGACACAAACTTTAAAGCGTTCTCCATACCTTTCGGCAACGGATCATTTTCTTTCATGGTTGTAGTGCCCGAAGAGAATGTCAGCCGTGAAGATGCCGTCAGATTGTTGACTCCTGAAACGTTGGAAAGCCTCAAGGACAGGCTCTCATACACGGATCTTGAGATATTCCTACCAAAATTCAAATGTGAATGTAATTTTATCTTGTCGGAAGCATTCCGCAATGGAAAACTGGCGGGCTTAAACGACGCCATGCAATTCACCATGTTTGATCCTGAATTGACAGCAACTCCTTTTATAAGACATGCTTCTTCTGTAGAAATCGACGAATCAGGGGCTGAAGCCGCAGCAGCGACCATTGTGGATATCTATACCTCCGCCCCTGCAGGATCCACACCTCAGAAATACACCGTGACCGTTGACCGTCCTTTCTTCTTCTTTATAAACGAGAAAAGCACAGGCGCATGTCTCCTTTCCGGCAGGATAGCGGAACTTTAAAGCGCATTGCTTAATCTTATATTCCTTGCATAATGATCCCCCGATTCCTTGACAAGACACCAAGGAATCGGGGGATCTTGGCAGTGAGCGAAGGAAATGATCGCTGTCGCCCTTGACTATTCTTCCGTTTTTATGGGTAGTTTTTTCCTTATCTTTTTTTACATTCTTGATTTGCCGAACCTTAAACATGGAAGAATGTTATTCCTATGAGACGTTTACCCCCAAAAAAGGGGAGTTAAAACCAACTATATTAACTCAAGCTATGAAAAACGCCAGCAAGACAGAATACGATGTTATCATTATAGGAGGCGGCGCCACCGGCGCCGGCACCGCCCGCGACTGCGCCATGCGGGGTCTCAAGACAATACTTATCGAACGTCTTGATTTCACCGCAGGAGCCACCGGAAGGAACCACGGTCTGCTGCACAGCGGCGCGAGATACGCACATACAGATCCGGAATCTGCCGCCGAATGCATCAAAGAGAACAAAATCCTGCGCCGGATCGCGAGGCATTGCGTCGACGACACGGGAGGGCTGTTCGTAACCCTGCCGGAAGACAGCCTCGACTATCAGGACGCGTTTGTAAAAGATTGCCTGAAATGCGGAATACAGGCGGACGTGCTTGACCCCGCCGAGGCTGTCAGGTTGGAACCAGCCGTCAACAAAGACATTATTGGAGCCGTAAAGGTGCCCGACGCATCTGTCGACCCTTTCCGTCTGACCACCGCCAACGTGCTCGCGGCAAGGATAAACGGAGCCGACATCATCACTTATCACGAAGTCACCGGTTTTGAAAAAGACGGCGACAGGATCACAGGTGTGAAAGTGAGGAGCCAGCGCACAGGTGAGGAAGACACCATATATGGCAAAGTCACTGTTAACGCCGCCGGAATCTGGGGGCACCACATAGCCGAACTCGCCGGAGTGAAAGTCAACATGTATCCCGCCAAGGGAGCGCTCCTGATATTCGGCCACCGTGTCAACAACATGGTGCTGAACCGGTGCCGCAAACCCGGAGACGCCGATATCCTTGTACCCGGCGACACGATATCCATTATCGGAACCACCTCCACGCGCATACCTTTTGACGAGATCGACCATATGGACGTGACGCCGGGAGAAGTCGACCTGCTGCTGCGCGAAGGGGTGAAACTGTCGCCGGTGCTCGCCACCACAAGAATCCTGAGGGCTTATGCCGGGGTCAGACCCCTCGTGGCTGACGACAGCGACCCTACCGGACGGAGCATAAGCCGTGGAATAGTATGTCTTGACCATGCAAAACGCGACGGCGTGGAAGGGTTCGTCACAATCACAGGCGGCAAACTGATGACATACCGTCTTATGGCGCAGGAAGCGACTGACATGGTATGCCGCAAACTCGGCATCGACCGACCCTGCGAGACTGCCGAGATACCCCTCCCCGGATCCGAACCCACGGCTGAGGACGAGGAACGCAGGGCACATATCATCGAGCTAAGCACCGAACAGAAAGCCGCCGAGGAACGACACGGCAGCTGGACAGGAAAAATAGAATCCCGTTCGGATTCAGACGACGCGCTCGTGTGCGAATGCGAGCAGGTGAGTGTGGCGGAGGTGAACTATGCCATGGATGAACTTCACGTGCACAACCTTGTCAACATGCGCCGACGCACACGCCTCGGTATGGGCACCTGCCAGGGCGAGCTTTGCGCCTGCCGTGCCGCCGGGCTCCTTGAGCGGCACGACAAATGTACTTCCCGGAGCATCGACGACCTCGCGTCTTTCATGCAGGAACGCTGGCACGGCATGTATCCGGTATGCTGGGGGGAAACTTTATGCGAGGTGCAGTTCACCTCATGGCTTTACCAGGGAGTCATGGGGCTGGATCCCGACAACAGCAAAGACATCGACCCGGCTTCTTTCTGATGCCGGGCTGCTTCAATATATTTATATCATCAATATATGTTATATCATTAAAATTAACCCCGCTCCCGGGGATTGAACCAGCTGATAATATGAAATTCGACAATATAATAATAGGGGGAGGACTCAGCGGACTCGTGGCGGCATTGGAGTCGCAGCGTGCCGGGAAAAGCACAGCCGTGATCTCCGCAGGACAAAGCGCGCTCCATTTCTGGTCGGGATCTTTTGAGTTTTTCAGCGGATCCGGCTCAAAGCCCGTCATCGACAATCCTCTCGCCGAAGCCGCCAAACTGCCCTCCTCCCACCCTTACCGCAAGATAGGGATCGGACGCACAAGGGAACTGCTTGACAAAGTGCCCGCTATCCTGAAAGACGCGGGAATAAAAGTGGAAGGGAATCTCGACAGAAACCATTACAGGCTCACCCCTCTCGGATTCCTCAAACCCGCGTGGCTCTCTCTCGACGATTATTTCATGACCGACCGCCCCGAAAACCTCAAAGGGAAAAAATATTCCATCGTAAACATCGAGGGCTATATCGACTTCTATCCCCGCTTCCTGGCGCACGGACTGCTTAAACACGGAGCGAAATGTGAGGTGACAGCCGTGGATATTTCAGCCCTCGCCCCGCTCAGGAAAAGCACCACAGAGATGAGGGCGACGAATATCTCCCGGTTCCTGCGCAACGACGCCATCGACGAACTGGCGCGGAATGTCAACGAAGCATCCTCAGGCGCGGACACCGTGATAATGCCTGCCGTCCTCGGCATGTTTTCCGATTCTCCCGTAAGCCGTCTGAGGGCGGGGGTGGACCGTCCCGTATATTTCATCGCCACCACCCCCGCGTCTGTACCGGGAGTGAGATGCCAGCTTAGCCTGCGCGACCGGTTCACAAGGTCAGGGGGCACATTTATTCCGGGCGACACCGTGGTCAAGGGGGATTTCGAGAATCACAGGCTACGGCGGATATATACCGTGAATTTCGGCGACATGCCCCTTGAGGCGGACAACTTCGTTATCTGCACGGGCAGCTTCTTCGGACACGGACTCATCGCCAGCATCGACCGCATATTCGAGCCCATATTCGGTCTGGACCTCAACATATCAGGAGGCAGGACGGAATGGTACGACACCAATTTCTACGCCCCGCAGCCTTACATGGGATACGGCGTGGTGACCGACGGGGAATTCCGTCCGTCGCTCAACGGAGAAACCATAACCAACTTATACGCCACCGGCGCGCTCCTCGCGGGGTTCAATGCCCTCAAGGAAGGTTCCGGAGCGGGCATAACCCTCGCCACAGCCCTCCATGCCGCATCCAGAATAATATAGCTTAACCGATAATCCCTCAATCCCCGACCGAAATGACTCTACAGCAACAAAACATAAGCGACAACAATTTTGAATCGTGCATAAAATGCACCATCTGCACGATCTATTGTCCTGTCACGGCGGTCAACCCCGACTATCCCGGCCCCAAACAGGCGGGGCCCGACGGGGAACGCTACCGCCTGAAAAAACCGTTCTTCTACGACGAGGCTCTAAAATACTGTCTCAACTGCAAGCGGTGTGAGGTGTCTTGTCCCAACAACGTGAAAATCGGCGACATAATCCAGGCGGCGCGAATAAAATACAGCACCCACCGTCCGTCATTGCGCGACACAATGCTCGCCAACACCGACTTCATGGGAACCGTCGCCACATCAATGGCGCCGCTCGTGAATTTCACTCTCGGGCTGAAACCTGTGAAACTGATCATGGACAAGGTGCTGAAGATCGACGGAAACCGCACATTTCCCAAATATTCCCCCACCCGCTTCGAGACATGGTATCGCAAAGAGGCTGAAAAAGATCAGGCGGATTATAAAAAGACCGTATCGTATTTCCACGGCTGCTATGTCAACTACAACTATCCGCAGCTCGGGAAAGACCTGCTGACCGTGCTCAACGCGCTCGGATACGGAGTAAGGCTCCTTGAAAAGGAGAAATGCTGCGGCGTGGCGAAGATCGCCAACAGATGCATCGACGAGGCGACCCGCGACGCAATCCTGAATCTCGCTTCCATCCGCAAGGCGGTAGACAGCGGCGACGAGGTGCTGCTCACCTCCTCCACCTGCTGCTTCACGATGCGCGACGAATATCCACATCTCCTTCATCTCGACAACCATGACGTGCGCGACCACATAACGCTCGCCACCCGATTCATTTTCCGTCTCCTCGACGAGGGGAAGGCGAAAATAGCATTCCGTGAAGACTACCGGAAGAAAGTGGCGTATCATGTGCCATGCCACATGGAGAAACTCGGATGGACCATATATTCCACATCCCTTCTGAAAATGATTCCCGGAGTCGAATTTATAAACCTTGACTCCCACTGCTGCGGAATAGCCGGCACTTATGGCTTCAAAAAGGAGAATTATGATTATTCCCAGGCGATAGGCGCACCCCTGTTCCGCCAGATCATCGACAGCGGATGCGATTTCGTGGCTTGCGACTGCGAGACATGCAAATGGCAGATCGAGATGTCGGCGCATGTGCCGGTGCTCAACCCCATATCCGTGCTCGCCGAAGCCATAGATATCGAAAAGACAAAACAGCTTAACGCTTAATCTCTAAAACTATGAAAGACTACATTCTCGCCCTTGACCAGGGCACAAGCAGCAGCCGCGCGATAGTGTTTGACCATGAAGGCAACATTTGCTCTACGGCACAACATGAATTTACCCAGATCTTTCCGAAATCGGGATGGGTGGAACACGACCCTCACGTAATCTGGAGTTCTCAGGCATCTGTCGTGGCGGAGGCTATATCCCAGATAGGGATCAACGGAAAAGACATAGCCGCACTCGGAATCACCAACCAGCGCGAGACCACCATCGTGTGGGACGCGGATACCGGAGAACCGGTCTACAACGCCATCGTATGGCAGGACAGGCGCACTTCGGAATACTGCGACAAGCTGCGCGACGAGGGGTATGCCCCGATGATACGTGAGAAGACGGGGCTGATAATCGACGCTTATTTCAGTGCCACAAAAATCAAATGGATTCTTGACAACGTGCCCGGAGCACGCGAAAAGGCTGAACTCGGAAAGCTGAGGTTCGGCACCGTGGATTCCTGGCTTATCTCCTGTCTGACACGCAACCAGGTGCACGTCACAGATGTCTCCAACGCTTCGCGAACGATGCTATTCAACATCCACACTCTCGAATGGGACCGCGATCTGCTCGAACTGTTCAACATCCCCGTGTCGATGATGCCCGAAGTCAAACCCAGCAGCGGGATAATGGCATACACCACCACCACCATCTTCGCACACGAAATACCGATCGCCGGAGTGGCGGGCGACCAGCAGGCAGCCCTCTTCGGACAGATGTGTGTGGAACCGGGGGCGGTGAAAAACACTTACGGCACAGGTTGCTTCCTCCTCATGAACGCCGGCTACAAACCTATCATATCCCAAAACAAACTGCTCACCACCATAGCGTGGCAGATCGGCGACGAGGTGACATACGCCCTCGAAGGATCCATCTTCGTGGGGGGATCGGTGGTGCAATGGCTGCGCGACGGGCTGCATTGCATCTCATCGTCGTCGGAAGTGGAGGAACTCGCGGCATCCGTGCCCGACACCGACGGCGTATATTTCGTACCCGCGCTGACCGGACTCGGGGCGCCATATTGGGATCAATACGCCCGAGGCGCGATCTCCGGCATCTCCCGGGGCACAACCACGGCGCATATCGCACGCGCCGCACTCCAAGGGATAGCATACCAGACATACGACATCGTAAAGGCTATGGAACGTGACTGCCGCCTTAAACTCACCGAACTGAAAGTGGACGGCGGTGCATCACGCAACAATCTCATGATGCAGTTCCAGAGCGATATCCTCGACACTCAGGTGCTCCGGCCCGCCATAACCGAGACAACCGCCCTCGGGGCCGCATATCTTGCCGGACTCGCCATAGGTTTCTGGAAAGATATCGACGAGATCAGGAAGCAATGGAAAATCGACCGTAAGTTCACCCCGCAAGCCGACAGAGAGACAGTCAGGAAAGATCTCGAGGGATGGCACGACGCTGTCCGGAGGGTGCTCTCCCCCGACACCGTAAAGAAAAATGAAATCTGACCCTTAACCCTTAAAATCCCCGCCATATGGAAGAAGTAGCAATTCCCGTGTTCCTGCAATGTTTTTTTGAATTTCTCGGGACATATATAATGATTCTGCTCGGATGCGGAGTCGTGGCGTGCACAACGCTGAAAGGATCCAAAGGCAACGGCGGAGGATGGATCGTCGTGACACTCGCCTGGGGACTCGCCGTGATGTGCGGCGTATTTATCGCCGGCCCCTACACCGGAGCCCACCTCAACCCCGCGGTCACCCTCGGGCTCGCCATGGCGGGTAAATTCGACTGGGGGATGGTAGTTCCGTATATGATATCCCAATTCATCGGAGCGTTCCTCGGAGCCGCCACCGTCTTCGCATTCTATAAAGACCACTTCAATATCACAGACGATCAGGAAACTAAACTCGGGGTCTTCGCCACAATCCCCGCCATCAAGAACCTGCGCCGCAACTTCCTTTCCGAAGTGATCGGCACATTTGTGCTGATCCTCGTGATCCTCTTCCTCGCCGAAAGAGGCAACACGGCACAGGTAGGACTCGGATCGATCGGCGCGCTCCCCGTTGCGCTCCTTGTCGTGGTCATAGGAATGGCGCTCGGAGGCACCACCGGATATGCCATCAATCCGGCAAGAGACCTCGGTCCGCGCCTCGCACACCACCTTCTCCCCATAAAAGGGAAAGGGTCAAGCCAATGGAAATACGCGTGGGTGCCCATAGCGGGTCCCATAATCGGAGCCCTCTTCGCAGTCCTCGTCTTCAGATTCTATCTCCTCCTCTACCCCGCTCCCTGATCCATAGACCATGCAGCCGGGCTAAAAAAATCTCCGGTATCGCCAGCCGCGCACTGAAACGCAGGCTGTCGATACCGGAGATTTTTACATATCTCTCGGTAAGAGATACTTAATTTGGCTGCAAAATTAGTAAAATTCCACAGAATCACCAATTTTTAATATCACAAATTTCTTTAAATATGCGCTGACTTGCATGATTGTTTTGCAAATCATATTTTTACAAAACATAAGAATTTGATTATCAGGATTTATCAATCATTAAGTATCTCTTACCGAGAGAGCATGACATTCTCTACACGTGTCATCGCGTATAAAAAACATACTTGCCAACCCAGGCTCATGTAATCGTAATCCTCTGTTTCTAAGCCATCCGGCTATCAAAACAGGGGGAAGAGAAGAATTGCCGCAACTTTCCTGAAAGGTAAAACAACAGATCTAACCAAGTGTCTGAAATCAAAAGAAATAGCAATCGGCATATCTTCGATTTTTTCCGGTCGAGACTTACGGATCTCTCCGACGAGACCGCAATCAAATACCGTCGCACTATCTCTGAACTTGATTTCTTTACCTCAGGTCATCAAATTAGCATTTCCAACCTCTCCCGGGCTGATGTCTGCGACTGGACCACCGAGCTTCTACGGCAAGACCTCTCCAAAAGCACCGTCACAAGACATCTGAACATTCTCAGCGGACTGATAAGATCCGCCGCTGCCAAAAACATCCTATCCCCGGACGACTCTCCCAGAAAAATTGCACGTCATCTGGAAGAATCTGTAGACCATATACCACCTCTCCTCAACGACAGGATCTTCAACGCCACTCTTTCAACTCTCAGGGACATACTCTCGAAAGATTCAGGACATGACACATTCGAAGACATGCTCCTGTTATCCCTCCTCAACGGAGCGATCCCTCTCGAAGATGTGGCTAAAATGAAAAAGACAGACTCCGACGGATTAAATGAGGCGTCTATGAGGATCATCGAAAGAAACAGCATGCCCAACAGGGCTTTCATATTCGACCTCAGACAGTCATACCGCACTCCACGTCAGATTCGCGCGGCGATCAACGAAGGTCTTAAACCTCTCCTTGGAAAACTGTCTCTTCCTTCCTCTTCCGACCCTGACTGCCTCACACGCTCCATATGGGCGGCATGCGCCCTCAGATGCGGCGCCACCGCATCCGAAGCGCTCGCGGCTCTTGATGCATCCGCTCCCCTCGCCATACCCTCTTTCTGCATACCCTGTCAGAACGTCGCCGACAGGCGAGGCTGGGAAAAGTCGGTGGCTTCGATGCTCGACCACAGGTTGCCCGGATGGTATGCCATGCACATTCGCAAAGGTATAAGATTCGAGGAACTCAAAAAGGAGATCTCGGAAACCGTCAGACCTGTCCCCGAATTGTTCTACCCGGTGGAAACTATCAGAAAACGGATAGGGAAACGCACTGTGATCGAAGAGCATCCGTTCATTTCCACTATCGTGTTTTTCAAAAGCCGCCAGGAAAACATACTCCCCATGTTCAGCCGGATTGGCGACAAGGCGTGGTGCTACAGGGTGTCAAACTCCCCCGGCGCACCTTATGCCGCGATTTCAAGCCATGAGATGCGGCGCTTTCAGGCCGCCATCGGTGTATTCACTCCCGACATAGAGATTCACAGACTGGGCGAACTCACACCACGCCCCGGAGAATCCGTAATTGTCATAAAGGCGGGATACGGAAACCGTGAGGGGGAACTGGAAGAAATCATCAACGACGGCTCCGGGTCTGCCATATTCAGGGTGAAACTATCCACCGATCAGGGATATGAATGGCGCATGGATGTCGACGCACGACAGATACAAAGGATTCCGGCATCGAAATGACACCTCCCTATCCTCTCACAGCCGGCATTGACTTCGGAAATCTCCAAGACATCGAAGCGTCGGCAGCCGCTATCGTCTCGACGTTTCCCGCTTCCCGCACCCTTGCCAGGCAATGGATCAATGAAGTGGAAAAACGTTTTGACCATCTGACAGCGGGCGACTCCCTCTCGGCAGCAGACTGCTACGAACTCGTTCATCCCGTGGCTTTCGGCACTCCGGCAGGCAGGAGTCTTCTCGACAATATACGGCTCTCCGCATTCGGAGCGTTCCTCCGTGGTGACAAGTCGGTAGACAGATACGCTCTCCAGAGAACAATAGCCAGGGAACTAAGCCGACACAACAAAAAATTCCTCGGGAATCCGCTCCAATGGGAATCGACATGTATTGCGCGATGGCACAGACAATTCCGCCACGGAATATCTATTGACCCCATGAGCGACTACGACACGATAAACAGGGTAAGCGCTCTCCTGTCCTCAGATCTCTGGGCTTTCGAGACACGCAACGAAAACTCTTTCAAGCAAAACCTCTTCCGCAACCACCGATCTTTCCTTGACAACGCGGAATATGCATCCGACAGGCGGCATCCCCTTAACAAGTCCCTGCGCATCCTCCTCTCGGCATCGATCCCATATCTCTCCGAAACCGAATACCGCACCTATGCCCGTGAACTGTGAACCTGCAGACTCGTTGATAAGCAGGTCAAGATACATCATAATGAAGGCTCAGCTTGCCTTGGCGCTTTCATGCTCAGGCAACGGAGCCGGCGAAGACCCGGCAGGCACGCTGTCTGAAGCCCAAGAATTGGGCGAAAAGATAATATCCGGAATGCATCGCGCAAAAAAATCCGATATCCCCGCCCTTCTCGAATGCTACTCACTCCTCATCCGGACAGTTCTTCAGCAGACTCCTGACATGGATTTCATCTCCAGTCAGGAAGAAAGTCTCATAAGTGCATGGGAAACTGGCGGGGCAGACATCGCCGAAAGCGACATATTCCGTATCCTTTCAAAACCTGGAGCCAACAGGGAAACAAAGACCCGGAGAGACAGGCTTCACAGATCAATCCTGAAAAAATGGATAGACGCACTTGAAAAATACGGAAAATTCCCTGAAGCCTCCACCAGCGAAACCTACAGCCGGCTCGCGCTGCTCATGTCCGCAGACATAGACGGATACGTCACCGATGCGGGGGAGGCAAAACGCCGCTGGTTCGACAGCAACAAAGAAACCGAACCCGAAAGACTCGGGACAACGATTCTGGAAACCTATCGGCAATACATCGCCTCCCTCCCCTCCCAAATCCTCGACTTCGAAAACCGCCTCACCCTCGACAACCAAATACTCACCATCCTCCTCTCCCGTCAGGACCTCCCCTCCTCCACCCGCTC
>CAMWID010000025.1 GCA_947174235.1 uncultured Porphyromonadaceae bacterium | reverse complement strand
ATATCGCCAAGAAGCGTAAGATCGGTGTCGGCGACAAGATGGCGGGACGTCACGGTAACAAGGGTATCGTGTCGAGGGTAGTACGTCAGGAGGATATGCCTTTCCTCGAAGACGGAACTCCTGTGGATATCGTTCTTAACCCTCTGGGTGTGCCTTCGCGTATGAACCTCGGACAGATATTCGAGACGGTACTCGGCTGGGCAGGACGTGAACTCGGGGAGAAATTCGCGACCCCGATTTTCGATGGCGCAAGTCTTGATGACCTCAATGAATGGACCGATAAGGCCGGGATTCCGAGATATGGAAAGACATATCTCTATGACGGCGGCACCGGCGACCGTTTCGACCAGCCTGCCACTGTCGGAGTGATCTATATGCTTAAGCTGGGTCACATGGTTGAAGACAAGATGCATGCGCGTTCTATCGGTCCGTATTCTCTTATCACCCAGCAGCCTCTCGGCGGTAAGGCGCAGTTCGGCGGACAGCGTTTCGGAGAGATGGAGGTATGGGCGCTGGAGGCATTCGGCGCGGCTCATATCCTTCAGGAGATCCTTACTATCAAGAGTGACGACGTGATGGGACGAAGCAAAGCCTATGAAGCTATAGTCAAAGGAGATCCGATGCCGAATCCCGGTATCCCCGAATCACTCAACGTGCTTCTCCATGAGCTGCGCGGTCTGGGTCTGAGCATCACCTTGGAATAATTCAGAAATCAAGAAGGAGACAAACAATAATATGGCTTTAAAGAAAGACAACAAGATCAAAAGCAATTTCTCGAAAATCACTATTGGTCTCGCCTCTCCAGAGGAGATCAAGGCGAAGAGCAGCGGGGAAGTGCTGAAGCCTGAGACAATCAACTACCGCACCTATAAACCGGAACGCGACGGTCTTTTCTGTGAAAAGATCTTCGGTCCGGTGAAGGACTACGAGTGCCATTGCGGAAAATACAAGAGAATCCGTTACAAGGGTATCGTCTGCAACCACTGCGGTGTGGAAGTGACTGAAAAGAAGGTGCGCCGCGAGAGGATGGGACATATAGAGCTCGTGGTTCCTGTGGCGCATATCTGGTATTTCCGTTCTCTTCCCAACAAGATTGGCTATCTGCTCGGTCTTCCCTCGAAGAAACTCGACGCCGTTGTATATTATGAGCGCTATGTCGTGATTAATCCGGGGCCTTCCGGCAGAGAAAAACTTGAACTTCTCACCGAGGAGGAATATCTTGAGATCATGGATAATCTTCCGGAGGAGAACAGATTCCTTCCGGATGATGATCCTAATAAATTCGTCGCCAAGATGGGCGCCGAGGCGATCTATGATCTTCTCAGGGAGATCGACCTCGTACATCTCGCGGCGGAACTTCGCCATAAGGCTAACATCGACGGTTCGCAGCAGAGAAAGACCGAGGCTCTCAAACGTCTGCAGGTCGTAAACTCGTTCCTCGCGTCCGCCGATCGCAACAAGCCGGAATGGATGGTGCTGAAAGCTGTGCCCGTCATTCCGCCGGAACTTCGTCCGCTTGTTCCGCTTGACGGCGGCCGTTTCGCGACTTCCGACCTGAATGACCTCTACCGTCGTGTGATAATCCGCAACAACCGCCTGAAACGTCTGATAGAAATCCAGGCTCCGGAAGTGATTCTCCGCAACGAGAAGCGTCTTCTTCAGGAGGCGGTCGACTCTCTTCTTGACAACAGCCGCAAGGCATCAGCGGTAAAGAGCGATGTCAACCGTCCGTTGAAATCACTTTCCGACAGCCTCAAAGGCAAGCAGGGACGTTTCCGTCAGAACCTTCTCGGTAAGCGTGTGGACTATTCTGCGCGTTCGGTTATCGTGGTCGGTCCGGAGCTGAAAATGCATGAGTGCGGCATTCCCAAGCTTATGGCTGCGGAATTGTATAAGCCTTTTATCATACGCAAGCTTATTGAGCGCGGCATTGTGAAGACAGTGAAGAGCGCCAAAAAGATAGTTGACCGTAAGGAACCGGTTGTTTGGGATATCCTTGAGCATGTCATGAAGGGTCATCCCGTGTTGCTCAACCGTGCCCCGACGCTTCACCGTCTCGGTATCCAGGCGTTCCAGCCTAAGATGATCGAGGGCAAGGCAATCCAGCTGCATCCGTTGGCATGTACGGCATTCAACGCCGACTTTGACGGTGACCAGATGGCGGTGCATCTTCCGCTCGGCAACGAGGCGATACTTGAGGCACAGATGCTGATGCTCGGTGCGCACAACATCCTTAACCCTGCCAACGGCGCTCCGATCACGGTGCCCTCGCAGGACATGGTACTCGGTCTTTATTACATAACCAAACTTCGTCCCGGAGCCAAAGGAGAAGGTACGAAATTCTACGGTCCGGAGGAGGCTGAGATCGCTTATAATGAAGGAAAGGTGACACTTCATGCTCCTGTGAGCGTGCTTGTGGATGATATTGACGAGAACGGAAATCCCGTAAAGGTAATGAAGGAAAACACGTCTGTAGGTCGTGTTCTCTTCAATCAGTATGTGCCCAAGGAGATCGGATATGTCAACGAGATCATATCAAAGAAATCGCTCCGTACCATCATCGGCAAGGTTATCAAGACATGTGGTGTGACACGTTCCGCACAGTTCCTTGACGATATCAAGAACCTTGGATACCGTATGGCGTTCCGTGGTGGTCTGTCTTTCAACCTCGGAGATGTGATCATCCCGAAGGAGAAAGAGGAATACGTTGCCGAAGGATATGCACAGGTTGAGGAAGTGCTTCAGAATTATGCCATGGGTCTTATCGGTGACAATGACCGTTACAACCAGGTGATCGATATCTGGACGCATGTCAACGCCAAGCTTGCCGACACTCTCATGAAGCAGATGAAGGAAGACCAGCAGGGATTCAACTCTGTCTACATGATGCTTGATTCCGGAGCCCGTGGTTCAAAAGACCAGATCCGTCAGCTCTCAGGTATGCGTGGTCTTATGGCAAAACCGCAGAAGGCAGGTGCAGAGGGAGGTCAGATCATCGAGAACCCGATTCTCGCGAACTTCAAGGAGGGTCTGTCAGTGTTGGAGTACTTCATCTCTACCCACGGTGCCCGCAAGGGTCTTGCGGATACCGCTCTCAAGACTGCCGACGCCGGTTATCTTACCCGCCGTCTTGTGGACGTAGCCCACGATGTCATCATCACAGAGGAGGACTGCGGTACGCTCCGCGGACTTGAATGCCGCGAGATCAAGAACAATGAGGAGGTCGTGGCTTCACTGAGCGAGCGTATTCTCGGCCGTGTGTCCGTGCATGATATAATTGACCCCTATACCAACGAAATAATCGTTGCTGCCGGCGAAGAGATCACAGAAATCGCGGCTGACCGTATTGAAAAGTCTCCTATCGAATCTGTGGAGATCCGTTCAGTGCTCACCTGCGAGGCTAAAAAAGGTGTTTGCGCCAAATGTTATGGCCGCAATCTTTCCAACCACCGCATGGTGCAGAAAGGTGAGGCTGTCGGCGTGATCGCCGCCCAGTCGATCGGCGAGCCCGGTACCCAGCTTACACTCCGTACATTCCACGTCGGTGGTGTGGCAAGCAACGTTGCCGCTGTCAAGGATGTCACTTCACGCTATGACGGTAAGCTGGAGATCGATGAGCTCCGTACTGTCAAAAACAAGGATAATGTCGATGTCGTGGTTGGCCGTATGGCTGAGATGCGTATCGTTGAGCCGAAGTCAGGGATCATCCTCACTACAGCCAACATACCTTACGGCTCTAAACTTTATTTCAAGGATGGCGACACTGTCAAGGTAGGCGACATGATCTGTGAATGGGACCCCTTCAATGCCGTTATCGTTGCGGAAGAGGGTGGTAAGGTGAAGTTCGAGAACATGGACGAAGGCGTCACATTCCGTACAGAGAGCGACGAGGGTACCAACCTCAGCGAGAAGATCATCATAGAGTCTAAAGACAGGACAAGGGTGCCTGCCGCAGAATTCTATGACAACGAAGGAAATCTCATGCGTACTTATTCACTCCCTGTGGGTGCCCATCTTCTCATCAACGAAGGAGAAGTGCTTACTCCCGGTGAAGTGTTCGTAAAGATTCCGCGATCTGCCGGTAACGCCGGTGACATCACAGGTGGTCTTCCCCGTGTCACAGAGCTTTTCGAGGCGCGCAACCCGAGCAACCCTGCTGTAGTCAGCGAAATTGACGGCGAAGTCAAGTTCGGAAAGATCAAACGTGGTAATCGCGAGATCTCCGTCACATCCAAGCTCGGCGAGGAGAAGAAATATCTCGTGCCTCTGTCAAAGCAGATTCTTGTACAGGAGAACGACTTCGTGCGTGCCGGCACACCGTTGTCTGACGGTCACATCACTCCTGCTGACATTCTCAATATCAAGGGTCCGACAGCCGTTCAGGATTATATCGTGAATGAGGTGCAGGATGTATACCGTATGCAGGGTGTGAAGATCAACGACAAGCACTTCGAGGTTATCGTGCGCCAGATGATGCGTAAGGTAAATATCCTTGATCCGGGCGACACCCGCTTCCTCGAGCAGCAGGTGGTTGACAAACTTGAGTTCATGGAAGAGAACGACAATATCTGGGGCAAAAAGGTGATCACCGATGCCGGAGATTCCACCACATATCTTGCAGGACAGATCATAACCGTTCGCAAGCTCCGCGATGAAAACTCTGCTCTCAAGCGCAAGGACCTTCGTATCATGCAGGTCCGCGATGCCGTGCCCGCCACATCTGAGCAGATACTTCAGGGTATCACACGTGCAGCCCTCCAGACTTCGAGCTTCATGTCGGCTGCATCGTTCCAGGAGACCACCAAGGTGCTTAACGAGGCTGCCATCAACGGCAAGACAGATACCCTCGAGGGTATGAAGGAGAATGTGATCTGCGGTCACCTTATCCCTGCCGGAACAGGCTTGCGTGAATACAACCGTCTCGTAGTTGCCAACAAGGATGAATACGCGGCTCTCCAGCTCACCGACAATCCGGAGGAACTGGTAGTAGACTGATAACGTTCAAATAGATTAAAACAAGAAAGCCGGCGGAAACGTCGGCTTTCTTGTTGAACAGGCATTCGTGACAATCAGTCTTTGAGATAGTATACGATTGTGGAGACCACACGGACGCGTTTGATGTAGGGAGTATATTGGTCGCGGTCTTCTATTGAGAATTGACCTTGTGACGCGGTCTTGATTTTTCCGAGTTTGCTTTCAGAGTCATCCGCGAATTTGTTTGCAGCCTCGCGTGCGTTTTTTGTGGCGTCGGCTATCATCCCCGGTTTTATGGTGTTGAGGTCGGTATATTCATATGTGGTCTGATACTGATAGTCTCCCGCCACGATGGCGATCCCTTCTTTCAGCAGCTCGGTCTGCCGTTCTATGAGTTTCCTTACGTTGTCCACCTGTGAGGATGTGACCACAACCACATTGGTCACGTTGTAGCGGTAGGGGAGTGGATTGGAATTGTAGCGGTCAGCCTGCATGTCGACCACCTGTGGTGCGTTTACCGAAATTTCGGAGTCATTGATTCCATTTGATTTCAGAAAAGCGAGGATCGCCGCATTAGTTTTTTCGATATTGGCATAGATCGACGGAAGATCGTTGCCGACCTCCTTGCTTACGATCGGCCAAGTGACTTTGTTTGCCGCGACTTCCTTTTCGGATAGACCGCGCACTGTCACCACCCGTTGATTGTCGGAAATACTGTTCAGCCCCTTTTTTACCTGTACTCCGAGCAGGAGGAGTCCTATCCCGATCAAAAGTCCGCAGGTAGAAGCGGAAAAGGAGATTTTAGATTTAGGATTATTCATAAGAATTAAATAAAAATTAGTAAAATATTTATAATGAAAATCGTTTGGATTTTGGATAAGGTGGAATGATCACGTTTTCCAAGTCTTCTCTATTTAAATAACATTGAAAATGGAGATATGATACATCGAATTCAAGATTTTTTTAGTAATTTCGCGAAATAAAGAGAATTGCTTCTGACTCCGGATGTCGTTCCGGTAATTTCGTGAGCAAAACAGACAATCCGAACTACAATGATAGACAAGATAAAGAGTATAAGAGAAGAGGTGGCTGCCGCCACGGCTTCGAATGTGCAGGAGGTGGAAGATCTCCGTATAAAATATTTGAGCAAGAAAGGTGTGGTGTCTGCCCTGATGGCAGATTTCCGAAATGTGCCTGCGGAGAGCAAGCGCGAGCTCGGGCAGCTGTTGAATCAACTGAAAAACGAGGTTACAGACAAGATCAACATCCTTAAGGAACAATTGTCGGCAGGTGCGGATAATGAAGCCTCTTCGATCGACCTTACCAGAACGGCGACTCCGTTTCCCGTGGGTTCACGTCATCCGCTGTCTATCGTGAAAGATGACATCATCCGCATTTTTTCAGGAATGGGGTTCACTATTGCCGAAGGTCCTGAGATCGAAGATGACTGGCACGTGTTCTCGTCGCTCAACTTCCCCGCGGATCATCCGGCACGCGATATGCAGGACACATTCTTTATTTCACGTGATCCTGTGGATGTATTGTTGCGCACCCACACTTCATCCGTACAGACCCGCGTAATGGAGAAAACACAGCCGCCGATCCGTATAGTATGTCCCGGCAGGGTATACCGCAACGAGGCGATCTCTGCACGTGCCCATTGCTTTTTCCATCAGGTGGAGGGGCTTTATATTGACAAGAATGTATCATTCGCCGATCTCAAGCAGGTGCTTCTCAACTTCGCAAAGGAGATGTTCGGGGTAGAGACGAAGATACGTCTGCGTCCCTCTTATTTCCCCTTTACGGAGCCTTCGGCGGAAATGGATATAAGCTGTGACCTCTGCGGCGGCAAGGGATGCGCATTCTGCAAAGGTACCGGCTGGGTGGAGATCCTCGGCTGCGGCATGGTAGATCCCAATGTCCTCCGGTCTTGCGGGATAGATCCCGAGGTGTATACGGGATATGCCTTCGGAATGGGAATCGAACGTATCACCAATCTCAAGTACAGGGTAAAAGACCTGAGAATGTTCAGCGAGAATGACGTGCGTTTCCTTGCCGAGTTCGAGTCAGCGCGCTGATACCGTAAAGGTATCCTTCTCAATCTAAAATTCATATGCTTTGACAATAAAAGAGAGATATGACAACATAATCGCTTGGTTTTCCGACAATATGCCGTCTCCAGAAACCGAGTTGCATTATGACACCCCTTTTCATCTGCTTCTTGCGGTGATACTTTCAGCCCAGTGTACAGATAAACGGGTGAATATGGTCACGCCCCCGCTGTTTGAAGCCTATCCTGATCCGGCGTCGCTGGCGGCTGCCACAGAAGAGGAGGTCTTTCCTTATATCCGCAGTGTGACGTTTCCCAACAACAAGACACGTCATCTTATCCGGGCGGCGAAAGTGCTTGAGGAGGAGTTCGGAGGGGAGATGCCCTCCGATATTGACAATCTTATGAAGCTTCCGGGAGTAGGGCGTAAAACAGCCAATGTCATGCTTGCTGTAGTATGGAACAAGGCGGCGATGGCAGTCGATACCCATGTGTTTCGCGTCAGCAACAGGATCGGTCTGACAAATAATTCCAAGACCCCTTTGGCTACGGAGAAAACCCTCATGCGACATATCCCCGGAGAAATCGCACCCAAGGCTCATCATTGGCTGATATTGCACGGCAGGTATGTCTGCAAGGCAAGGAAGCCGGAATGTGGTGACTGCGGTATCAGACAATGGTGCCGCACATACGAAAGAGAGCGGAAATCCGGAAAGATTCCATCGCTTGTAGACAAGATATGATTTGAGGCAAATGAAATAGCCTACGTAACCCGAAATCAAAAGGGGGCATGCTGTCCATAGCGGCTGCATGTCCCCTTTTGAATTTTTAATGAATTTATCTTTCAGACTTGATAAAGAAAACGCTTGATGCTCCGTTTAGGAGTCTTTTCAAATTCTTTGTCCATAAGGCGGTGTGAGCCGAGCCGGCTATATGCCTCAAGATTTTTATTGACTTCCCGGATGTTCTGATCCATTATCTTTTCAATGTCTCCGGATTTCAACCCTTTTGCCGCTGCTGCGTCCATGTCGGGGACAATCAGCGCCACGAGCTTCCCATGATCATCTATTACAAGAGATTCCGCCACATAAGGCATATTGTTGATTTTCTGTTCAATCTCTTCCGGATAGATATTCTGTCCGGAGGGCCCGAGTATCATTGTTTTTGAACGTCCGCTAATGGATATCAGTCCGTCTTTGGATACTGTGCCCATGTCTCCGGTGTTCATCCATCCGTCGTTGCCTGGGAACACTTCGTCGGTAGCCTTTTGGTTTTTATAATATCCCTGCATCACATTGGCACCTTTGACAAGAATATTTCCGGGGATCTTTTCCGGATCGGGGGAATCAATCTTGATTTCCATCCTGTCGACTATCCTTCCCACCGTATGTGGTCTTGTGGCGGAGGGTGGGGCATAAGTGAGCAGCGGACCGCATTCGGTCATGCCATATCCCACCGTGAGCGGGAAGCCGATACGGCAGAGAAATTTCTCAACCTCCGCGTTGAGGGGCGCTCCGCCGATTATGATTTCAATCACCTGACCGCCAAACGCATTTATAATAGAATCCTTTATCTTTGAGTAGATCCTGTCATTTACGAGCGGCACCTTGAGCAGGAACGACATCAGGGGGGTATGAATTTTGGGAAACACTTTTGCCCGGATGATTTTTTCTATTACGAGCGGGACGGTTATGACGAGTTTCGGACGTACTTCCGCGAATGCCGCGAGCAGGACTTTCGGAGAAGGCACTTTGGTAAGGAAATGACAGTGACAACCTTTTACAAAAGGATGAAGCATTTCTATCACCATTCCGTATAGATGCCCGAGCGGGAGCATGTTGACCATACCGTCGCCGGGTTTGAGGAATTTAAGGTCGTCTATACAATACCGGATATTGCTCCATAGGCTACGGAAAGGGAGCATCACCCCCTTGGGAGTTCCTGTGGATCCTGAAGTATAGTTGATGACCGCGAGATCCTCCGGCGAATCTTTATAATAGCTCACGTCATTACGGGAGAACGAGTCAGGATATTTTTTGCCGAAAAGCTTGTTGATCTCCTTTCTTGCTTCCGAAAGCTTCTTGCTTCTTGAAAAAGCCAGACCCTCTTCCGAAAGATATATGGCTCCGGTGAGGTTGCCCAGTTCCTTTTCATCAAGATTGCCGAAGATTGCTTTGTCTATGAAAAGGAGTCTGGCTTCGCTGTGATTGACGAGGGTATGGATATTTTCCGGTTTGAACTCGTGAAGAATGGGCACTGCCACGGCGCCGTAAGCGAGACAGCTGATAAACGCTATTGCCCATTGGGCGGAATTTTTGCCACAAATCGCTATCTTGTCGCCTTGCTTTATTCCGGCAGCCTGATATAGGATATGGAGTCTGGCGATATTCTCAGCCACTTCGGAGAACTTGAAACCGGCACCTCCCATATCGGACAGGGCGGGAAGTTCCCAATTGCTTTTAATCGCGTTTTCAATTATGTGGTTGAGAGAGTGAGCCGTGCAGTCGGCAGACTGCTTTTTTTCTTTCCTAAACATAAAGACAGATTATCTGGGACCTGCATCCTTGGCTGCCTGCAGACGGGCATCGATCTGGGAAATGGATTCATCCCGCGATACTATTTTCCCGTCAGGACCTATCAGCATATGGTGAGGGATTCCGGAGAAACCATATATATCGTAAGGTTTTCTCTGAGTGTTAAGGATCACCGGCCAGGTTATGTTATGCTTGTTGACTGCGGCTTTTGAATCGTCGGGAGTGTCCCTTACCGCCACACCTACGATTTCAAGCCCATTTCCTTTCCACTTCTCGTATAGGGATGCGATGTCCGGAAGCTCTTTGATGCAGTACGGACACCAGCTTGCCCAGAAGTCAACGAGGGTGTATACACCGGGTTTAACAAGTGAAGAGAAATTAATGTTCGCGCCATCCAGAGTCTCACCCTCAAAATCGATGTACGGTTGTCCGGGGGCTGTGGCGGCTCGCAATTTCGCAAAATTCTTGTAATAATTCGTCTTAGGGGATTCTCGCAGTGCTTCCGGAGCCTTTGAGAGAATACTGTCGATCTTGTCGTAGTCGGCATATTTCAGCCATTCGATTCCAAAATATGATCCTATTGGATTGTCTTTGTTGTCATTATAGCTTTTTTCAACGAAGTCTACGTATGCTTCCACGTCATCAAGGTTTTCTATCGAATCAAGTCTGGAAAGCAATGTCGAGAATTTGTCGTTGAGCGGAGTTCCGAATGCAGTTGTCACCGAGTCTGTGAGAGATGCCTCGCCGCTTTCGGAAATATAGAACGCCCGTGTTCTTCCGTCGATCAGCACAGAGGCGAAAACCGGCTTTTCCGGGAGATTGCCGAGTATCGCTTTCCCGTCTTTCACTACGGCGGAAGAAATGGATGCGGAATCAAGAAAATTGATGAGCTCCACAGTCAGTCCCTCGAATTTGTCTGGCAGGGATATCTCTAAAGAGGGTTTCTGGTGCGAACAGGCTGCCAACAGCGCCATTCCGCTTATAAAAAATGGTATTATTCGCTTTTTCATATGTATAAAAGTCTTATGTCGGTTCGGAATGTCGCCTTCCGTCACACCGGTAGATTGAACCGGTGGCATATCGGTATAATGGCAATATGCCATTAAAACTGACATTATTAATATAGACAAATTGATAGTCATAAAGTTTAATAACATCAGTTAAAACATGTTTTTGATTGAGGCGATGCTCTTTATATTATCATCGCCCGGTCAGGCGCTTAAGTAGATTTTATTGCGCCAGAGAGGTCTGCAGGGTGTTTACAGGTATTTTCCCCTCCATGTAAACAACGCTGACGTTTTCGGCTCCGTCTTGGGTGATCACAAGAAGATTTGTGAAATATTTCTGATCGCCGGAAAGCTTGGCGAACACATCGTAACGGTAGAAATCTTTCTTTTTCGTCGTGAGGGTTTCCAGTTTATTGTCTTTTTTTATGGAAGTTATTGCTTTCCATAGTTTTTCGTTCATGCCGTCGCCAATTGTGTAGACGGTCTCTATATAGGAGATCTGACTGCTCTTTACAGGGAGACCGCCGGATCTGTCGTGCGACAGGTATTGGTCGCCCATTGCTTTCAGCATCAGCGGAGATATGTATGTGTAATCAAAATTGGGACTGGAAGAAAGATCCTCAAAATATTTTTTAGGATTTCCTGCGTTCGCGGTTATGGCGGAGATACCGATCAAGACCGTGAAGATGAGTCGTATAAGCGTATTCATATTTTAATGGTTATTGTTATATTTGGTTGATTGATAGAAATTCATAAGTCGATGGAAGATGGCGACACCAGGGCGAGGGAAGAATTTACGAGGTCAAGGGCATCGCTTATCCCTGCGAAAGACATAGATACGGCGTCGACCGATTCATAGACGTTGCATACTGTCTGGCTTATGGTTGAGAGCGGTTGCATAACGACCGAAGAGGGGTCGATTGACGCGGCGGCTATGAGAGGCATTATGTTGATCTCCGGATCGGCAAAATCAGGCAGGATGATTTTTTCCTGCACGGATGCAAGTACGGCTGTCGCTGTTTGTAGAGAGGGTTCTGAGGGAAGTGCATGCCGTGTCTTGGGGGCATGTGATGCTTTGGCTGCCGGGTGAGTCAGAGACTTTTCAGTCGCGTTAAAGGAATGGGTGTTCAGGTTGGGGGATTCTGTTTCTGAAGTTTTAATTTCCTGATCATTCAAAGGGGCAGACAGTGTGGCGTATGTGTGTGCCACCGGTTTTTCATTGCCGGATTGGTCATAAGCTTTGAATCCGATGGTAGCGACAGCCGCCAATATCGCGGCGGCTGAGGAGAGGGAAATCGCTCGTTTGAAAAAGAATTTTTTTCTGTCAGTTCTTGCGAGTCGGGAGATGTGGTTTTCCAGAGTTGTCTCAAGAGAAGGGGGAGTGAGGAGAGTAAGAGCCTCCAGCGTAGCTTCTGAATGACGTTTGAGAGATCGGATCAATTCAAGGTCATTTAGAAGCTGCGGATCAGAGGTCAGGGAGGATGGATTATCTCCGGCAAGCTCTTCGGCATAACTGTAGAGAGCCTGTTCCTCAGAGGCGGAAAGGGTTGCGTTGAAAAATTTTTCAGTCAGATGTCTGACGGTATTTAATTCTTTGTCTGTCATATGTCTGTGTTTTAGAGGTGAGAGGTCATGTTTTAGAGAAGAGTTCACGAAGTTTCTTTCTTCCTCTTGAAAGGAGCACTCTGACGTTGTCTTCGGAAAGTCCTGTCGCTTCTTTTATTTCGGATGTCGACATTCCCGCCATTGTGCTGAGGGTAATAACTTTCCTCTGATTGTCGGGCAGGTCGCGGAGCAGTCGGGCTATCTGTCGGACATTGTCGCGGTTTTCTGTGAAATTAGCCGGAGATGCCCCGGTGTCGGGGATCTCGGGAGGTCCGTCGTTTAGAGAAGAGAATGTTGCTTTTGCCCGGCTTGCCATAGTGATGGCGATGTTTCTTACCGTCACAGTGGCATATGCTGATACGTTATCGACATTCTCAAGCCGATTCCGGTTTTCCCAAAGTCGTGTGAATGCCTCCTGTATACAGTCTTGTGCGTCGCCCTCATCCTTAAGGATGGTGAGCGCGTAAGTATAGAGAGTTTTATGTAGCGGCATCACGCAATTTTTGAACCGGGTTTCGTTCATCTGTCAGATAATTCGCTTAGTTCCCGTCTATGTCCCATGACCGGAAGTCCGGATCTCAGACTCGATAGGGATGAAAGGCGATCCCGTCGCCTTGCTTCTATAAATATGACTTAAAAACATCCGGAATGTTACAACTTCATTAAAATAATTTTACAAAAGTTTTCGTCCCTTGTTTAAAGGACTCGCTCGGAAGGGTGTCAGACGTGTATCGGGAAGAAAGCGGGGCAAGCGGTATTAGAGATTCCGCTTGCCCCGGTGTGATATGTTTTGATCCAAAATTTTGGTAACTGCCGCTATTTAAGATTGCATCCTTTGGGAGGCGCGATTTTGTCTTTGTTGCATCTCTCGACAATATGCTTAATACGGTCGGGGGTGGCGGGATGAGATGAAAACATCTGAGCCATGCCGGAAGTCTGTCCCGCCGCTTCCATAGACTCAAGTTTCGAGAACGCCATAGCCATTGCCCATGGATTTTTACCGTTGGCTTTCAGAAAATCATATCCATAGTCGTCGGCGTTGCTTTCCTGCGAGCGTGAATATTTTGCGCTGATTAAAGTTGAACCTAACTGAGCGAGCTGCGACTGTGTCAATGCAGCCGCTGTGGAGCCTGTAGATGCGATTCCGTCAAGTATAGCGGAATTGAGCAACGCCTGTTTGAATGCGTTTTTGGTATCCTTGTGCGCCACATGTCCGATTTCGTGTCCGATGACTCCGAGCACTTCATCATCTGTCATACGATCCATAAGACCGGAATATACCCTCACGCTTCCATCCGCGCATGCAAAAGCGTTTACATCATTCGTGAGGTATACTTTGAAATTCAGGGGGACGCCATCCACCGAAGTCAGACCGTTGGTAAGTTTGGCGAGACGTTTGGAATATTCGCTCGATGCAGGCGCTATATTGTTTTGTTGGTCTGAATAGGTAATGTATTCGTGCACATAGTTTTGTATTTCCGAATCTGATACCGTGGCAGCCTGAATGGCTTTTGAGGCGCCGCTCATAAGTGACGACATATTTAGTCCGGTGGAAGAACATCCGGAAAACATAAGGCATGAGGCGGACGCCATCGTGACAGCTACGGCAAAGGAACGTATCTTGCGTGTCATACCTATATTCTTTAATCCTGTCATAATTTATAGATTTTTATTTTCTTGGTTGTTAATTAAAAACATTCGAACTTGCCAAAGAGTTGTCCTTACTTTGTGATAGTTCGGCAGGATCTTTGTGGAGAGATACATCGGGAATCCGTTTGGAATCTATTGTCTTATCAAAAGACTTGTTCGTGGGGGCAAATATTGTGGCATCCCGCTTTTTTTGTTATTTTTGCAATTCAAATATGAGTCAAGATAAATATATATTTCGGAAAGCTGTCGCGGGAGATATTCCGGCGGTGGAGAAAATATTAAAAGACGCTGTGTCGCGGATGTTGGCGGAAGGAAAGCAACAGTGGGATGAGAATTATCCTAACGTTGTGCATGTGGTCGCCGACATGGCAAGAGATGTGGCATTTGTTTTGGAAACACGAGGAGAGGTGGTGGCATATGGCGCCGTTGTGTTTGACGGAGAACCTGCATATGACCGGCTTGAGGGAGAATGGCTGTCGGATCAGGAATATGTGGTAGTTCATAGAATTGCCGTGTCTCAACACGCCCAGGGCAATGGCGTCGGGGCGCGCTTCATGAAGGCTGTTGAATTTTATGCCGCAGAAAAAGGAATAGGCAGTTTCCGTGTAGACACAAATTTCGACAATTTTGCAATGTTGCGTCTGATTGGGAAATGTGGTTTTGAGTATTGCGGGGAAGTTGTCTATGAAAGAGGCTCCCGCAAAGCGTTTGAAAAACTCATATGACCGGTGATTTGATATGATTGATATTGGACAATCCCGGATATGATCCCCCGTTTTTTCGGATAGCTTATGAACTGTTCATCGGTTGGTTGCGTTATAATATCAGAAATCGTTTCATGATGTTAGGTTAGTTATAAAAATCAGGGAGTCGCCGATGTGAATCGGCGACTTTTTTATTTGAAGTCCGCTGTCCGCCTTCATCTTATGGGGTCAATTTTATCAAAAGACATAAGAGTATGTTTACTTTTAACTTTATGAAATCTTTATAGCTCTTTTCAACCAATTTTAAGCTTTTGTTCAGTCATTATGGAACCCCATAACTCTTTCACAAAATCTAAAAATTGACTTGAAAATATTCTCTAAATCTTAACATAAGTCAAAAGTAAACATACTTTAAAAATACGGATACTATGAACCATTTCAGGTTTTGTGATGTTTTATAAACAGAAAATCGTTTCATGATGTTAGGTTAGTTATAAAAAACAAGTAGCTGTCGATGTGAATCGGCGGCTTTTTTTATTTTTAGTCCGATGTCCGCCCTTATGGGGTTAATTTTATCAAAAGACATAAAAAATACGGATACTGTGAACCATTTCAGGTTTTGTGATGTTCTATATACAGAAAATCGTTTCATGATGTTAGGTTAGTTATAAAAATCAGGGAGCCGCCGATGTGAATCGGCGGCTTTTTTTATTTTTAGTCCGATGTCCTCCGTCACTTTATTGGGTCAATTTTATCAAAAGACATAAAAACATGGCTACTGTGAACCATTTCATATTTTGTGATGTTCTATATACAGAAAATCGTTTCATGATGTTAGGTTAGTTATAAAAAACAAGGAGTCGCCGATGTGAATCGGCGACTTTTTCTATATGTAGCTGTTTTAAGAAGAATTATTAGTAAACGTTTAATAACGATGAAACAATGTTTGGTTATAATTGCTGTTGATATATTCAGAATATTTGCGGGTTGATACATGCTTTTAATATGTCGGGGATTTGTCAGGATTTTGTGGGTGGTTTGCCGGATTCTGCGGAAATTTGATTATTTTTGCAAAAGATAAAAATTTCAATCAGCAAGACATGAAACACTCCGAACTGACAGTGGCGGAACGCCTCGCGGCATTCCGCAGAGAGATGAAGACGGAAGGGCTTGACGCCTATATAATTCCAACAGAAGATCCACACATGAGTGAATATCCGGCGTCATGCTGGAAGTATCGTAAATGGATATCCGGATTCACCGGATCGGCAGGAACGGTAGTTATCACGGCTGACAAAGCCGGTCTTTGGACTGATTCAAGATATTTTCTTCAGGCGGAAGCGCAATTGGAGGGGAGTGGGATCGATCTTTACCGTCTTATGCTCCCCGACACTCCTACAATAACTGATTTCTTGCGTAAGGAATTGGTCCCGGGTAATGTTGTGGGTTACAATGCACTCACATATAGCATCAAATCTGCGGATTCTCTTGCATCCGATCTTAAGGAATATGGGATCAAGACAGACGGAGGTAAGGCGATTGCAGATAAAGTATGGAATACACGACCTGGCTTACCTTCAGGTAAGGCTTTTGAGATGCCTCTGCGGCACGCAGGTAAATCCACCCCGGAAAAAATAAACGAAATCAGGAATATGCTTTCCGCATCCGGGGCTGATTATACAGTTCTTTCCGCGCTTGATGAAGTTGCATGGACATTCAATCTCAGAGGGGAAGATGTTGCTTATAATCCTGTTGCCGTAGGGTATGCCCTGATAGGAAAAGAGAAGGCAGTTCTCTTTATGGATGACGAAAAACTTACAGCCGATCTTAAGAAGCGTCTTGATGATGACAGCGTGGAGATACTTCCATACGGAGCTTTGCAGGAAACTCTGAAAAGACTGCCGGGAAATAGCCGTTTTTTACTTGATGTCGCACGCACAAATGCGGGAATCGGTGAGGCGTTGCCTGCCGGATCAGAGATAATACCCGGACTTTCCCCTGCCAACATCCTTAAAAGCATAAAGAATGAAACGGAACTTCAGGGATTCCGCAGCGCGGTGTTGAAAGACGGGATCGCCATGACAAAATTTTTCAAGTGGCTTGAAGAGTCTATGGAGAAAGGGGAGAGGATTACGGAACTGGGAGCCGCCGCAAAACTGAAATCATTCCGTGCCGAGCAGCCGCTTTTCCTTTCCGAGAGTTTCGCTCCAATATCAAGTTATGGTCCGCATGGCGCGGTGGTGCATTATTCTCCATCTCCGGAGACTGATACGGAATTGCTGCCTGATTCACTTTATCTGATCGATTCCGGAGGACAATATCTTGACGGAACCACAGACATCACCCGTACGATACCGTTGTTGGCGGAGCCGACGGGGCAGATGAGGTCGGATTTCACAGCAGCCCTGAGAGGAACGATAGGGATTGCCATGGCAAGATTCCCCAAAGGGATCAGGGGATGTCTTCTTGACGCATATGCCCGTCATGCCCTTTGGGATGCCGGAATCAATTATCTGCATGGCACCTGCCACGGAATAGGCCATTGCCTTAACGTGCACGAGGGTCCGCAAAGCATCCGTATGGAAGAGAATCCTGTAAAGATAGAAACAGGAATGGTAATGAGCGACGAACCTGCAATGTATCGTGCAGGGGAATACGGTATACGTACCGAGAACATGATTGTGGTGAAAGATGATATCAGCACGCAGTTCGGCGATTTCCTTTCGTTTGAGACAATAACTCTTTGTTATATAGACACCAGGTTGATCGACAAAACCCAAATGACTCAGAAAGAGATAAAATGGCTCAATGATTATCACGAAAGGGTTTATGACACCTTGGCGGATCATCTTTCGGATGACGAAAAGTCATGGCTTCGCCGTAAGACTCTTCCGATATGAGAAAATAAGAATCGTCTGATAATCTGATTAAATCTTGAAAAGGGAAAAGTATAGACAACTTATTATCACCCCTTAATTATGACAATAAGCGGAGAAAACATACTTCTGGTCAGTTCCATATTGCTTATCGCCGGAGTGCTGATAGGGAAGTCAAGCTATCGCACGGGATTGCCGTTGCTTCTTATATTCCTTCTTGTCGGTATGCTGTTCGGTACTGACGGTCTTGGAATACAGTTCAACAGCATGCATACCGCACAGTTTATTGGAATGGTGGCGTTGTGCGTGATCTTGTTCACGGGCGGCGCTTCCACCAGTGTGAAAGCGATCCGGCCGGTGATAGCTCCCGGTCTGGCGCTTTCTACTGTCGGCGTGTTGACCACTGCCGCATTGACAGGATTTTTTATATTCTGGCTCTCCGGAATGGAGTGGACGAATATACACTTCGCCCTGCTCCCGTCGTTGCTTCTCGCGTCTACGATGTCGTCTACAGATTCTGCATCGGTATTCGGCATACTTGGTTCAAAGAATGTGGGGCTGCGTCAGAATCTGCGGCCTATGCTTGAACTTGAGAGCGGATCCAATGATCCTATGGCATATATGCTGACGATACTCCTCATAGGAGCTTGCGGTTCCGGCGAAGATCTTACTGTGTCAGGAATCCTTTTGCAGCTTCTTTTGCAGTTTGGTGTGGGAGGAGCCGCAGGATTCGCGTTCGGATTTCTGGGAGTGAAGCTTGCGGGGTTATATAGGAAAATTGGCGACAGTGCGGGAGGTGAAGATGCGGGACAATCGACGGCAATGATTTCCATACTTGTGACGGCTACTGTGTTCCTGACATTTACAGCCACTACCTTTATGGAAGGCAACGGCTACCTCGCTGTATATGTCTGCGGCATAATATTTGGCAATTCAAAGGTGCCTTTCCAGAAAAGCGTTTTGAAATTTATGGATGGCGTCACATGGCTTGCCCAAATAATAGTATTTATAATGCTCGGTCTTCTTGTCAATCCACATGAGATGCTGTCGGTTGTGGCGGTATCCCTTCTTATAGGAGTGTTCATGATACTTGTGGGTCGTCCTCTCAGTGTCTTCCTGTGTCTTGCGCCATTTCGTAAGATAGGCATTAGGTCAAAGTTTTTTGTATCGTGGGTCGGGCTCCGCGGGGCTGTGCCGATCATTTTTGCCACCTATCCGGTGGTGGCGGGAATCGATGGCGCCTCACAGATTTTCAACATAGTATTCTTTGTCACAATTCTTTCATTAGTTGTACAGGGCACCACGGTCATATCTTCTGCAAAGAGGCTGAAGCTTATTGCCGACACTCCTATGGATAAAGAAGATTTCGGAGTGGATCTTGCTGACGAGCATCCGGCGACATTGCAGACATTGGTTCTGAAGGATTCCGATCTCAAAAAGGGTAATACGCTTAAGGACATGCAATTGCCGGAAGGATCGCTTGTGATGATGATAAGGCGCAATGGAAAATATATCGTGCCGAACGGCACACGTCGGTTGCTGGCGGGCGACGCTCTGCTTATAATCAAGGAATCGGAACAAACATGAGCTAATGGATACTCAGCTTTCAAAGATCCCGTCGGTGTCGTTTGTAATGCCTGCGTACAATGCGTCAGCATATATAGCAGACGCCATAAATTCCGTGATAGGGCAGACCGTTTCTGACTGGGAACTGGTGATAGTGGATGACTGCTCATCCGATAATACTGCGGATATCGCGCGGTCTTTCGCATGTTCCGACACAAGGATAAGGGTTCTGAAGATGACGCATAATTCCGGAAACGCGTTTCCTCCCCGGAAATTGGCTGTGGAATCAAGCCGGGGGAATCTTGTGGCTCCGCTTGACGCAGACGACACGATAGAGGAGCGTTATCTTGAAAAACTGCTGTGTGTCAAAGACCGGTCGGGTTGTGACATAGTCTATCCTTTCATGTATGATATGGACCTATGCGGAAATATCAAAGACCGTCTTCTTCCTGTTGAAAGTTTTGATCATACGGTGGTTTACAGAGGTGTGGATCTTGTTGCCCGGACATTGAACGGATGGAAGATAGGAGCCAACGGCGGGATTATAGACAGGGATCTATATCTCAGATGTATGGAAATGGTCACAGATCCCTCTGTCATGAATGTGGATGAATATCTTACAAGGTTGCTTCTGATCTCAGCTCCGGCAGTCAGGATAAGCGGGGCTGCATATAATTATCGGAGAAACCCGTCCTCAGTCACCAGATCCATATCTTGCAGACGGTTTGATATTTTGAAATGTAATGAGATGCTCTCATGTCTTATCAGATCAAATTTTGGAGAGGGATCAGAGGAATACAGGCTCATGGAGTTGCAAAAATTCTGTGGGATGATAGATGCGGTGAGATATTTCAACCGTCATCGCCGCAACCTTGACCGAAGCAAGCGACAGGAGGTGGAATCGATTATCCGCCGGGTATATGAGTCGATAGACTGGAGATCGGTCAAAAAAAGTGGCGGCTGGAAATATTATCACTTGTTCAGGGCAGGTCTGTATCCTGCGTCTTTAATCCTGAGGTTTGTATGACGGACTTATCGAAAGACAACAGCTATCGCAGTATTCTGAAAGGGATATCCGTTTTCGGCGGAGTGCAGGTTTTCCAGATCCTTATCAATCTTGTGAGGGGCAAATTTGTGGCGATGTTTCTGGGTCCGGAGGGGATGGGAGTGTCTTCAATATTTACCACATCGTCAAATACAATTTCCAGGGCATCATCGCTTGGTCTGAATCTGGCTATCGTGAGGGAGGTCGCGGAGCGTCGCGATGATGAGACGGGGCTTCCGGTATTGTTAGGTGTAGTCAGACGCCTTATCCATATCACCGCTTTGGCGGGATGTCTGGCGTGTGCGCTTTTTTCCGGATTGCTCAGTCAGCTTTCTTTCGGGACCGACAGTTATGCCTGGCAGTTCATGTTGCTTTCTGTCGCGATCTATCTCTCTGTGGCGGGATCCGGTAAATTGTCAGTTTTGCAAGGTCTTCATGAGGTAAAAAGAGTAGCCGGGTCCACTCTGGTGGGGGCGCTCGCAGGATTATGTGCCGGAGTGCCGCTTTATTATTTCTTTGGAGAAAAAGGAATAGTACCGTCGATAGTCATACTTTCGTTATCCACATATGTTTTCTACTCATATGGCTGCAGAAAGTGTTCTGCGGCGGCACATTTGTCTGTGAGGCTGAGAGATAATCTTCCTTTGATCAAAAAGCTTGTGGGACTGGGTATGATATTGCTTGCCGGAGATCTGATAGGGGCGGCGTGCGGCTACGGTATCAACATCTATCTCCGATATGCCTCAACCCTTGAGACTGTCGGTTTTTATCAGGCAGCCAACAGCCTTACCAACCAATATGCCGGCATGGTTTTTACCGCCATGTCGCTTGATTATTTCCCGCGTCTTGCCGCAAATATCCATAATAGGCTGGAGATGTATAAGATTGTCAACCGTCAGATGGAGATAGTCGCGATAGTTATGGCACCTGTGGCGTGTGTGGTGATCATTACAGCCCCGCTTATCATCCGATTGTTGCTTACGGATTCATTTTCAGAGATTCTGCCATTGATGCGCTGGATGGGTCTTGGGGTTATGTTCAAGGCATTGCACTATCCTATGGGTTATATAGCGTTTGCCAAGAACAATCGTCGGCTCTTCTTCTGGCTGGAGGCTGTCATTGGGAATGTGCTATATGTGGGTGGATTAATGTTTTTTTATCATTTTTACGGCTTCATAGGTCTTGGGTACGCATTTGTTGCAGACAACATTCTGACGTTCATTATATATATCATTGTCAATCGCAGGGCATACGGTTATAGAATCGACAGGAAAACGGCGATACATGGCATGGCGTGCGTCGTGCTTGCAACAGGATGTTTCGTGTCATCTCTGATTTCAGATTCTAAGGTTGCATTTGCACTGATGAGCTTTTTTACAGCTGTCGCGTCTATATATTGTCTTTTTACGATAAAAAAGAAACTTCAAAACAGGGAGAGTTAGGTAAGACGCCGGATGAGATACTTTTCCATATAAACAAACTGCGGCATCTGTCAGAAGGATGCCGCAGTTTATTTCTGATTGATAATTTGTTTCGGAAAGATAGGGGCAGTCACAAAATCCGGATACACCCCTAATCCGGTCAAGCTATTTCAACATTGATTCAATATCTTCATCCACGTTGGAAATAGTTCCGATATTGAATTTCTCTTTCAGTACCTTGAGAATTTCGGGAGTAAAGAAAGCGGGCAGGGTGGGTCCGGAATGTATATTCCTGATTCCAAGGCTGAGAAGGGCAAGGAGCACAATGACAGCTTTCTGTTCATACCAGGCTATATTGTAAACTATCGGAAGGTCATTGATATTTTTTAGTCCGAATGCGTCCTTAAGCGCCATGGCTATGAGGATGAGGGAATAAGAGTCGTTGCATTGACCGGCGTCAAGCACGCGAGGAACGCCTTCGATATCTCCGAGAGGAAGCTTGTTGTAGCGGTATTTAGCACATCCTGCCGTCAAGATCACGCAGTCGTCAGGCAGTTTTTTTGCAAATTCCGTATAGTAATTACGGGAAGGCATACGTCCGTCGCATCCCGCCATCACCACAAACTTTCGGATTTTACCACGTTTTATGAGATCGATCACTTTGGGCGCAAGTTGCATCACCTGATGGTGTGCGAATCCTGTTGTTATTTTTCCCGTTTCTATCGGTTCGGGAGGAGGACATTGCAGGGCATGATGTATGATTTCCGAGAAATCCTTTTTCCCGTCTTTGCCGACGGGGATATAATGTGTGCCAGGCATACCGACCACACCGGTGGTATATATACGGTCTGTATATGTATTTGCCGGGCGGGGAGGAACAATGCAGTTGGAAGTAAACAGAAAAGTTCCGTTGAATTTCTCAAACTCTTTTGTCTGTTCCCACCAGGCATTGCCATAGTTTCCTGCGAAATGTGGGTATTTTTTGAAAAAAGGATAACTTTGCGCGGGGAGCATCTCGGAATGGGTGTAGATGTCCACACCCTTGCCTTCGGATTGGATGAGCAGCTCCTCCAAATCCTTGAGGTCATGACCGCTGACAAGAATCCCCGGACGATTTCTGACACCGAGATCAACTTCGGTGATTTCAGGGTTTCCGTATGTCGATGTGTTTGCCTTGTCCAGAAGAGCCATAGCCTTTACACCGCCCTCACCGACACCAAGCACAAGAGAGAAAAGTTCTTCAGTGCTGATGTCAGGTCTGCTGATTTCCGCGAGAGCGTTCTCTATTACGGTATAGACGTCTTCGCTTTCCAGTCCGAGATTGAGAGCGTGTCTCGCATATGCCGCCATTCCTTTACATCCATATACGGCAAGTTGTTTAAGACCGCGGATGTCTTCGTTTTCTTCAGCCAGAACACCTGTCAAAGGTTCAAACTTTTCATAATCCCCGGGAGATGCCTGAAATTCGACTTCCGGAAGGTCAGGAAGACTGATGCCTTCCTTCTTTGCCTCTCCGCAAAGAATATTTTTTACTTCAAAGGCATGTCTGACATATCCGTCGAGCATAGGATTGTCAAAGTTTGCATTAGTGATTGTAGTGAAAAGGGCATCGATGATAAAATGTGACGCTTCTGCCGAGGGATTCCTTTTTTCTCTTAGCGCGCGGTTGACAATGGCGATTCCGCGCACCGCATAGAGCAGGAGATCCATTCTGGCGGAAGTGTCGGCTTTCTTGCCGCATACACCTTGTATCACACATCCTTTGCCGTGTGCGGTCTCCTGACATTGATAACAAAACATGTTCATAGCGTTTGAATAATTTAGGACTGATTTAGAGTATGTTTACTTTTTACTTAATGACATTTTTATAGCTCTTTCCGGTCAATTTTAAGCTTTCGCTCAGTCATTATGGAATCCCATAACTCTATCACTCAATCTAAAAAATGACTCGAAAAAATTAACATAAGTCAAAAGTAAATATCATCTTAATTTATGCATAATAATACAAGCCATACGCCGCTATGGCTTGGCGAAACTCACGGGGATGCGGGTTTCGTGTACTCTTTATTTATTCAACGGTTAAATTTCATGTCAGGTTCATTACATCCCGCCGGCAGACTTCATGCGTAAAACAAGATCAACCGCTGTATCCGGGTGAGATACAGCGGTTGATCTTGAAATATGTAATCTCCGGGATATATCAGTTGTGCAACTGATGGAATACCGGCTTCATCACGAATGTGAAAGAATAGTCACCGTAAGGCAGGAGATACTCCTTCAGGGGAAGTGCCCCCCAGCTGTTGACGCATCCGAGTCCGATCTGAGCTTTGTCGATCAGGACATTGGTATAATCCACTTTGCTTACTTCGGGCGAATGGGTATTTGCCTTGAATTTGCCTCCGTCAAGGCTTTCTATAGAGTAGTTGAGAGCCGATGCGGAGAATGGATTCTCAGCGAAAAACTCAAGTCCGTTTCCTGCATTGTCGAGCTGTTTCCAATAGCGGATGTCAGTTTTTGTCCCTGTCTCCTGCGGACGGATATACGGATAGAACTGGTCAGCCACTTTCTGGTTGTAGATTCCTATGAGAGTGGAATGATTACGGTCAGAATAATTTTCAATCGGACCTCTTCCATAAAACTCGATGCTGCTGAACGATTCAGGCATCTGCATCTGCATACCGAAACGGAACATTCCTGACACTTCGGCATTCTTGTCTGCAGAGAGCGCTTCAGTCACTTTCACCGTGCCTTCCCCATTGATGGCATATGTGAGGCGGAGCGATGCTTTTACTGTAGGCATTGAATATTCAGCCGTCACCACGGCAAGGTCACCCTCCATTTCAGACTTCAAGGATTCGAGTTTGATCTCAGGATTTTTCCATGCCGCATATTTTTTCTGGAGATTGGCTCCGTAATCGTTGTCGGTCGGGGCTCTCCAGAAATTAGGGGTAAGGAGACCGCCCTCGGTCAGCATTTCTGTGCCTTTTACCTCATATTTGCACATGTATCCGGTGTTGCGGTCAAATTCGATATTGAAATCCTGACCTTTTACAATCATGAAGAACGCATGATTGTCGATGATAACGGGAAGAGGTGTGGCTACATTGGGCAGGGACGGTGTTGTGATATCCATTTCTGCTGTCGCGGCATCGTTGAGTATGAATTGCTCTTTAGCCACGGTATGGCCTGCGGGAAGAAGACCGTCTTTATTCTTGAGATTGTAATATACATTGAGAATCCATTCCCCGTGGTCGCTGATTTTGCCAAAGGGGATGGTCACTTCCGCAGTGGCGCCGGGCTGTACGTTTATATTGTCGATGCTTCCGTCTCTTACAGGCACACCATTGTTGAGAAGCACCCATTCGAGCGACACATCTGAAAGGTCGCGGAAGAAATTCTCGTTGTATACCTTCACTTTTCCGTCGGTGAGGCTGACGGGAGTTGTCCATATGTTCTGATAATAATAAGTCACCTCGTCAGCATGCGGGTTTGGCACCCTGTCCGGGCTTACCAGACCGTTGACACAGAAATTGCCGTCGGAGGGATCATAACGGTTGAAGTCTCCGCCGTATGCGAATATCTCGACGCCGTCTTTACCTTTGGTGCGTACAGCCTGGTCAACGAAGTCCCATATGAAACCTCCCTGCAGGTTGGGGTATTTGCGGATGAGGTCCCAATATTCTTTGAACCCGCCCATAGAGTTGCCCATGGCATGTGCATATTCACATTGGATGAGCGGTTTGGAGGAGGGTTTCTCTTTTGCATATTTCTCCATACCTTCGTATCCGTAGTACATTGGGCAGAAGATGTCGGTCATTTTGTGTATCCCTGCCTGCTCATATTGTACGGCGCGGCTTGGATCTTCTTTTTTCACCCATTCATAGGCATCTTCGAAGTTCGGACCATACCCCGCCTCATTTCCAAGACTCCAGAAAATGATTGAAGGATGATTGAAATTCCTTTGCACGTTACGCTCGTTACGTTCCATGTGGGCTTTCGCGTATTTGGGGTCTTTGGCAAGAGTCTTGTCGCCATATCCCATTCCGTGGCTTTCGATGTTGGCTTCCGCCACGACATAGAGACCGTATTTGTCGCAGAGGTCATACCATAGCTTGTCGTCCGGATAATGGCATGTCCTCACAGCGTTAATATTCAGCTTTTTCATGAGCTGTACATCCTGAAGCATGCGTTCCGGCGACACTACATATCCGCCGTCGGGATCCAGTTCATGACGGTCCGCCCCTTTGAAAAGCACAGGTTTACCATTTACAAGAATCTGTCCGTCAGTGAGCTCGATTTTTCTAAAGCCGACGTTTACGGGTATGATTTCATCATTACCCTGCATAGATGCAGTCAGAGTATACAGATACGGTGTCTCCGCCGACCATTTCTCAGGGTTATTTACCTTCATTACGGTTTTTCCGCTCTTGGAAGCAGTGGCGGATGCCACTTTTTTACCGTCAGCATCGGTAAGGGTAAGTTTCACAGGAGCGTTTCCCGTCAATGTAAGATCGATGTTGAGCACGCCGTCAGTATAATTGTTTTCAAGATCCGGAGTCACCCTTACGTCGGCGATACGTTTCTTGTCGCGGGCATACAGATAACAGTCGCGACCTACGCCGCTATAACGGAAAAAGTCCTGATCTTCAAGATACGAGCCGTCGCACCAGCGGAATACCTGAAAACAGATCAGGTTCTCCTTGCCGGGGATAAGGTAAGGGGTAAGGTCGAATTCAGCCTCAAGCTTGCTGTCTTCACTGTAGCCTACATATTTGCCGTTTACCCACAGATACATGTTGGATGTGACAGAACCGAAATGTGCGAAAATCTCTTTCCCTTTCCAGTCTGCGGGCACTTTTATTTCCCGGCGGTATGTCCCGACATTATTGTCTTCAGTGGGGACGATCGGCGGTTTGCTTTCAAATGTATTTCTCCAAGGATAATGATTGTTGACATATACCGGGCTTCCATATCCGTTGAGTTCCCAGACACCGGGAACCTGGATGTTGTCCCATCCGCTGTCGTTGAAATCCTTTTTCCAGAAGCCTGTAGGTCTGGAAGATGCGTCGTTGACCCAATTGAATTTCCATGTGCCGTTAAGGCTCAGATAGTTGGATGACTGCTTTTGGTCTTGTCCTGTTAGAGCCGCTTCGCCTTTACGGTAGGCGAAGTTCGCGGATCTCATAGGAGACCTGTTGACAGCGTTCACTTCCGGATTCTGCCATTCCGTGAATGACTGCGCGGACGCGGAGACTGCTGCCCCGCCGATGAGGGCGGATAGTAGAAATCTGTTCATTTATAGATCAGTATTAAGCGTTTATGGTTTGTTTTTTGACTGTGTTGTAAAGGCGTAAACCGCCTTACGATTTAATAACGGATTTTATTCTGATTTATGCGAGCAATGCTGATAATATCTTAAAATGAATCAAAATTGTTCAAAAATGAAATATTTTTCTATTTTATGGTCGACTAAGATCGCTTCCAACAAAAAATGTAAACTCAGTGGTCGCAGATTTTGTTGGGTCTAATAAAAATCGCAATTTCATAGTAAGCAATACAATAAATCGAAGGCATTTCTCAATATTCAATAATGCACATGTGTTTCGTGTTTTTCCGACACACGGCTATAGTCAAGTTCTTCAGGAAGCTTGACCTCATTATCGGGAATGAAGAAATCGTCGGTAGAGATATTCATCATTTGAGTTTCAGGTCGAAGAACATAAAGCGGGTTTCCAACGGTTCCTCAGGTTTTAATTCCAAAAATGCGCGTTCCTCTTGCTCGGTTTTATACAGAGGCTTGAACCCATTTTTTTCATAAAAATGCAAGGTCTTTTCGTTGTTGTAAGCGTCAACGACAATAAAACGGCATCCGGTTTTATTGTCTTCTGAACGAAACCAACCTTTAATATAATCAAGTATCTGGCTACCTATGTTCCTCCCTTTGCCACGGAATTGCGATGACACGCCAAGGCGACCGATGAGAACAGCAGGATAATTCAGACCTCGTTTGTTATTGCTTACACCACGTTGTAATCTGTTGAGTGCCGATTTTGCTATAAGCTTCAATTTTACGCTGTCGTTTGCAAGGGTAATCATTCCCATGATGTTACGAGGATTGGATTTCTCCACCCATACGTATGTTTTACCCAACATCTCAGTGTCGTAGAACAACGCCGTGTTGTTGAAGAAGTCATCGAGGTCGGGGTCATCACAGCTGATTGGCTCGCAGAAAGAAGCCACCTCCTGTGTAAACGGCATTCTTATTGCTTCTGAAGCCAACTCAAATAACGAACTCTCAGCCATTGCGTTTGCCAAATAACTGATGATAAAACTCCCGACACTTGCGGTCGTACTCTCTTAACTGCGCTTCCCTTTCAGGCGACAAACGTGGAGTCGGGAGCTTCCCGTTTCGTTCAGCTTCTTCATAAAATGCTTTTGCTGATTCACCTGTCAATACAGGTGATGAGTTGATTGTCATTGCCATATCAGATTCTGATTTAGAATACAAAGTTATAATAACACAACGGTTTATACAAGATTCCGTATGCTAAGGTCGACAAAATAATTCTATTTTCGATTTGAACAAATGAATTTAGACCGCTTCCAACAAAAAATGTAAACGCAGCGAGACGGAGGTAAATTCTTATCGCATTTACAGGATGTTGTCGTCATACAGTTTTTAACAGATTGGCAGGTAGCCCTGATTTCAGGCATGCTATTCGATTAAAAAATACTAAAAAAGGATTTGAAACATAACAACAGTTCTTCAGCCGGATACTCCACTGATCTGACTCCGGTTCAGACCATATTGTTGAAGGCAAACCTTGGCGGAGCATTGTCAAAACTGAGAAAATACAAACCGAAAGCAATCAACAACGCCATATCCTATGTGGTCAAGACCGGATGTCAATGGTCGATGCTCCCCGTGGATTTTCCAATGTAGATTCCAACGGATATGTGCCCGGAGTGAACACTACCACAGCCAATGTCCATGATTCAAAATGAACTGTCAGGTTGATTGCCGGGACATTGGACAGTTTTAGCGCTTTCCTTAAAATTTCACCGTCCCTACGACCGCGAAATTTTAAGGAAAGCTAAATTAAATTATTTCTTGAACAGGCGCATGAGCTCGCCGATCCATAGCACAAGTGATGTGCTGCCGATGATGATCAGCCAGTCGATGAATTTGAGCGGCTCTACGTTGAAGAAGTCGCCGCCTATGCTGACAATCAGCACCTGACCAAACAGGATTACCAGGGCGATGAGTCCGAAGCCTCCGCAACCTTTGAAGTGGAATGCGGAGCGTCCTGTCTCGAACGCGCGGGCATTGAACATGTTCCAGAACTGAAGCATCACGAAGATTGTGAAGAAGAGCGACAGCTCATATCCGCTGAGTCCGGTATTGGCACCCATTGCTACCTTGCCGACCTCAGTGAGACAGGTGATGTCGGTGTGTTCGAAGTAATATAGAATTCCGAGAAGCAGGAGGAAGAAGACACCTCCTACACCGACGATTGATTTCCACATCGGGCGGTTGATGATAAATGCCTCACGCGAGCGTGGTTTCTCTTTCATTACGGACTGCGAAGGGGGCAGAGATGCAAGAGCCATGGCCGCGAAGGTATCCATGATAAGGTTTACCCAAAGCATTTGGGTTACGGTCAGAGGAGACTGCATACCCATGAAGGCTCCGAAAAGAACGATGAAGCAGGCTGCCACATTCACAGTCATCTGGAAGAGGATAAAACGCTGAATGTTCTGGAAGAGCGAGCGACCCCACATCACGGCACGACCGATTGAAGAGAACGAGTTGTCGATGATAGTGATGTCGGATGCTTCCTTGGCAACCGATGTTCCGTCACCCATCGAAAGACCAACATGTGCGGTCTTCAGTGCGGGAGCGTCGTTGGTACCGTCGCCGGTTACGGCAACAACCTCATTGTTTGCCTGAAGTGCCTCTACGAGTCGCTTCTTGTCCATCGGACGGGCACGGGCGATAATTTTAAGATCGCCTACACGCTCTTTGAGCTGCTTGTCGGAGAGTTCAGCAAACTCAGTGCCAGTGATGATATTGCGGTCGCCATCGGTAGCGTCACTCCATAGACCAATCTGACGACCGATCTCTTTAGCGGTTCCGGGAGTGTCGCCGGTTACAATCTTAACTTTTATTCCTGCCTCAATCACCTCGCGGACTGCATCCGGCACATCCGCACGGACAGGGTCGGATATCGCGACAATTCCGAGGAATGTCAGGTTCTCGGCAACGACCTTGCTGTTTTCAATGGTCTTGTCTCCATCATTTAGTTCCTGATATGCGAAACCGAGGGTACGCATAGCCTGATTCTGATAAGCGAGAAGCTGTGCATCTATCTCCTGTCTGGTCACTCCGGCAGTGTCCTTGCACATACCGAAGATAATTTCGGGAGCACCCTTCACATAGAGAATTGTCTTGCCTGTAGCGGACTTGACGACAGTAGCCATATACTTGCGCTCGGTTGAGAAGGGAAGTTCCTCAATGCGCTGAGCCTTATCCTTAACATCGAGATAGTTGACACCTCTCTTCCGGAGCCAAAGGAGGAGGGCACCCTCCGTCGGGTTGCCAAGCACCTGAGGTTTGTCGCCCGAAAGGTCGAGCTGGGCTGTAGAGTTGACTGCGATACCTTCGATGAGCACATCATCGGAAGGATTACCGAAGAACTTCTCATCAGCCACCTGCATCTGGTTCTGTGTCAGTGTGCCGGTCTTGTCGGTACAGATAACGGTTGTGGCGCCCATTGTCTCACAGGCGTGCATCTTGCGCACAAGATTATTGGTCTTGAGCATACGGCGCATAGAGTACGCGAGTGAAAGGGTCACAGCCATAGGCAGACCTTCGGGAACGGCGACAACCACGAGTGTGACAGCCACCATCAGTGTCTGGAGGAAGAAAGCCAGGAACGATACCCATTCAAATTCAGGTACGTTGATGAAGTACATCACGACACGCCCGACGATGATGGCAGCGGCAAAGCCGTAGGAGATTTTGGTAATAAGATCTCCAAGACCGTCAAGTTGCTCGTTGAGCGGAGTCTTGACGCTGTCGTCAATCTGGGCGGCTTCAAATACTTTGCCGTTTTCGGTCTTGTCACCTACTGCGAGCACCCGCATGACGCCGTGACCCTCCATAATCTTTGTGCCACGCATGGCGTGGTTGCTCGGGAAGGTGGCATCCTTGTCAAACTCGGCGGGATCAGTCGTCTTGTGGCAGATAGGTTCTCCGGTAAGGGTTGACTCGTCGATATTGAGCATTACGGCTTCAAGCAGCTCGCCATCGGCAGGGACTTCCTCACCTGTATTAAGGATAACAATGTCGCCGACAACCACATCCTTCTTTGCAATCTGTATGGCGTTGCCGTTGCGGATCACCTGCACAGGCTCGTCATCGTTTACCTGATTGAGCAACGCGAACTCCTTGTCGGCTTTCAGTTCAAAAACAAATGCGAGACCGGTGGCAAGGAGAATAGCAATGAAGATACCGACTGGTTCGAAGAATACCCCGCCACCCTGACCAAGGCTGAAATATTCATAGCAGGAAATGCCTATTGACAATGCACCTGCAATAAGCAGTATTATAATCAGCGGGTCGCCGAACTTTTCAAAGAATCGTTTCAACAGCGAATCCTTTTCCGGAGGTGTCAGAAGATTGACGCCATTCTTTCTGCGGCTCTCCGACACTTCTGCATCGGTCAAGCCTGTGTAATGATGTTTCATAAAAAATCTCTTATCGCGAAATAATGTACCGCAAGTTATTCTTTGTTTTGCAATGCTCTGGTAGATTCAAGTATCGGAAGATTGGTTTCTGTAGGTACATATATGACAGTCTTGTCGCTGAGGTCAGATTGCTGACGTACCCAAAGATACTGTATATATGTCGGCGTAATGCTGCCATTCTCGATACGGATAGCCTCGGCGGCTCCCTTGGCGCGTTCGATTTCAGCCTGGGCGTTCAGCTTCTCAGCTTCAAGATTAGCCTTTGCCTCTTCAATCTTGATCTTGCGGTTCTGTTCCGCCTTTGCGAATTCGGCTTTACCCTCCATTTCCTGGCACCATACGTTGTACCAAGGACGTATGAACGCCATTGCCACTATCAATACTACGATTCCCGCGACTCCCCATATCGCTCCTTTTATTAGCCTGGGGGTCAGGTTTAGCTGGTTGTTGCTGTTGTTGTACATATTGAATTGTATTTATTCAATTTATTTAATCACGGATTAAATAAATTGATGGTTTATATTTTTTGTAAAGTTACGCTTTTATCAGTAATTATTCATAATTCTCACAATATTTCGGTTTATATCCGTGGAAAATCACATTTAGGGCTGCAATGTTGCAGCCCTAAATGTTATGGGATTTCCGACCATCTTCTATACAACTCAGATTCGTGAAGCGGGACAGGCTCGGCTGTGTCAAGCTGATGCACAAACACGAGTTCCGGCTCGATATGCACAGAAAATGAGCCGTCGGCACTTTTTGAAATATTGTAATCCTCGGGATTGTACAGGGCGGGAAGGTTCTTGATCGCTCTTTTCAGACAACTGAATATCGGGCGTCTTATCTCAGGTATGCTTAGATCGGGCGCGGTCTTTTTATCTCCTCCGAACATACTGTAGATTTCTGCATAGCGTCGTTGTATACGTTTCATACGCCTGTCATATTTCCCGAGGGTGTCGGCAGAGCCCGGGGCACTGAAATCTATGCCTGCGCTTCCATAGCACAGAAGAAGAGTGTACAACGCCCGTTCACGACGGTGTAGTCCTGATGCTTTCGCATCTATATCCGGAAATGAAATTTCTTCTTTATATGGGTTGATATGGATTGAACTGCGTATGTTGCGGCGCACGAGGAATATATCAAGAAGCTGTTTGTAGAATCCGTGGAAGTGGAATTGATTGTCACGTTCTTCTGAAGTGTTGACCACAAAACGGTCTGTATTCAGCATATCAGAGAATCGGTCGACAAATGTCTGTACCGTTGTAGCGATCTCTTCATCTACAACGATTTTAAGATAATTTGCATATTGGTCTTCTCCGACATAACTGTTTCCGATCTTGATAAGTAAAGAGGGGAGGGTGCCACGTAAATCGGATATGCCGCATTTATTACACAGCAGATCTTTGCAGAATACTCCTGTGGTCATTTTCATTAATGACTTATAAATGTTGTCAAGTCCCTGATCGCTCATGGAAGGGGTAAGAAATGAAAGTATATCCTTAAAAAGAGTGGGGGAGGTGTTTTTATAATGGTCTATGATCTTCGGGATATATACGAAATGAAATCCCGCCAGCTGAAACTCCTTGAATATCGAGCGATAATGGGTCTGAATGGCGTTGTTCGTTTCCGGGTCATATTCATTCTCAATATAGAGGGCTGTAGCCATGTCGATATTGAAATTTGCCTTCGGAATGGAGAAAACATCCCCTTTCAGAGGATGCGTAGGGTCAAGCAAAGTGGTAAGGGAGATCATAAGGAGGGCTTCGGAGTGGGCACGGAATCCGTCGCTGACGGTCATCGAACGGCAGTCTCGGAGCAGATCCTCTTTAAGCCCTTTCTCTCCGGAGTCGCATATGATATGGAGGGCATCGGCGAAAGATATCTCCAATGCCCTTATCCTTGTTTCCCTGTCGATCGCGTATTTGCCGCAGATATTCCCCCAGCACCCCATTTCAGCGGTGTCTATAATCCGGTCTGCCTTGATGAGGTCAGAGAAAATCCTTGCTATGGCTATTTTATATGCGGTTTTCAATGTCGGTTTTTATGTTGGCTTTCCTGTGAGAGGGGTATTTATGAGATATTTAATTCTTGACAAGCTGAACGACTATCAGGCGTCCCCCGTCTTCACCGGATAGAAGAATCTTGCGAGCTTCTGTTAACTCTACATATTCACCCACCTTTATCTGACGTTTAGGCTGTTCAGTAACGTCCCACATGTCGGGGAGGCGACGGTTGATGAGAATCCATTTGCCATTATGGAAATGAAAGTCTCCGACAGGTTTCTTGTCCTCCGGTTTTGTTCTCTCATTGGGAGTAATAAAACGGTTGACGTGCCACATATAAAGCGACTGTTTGTCATAGACCATCAGGCGGTAGTTCTCAGGAAGGAACTTGCCTTTCGCTGGAGAATAATAAAGATTGAGAACCGGCAACTGACCATGATACTCTGTACCACAGAAAGGACACTTCGGCTTGGTGGAATTGTCAAACACAAACCAATGAGCCTCACAGTTGGGATTCTGACAGGGCTGCATGAGGTCTGTTGTCTTGACCAATGCGTTTTCCCATTCGTCAGCGGTAGGTCGCTTCATGGGGTCGTGAAGTCCGTCGATAAACGCACGGTCAAACAGTTCCTTCAGATATGGACCACAAATGGTATAAGGTAACTTTTCAACATCGCCCTGAGGCAATTCTGAGGGAGCCATATTTTTGATTTTGGGTCGGTTGCTCTTATCCGTGGGATGTTCTACGAAAAGAGCCTTTGCACCCATCGACAACTCTTCATCCTTGGCGGCATCAAGGTCATTGACTTTACCGCCACGGAGAGGATGACGGTTAAGCAGGTACATGTATATCAAGACAGCCAAAGCATGACGGTCTGTCTGTATGCTCGGGAGTTTCTTGTTCGGGTCACCCACTTTAAGGGCGCGTGTCTGAAGCACCTCAGGAGCGATAAAATCAGGCGTACCTACAACATCCGGCGGATATTTACCGGGGACTACAAGTCCGTCGCAGTCAATGACAGCAGCGCGTCCGCTCTCCGGATCAACAAGCACATTCTTGTATGACAGGTCAGAGTGAGCCAGTCCGGCAGCATGAAGCCTACGGACAGCGCGGGCTATCTGTAGGCACATGTGATAGTGAGTAAGCCAAGTTCCTTTCTGGTCGGGTTTCAGGAACTTGTTGCGGAGTTTGGCTGATGCGAACCACTTGCCTTCCTTCTCCTTCCCCTTGAACATTCCGTCCTTGAAGAAAAAATGTTTCTGGTAAGCCGGGCATACAATGCCCAGCTTACCATTCCATTCTACAAGTTTTGTCGGCCAGCAGAAAAGATTTTCCCAATAGTCTCCGCCTATCTGTCCGAAAATCTTGTCTCTGTATTTTCCTACGATATTCTGGAGGCGATCCTTGGCGTTGGCATCCTGGGGAGTACGGAAGAAACCTACCACATAGCTCTTGTCCGGGCTGAAATAGACATCCTTCATCGCACCGCTGCCGATGACTTCATCCACGAACTCGACGGGAGTTCCGTCGGTTGCTGTAAGTTTGATTGTTTGTGCCATAAGCGTTTTGTTTAATAAAGGATTGCTATAGTCCGGTCATCGTGGTTGCCGGGACTCCAGAAGTCGAGCCAACCTAAGAGCTGGTCTTTCGCAGCCTCGTTATCGTCGGAGAGATCGACTCCGCCGATCCCGTCTTCCGGAAAGCCGTTTTTGAGATTGCTGTAGAACTCCTCCCATTTTGTATAGTCATTGAGGTTTCTGTCAGTCTCAAACATTGGATCCGACACACCGTCTGTCATTAAGAAAAGGGCAGTGAAGTCCGGGACAATCGCCATGCGGAGACGTTTGCTGACAACATCCGGGTCATGGAATATCTCTGGCATTGTCAGGAATCGGGTCTGACCTGAGAACTCGCCTTCATCCGGTGTGCCAAGAAGTTTTGCTGTCTTATTCTCGGCATCGAATAGACACATGGCTCCGTCGCCAACCCAGAATGACGCTATAAACCATCCGAAGTCGTACCTCTTGCAAATCGCGAACATAAGGGTGGTGGCAAAATCCTTAAGTTTAGATCCTTCATTGGCTTCCGCCACTTTTTTTACCGCCTCGTGGGCTTTCATTGCCCCTTTATATATTATATCGATCACATGTCGTGTCACCTCCGTGCGTTTACCTTTGTCATTTCTGTCGGTCTCAAAATCACGGATAGCTGATTCAAAGCTTTTATTGTCAGCCAAAAGGCGTTTGCAATGGTCAATTGCGACGGCACATGCCACTTCCGAACCTTTGCGCGAATATTTTGCGGATCCCGCTCCATCCGCCACTGCCATGATATACCAGTCGGATTCATCACAATGGAACAGACTGAAATGATCATCGCGTGGTCGCCCTTCGTGGGCGTGGCTCCTGCCACGTTGGCTTGCCGCGACGATATCCTTTTTGGGAGTGCCGTCGGCGGCCGCCTCGACTTTTACATATTCTGAATCACGATCCGGTTTATAATACGGAATGTTGAAATCTGTAGGAATATCTTTCCAAATGCTGCGTGGATCAGGATTGAATGCGACAGGGATGATTAATTCCGATACCGGTTCTCCGTCAACTGTGTTATAACGGAGTTTTAAAGAAAAATCACCTGCCTGATTTGGTTTCCCGTTAAGTGAACATTTGCCGTCTTCCCCAACGGCAAGGGCAATCCCGAGTTCTTCTGCCCCGGCAAGCTCGATATGGGAGATTTTATCTACCGGAAGTTGAAAGTTTGCGGAGTATTCCTTGTTTACCGTCCCGTTTGGGAAACGTATGCCGAGCCGGCGTATCTCGTTTTCTATAATTATTCGTTGATTCATACGTTGAGTCTTGAAATTATCCCACAAAGAACTGATTGTCCAATTCAGAAACGCTTCCTTTTCAGAAGGCGGTATGCCAGCTTTCAGCATAGCTTTGTCGAGCATCCTTGCGGATTCGTTCAGCCTGCCCACAGCAAAATTATTGCGTGTGGCTAATCGTTGTTTTCTGTCCATTATCCTAATCCTCTTGAAATGTTAAGCCCTTCCGGACCGGCATCCCCGATTGTTCCGGACAATCCGCACCAGGGGCATTCGTTTTGTATGTTCTCGCCGACGCAGAACAGGTTTCCGCAATTGCACACCACCGCGGCGTGTTGATTGCCGCAGCAAGGGCATGCAGGCACACCCAGCAGTCCGGATGTATTTATTCTGGAGTGTCTGCCGTCGGATAAGCTTGCGTATGAGTGTTTGTCGATAGGATACGCTCCTGTCAGTCTGAATACGGTCGAATCAGATCTACCGTAAAAAGCAGGTTGACGGGTACGTATATATTTTATAAGATAATCCTGTTTTGTGGACTGGCATCTGCCATGCAGCACCACGAAGTTCTCATCCACGGTGCCGGTATAGTTGTTTGGGTCAACTTTTTCAAGATTGATATTGTTGACAGGGGCAAGCTTTATTTCATCGCTGCCCGTATCGCTTACCGACATGCTGGTGGTCTTGACGGAGGCTGTCACCCATTTGAAAAATTTTTTGAATGACTCCGGATCGGTATCTTTTAGCAGGAGAATGTCATCAGTGATCTGTGCAAGAGTCAAGACATTCACATTCTCACCGATTGATACCGCCACAAGGCTGCAATGTTTCCTGTATTTCTCATTCCATCGCCTGAAAGCGGCTGCATAGTCATCAGTCGGATTCCCGTCGGTAAAAAGGAAGATCAAAGGTTTCCAGTCTCCTTTACATTCAAGAGTGGTTCTCTGTATGTTATGATCCATGTCGTTCATGATGCATTCCAGCCCTTTGCCAAGGGATGTGCCCCCTCCGACCGGGAATGCGGGAGGATAAAATTTATATAGTTCAGTCAGGGGAGAAAGAACTGTGGCTTTTCCGGCGAATGCTATGATGGAAACGAATACGGTCTCAAGGGCGTAAGGGTCCACGCGAAGTTCCTGAATGATGGTACGCATCCCTTCCTGTACCTGTCCTATTGGAGTGCCGACCATTGATTCGGATACGTCCACGAGAAAATAAATCGGTAATCTGCGCATAATTGATGTCGTTTTAGGAATCGTTTGTAGGAGAGGTTACTGCGGGGGTGTATAGAATTTACTGGGCGACAGATATACGGTTCCCGGTCCGGAAATCCGCATCATGCTCAACCCTTCACCTCCGATCAGGTTTCCGAGTGACCAGTTTGACTGCATCTGATTTTCTGCAATGTTCAATAAGGCAATGATATGATCCTCGTCAACCTCGATAGTCTCGCCGTATTGCAGGTTGATTGTGATTGGTGTCCCTTTTGTGTCAAGGAATACTGTGGAATTGCCCTGAATCTTTTGAAGAAGCAGTCCCATACCTCCTGTCAGGCCTGCGATTGATAGTTTTGTTGTTACATTTACACGGTTGTTTGAGCCGATATAGACCCCGCGATGGCATATCATGGTTTCCCCGTTCAGTTTAACAGGGAGCATTCCGAATCTGCTGCCGATAACGACTTTGCGAGGCATATTGGAGACATTGTAAAGCCGCAGTATGAACAATGATTCGCCTGAAAGTTTCGCCCCCAAGATTCGTCCGAGACCGGAGCCATTGAAGCTGAGTTCTTTCTCTATCCCTGCCTCAAGGTAGATTACTGAGCCTTTTTCAGCATAGAAATCCTCTCCCGGGGACAATGTCACTTCCAGATGCTGAACAAATTGACCTACAAGTTTACAGTTCATACTGATGATTGGTTAAATGATTACGTTGACTTCTGCCGGAGGAGGAGGGAGCACAAGATCATCTGTTGCCCCGATGCTCCGGTTGCCTACACCGATTGAATCGGATACCCATTTGAAGAACTTTTTGAATGCAGTGCTGTCTACGGTATCAAGGGAATAGACTTCATTAGTAAGTTCTTTAAGTGGCTCGGTTTTCGCGCTCATTCCGGCGGCACATGCTATGATGCTTGCGAAATGACGTTTTTTTATCTCGGGAACCATCTCCTTGTATAGCTGGCTGTCTGACGGTTTGCCGTCTGTCATGAGAAACAGCAAGGGCATCCAGTCTCCTTTCCGGTCGGGAGTGCTCAGTGTGACTTCCTGATCAATTCTCTCGCAAAGAAGTTGTAAAGCAAGACCGGTGTGTGTCGGTCCGCTTTCAGGAGTAGTTATTTCCGGTAGTTGAAGCTCATCGAGGGGAGTAAGGGGAAGTATCTGTTTCACTTCCCGGTCGAAAGTGATGATACTGATATTGACAGATTCCAATGCAAATGGATCCTGACGAAGACTTGAGACCATTGCCTCAAGACCAACCTTTACCGATTCGATCGGTTCGCCACGCATTGAACCGGAGGTGTCGATAAGAAGATATACAGGAAGACGTCTCATTTTTTGTAGCGGATAATGAAGTTGGAAATATCGCTTTTTGTAAAACGTGATTTGATATGACGTATAGATTACGAAATGATCAGAGACAACAGGTATGATTTCCCGTTTATCTCTGATCATTTTGTCATCAGTGCATCAGAGGAGAGCTTCGAGAGCTGCAGGGAAAACTTTTGCCTGAGCCTTGATTGCACGGAGAAGAGCTTTTTCAGCCTCATCAACCTGACCGTCGCTATTGACTTTGGCGATAAGCCATGCCTCTTCCTCAGCGTCGATTTCGCCCGGTGAAACTTCATCTTTGAGCAGGAAATCACAGATTGCCTGTGTGAAGAATGCAGTCCATTCGGGAGCGTTTTCTTTGCCGCTTACAGCGTCATTAAGTTCAAAGAGGAAATCTGCCTCTTCTTTGTCGATTACGCCATCAGCGTATAGCGCTTCTTTAAGACGTGCCACTTCTGCCGCGTCGATTACACCGTCAGCGAGAAGTTCTTTCTTGAGTTCTTCAAGTGTTGCCATTTTTTTGATTTTTGTTGGATGTTAAACTACGATGTTCACTTCAGGCGGGGGAGGAGGCAGCTCACTGAGAGTGGTGGCTTCTGCTCCGGTTTCCTCTACCTTCATGCTGCCGGAGCTTACAGAGGCAGATACCCATTTGAAGAAAGCCTTGATGGTGGCACTGTCGGCGGTGTCCAGAGATACCACGCATTCGGTTATTTTCTTCAGAGTATCGGTGTTGGCTCCCGCGCCTGCGGCACATGCCACAACCATACCCCATTTGCGTTTCTTGAATTCGGCAAGACCTTTGTTGAGGTCATCCGTGGGTTCTCCGTCTGTCATGATGAACACAAGGGGTTTCCAGTCTCCTTTTTGATCGGGTGTGGTCTTTGTCACTTCCCTGTCAGCCTTGTCGGCAAGAAGAGCGAGAGCCTCGCCGAGAGCCGTGCAGCCGCTTGCCTGGATGTTGGGTTGCTGGAACGCCGATAGTTCTGTCAGCGGAGAAACCTGCCGGGCGCTGCTGTCGAAAGTTATGATGCTGAGGTAAGCGGTTTCGAGCGCGTAGGGATCCTGACGCAGGGTTGAAACCAATACCTGTACGCCATTCTTTACCGCTTCTATGGGCTCGCCATACATCGAACCGGAGCAGTCAAGAAGGAGATATACGGGTAGTCTTCTCATAATCTGTTATTTTGCATAATTGGTTGCGATCCGTCTGATTGTCTCGCAGATATTGTGGTCAGGAAACGCGTCGCCTATTGCTGAGAATTTCCATTCGCCGTTGCGTCGGTAGAGTTTTCCCATTATCAGGGCTGTCATACCTTTATATTGGGGGGATGCCGCCACATCATATGAGGCAAAAACTTCTTTCACACGTGTCGGTGTGCCCTCATACATGCGTATTGACGCATACGGTATCTGGGAGAAGTCCTCGTCCCCGCAATTGTTGAGGAAAAAGAAAATCTGGCTCACTTCGGGATTCACGCGGTTGAGGTCAACAGTGATTATTTCATTGTCGAGACCGTCATCTCCGTCCTGATCCCCTTTGAGATCATCTCCACTGTGATGCAGGGCGAAATCATTTGAGTCTGTTTTGCCGGGAGGCATACCATATCTGGCAAGGAACTCACGCTTGTAGAGTGGAGAGTAAATATGGTCCGCAGGATTGCCGTTAGCGTCAAACATCATGCAGCTCAGATCAAGATCCACATCCTGGGTGGACTTGCCGAGTCCGAGAAATCCGCCGCTTTTTACAATAGCTCCCCAGTTGCATCCCACACAAAACTCTGTCAGTTTTGACCCGTTGTTTTTTTCAAGGTTGATGCGTTGACCTTTTTCAAGACGTATTGCCATGATTGATTAAGAATTATGAATTAAAATTATAGAATGTCCGTGCGATGGGGTTTAGAAACTGTTTAAAATTTATTTTATCTTGTCATTGAGGTCTTTGCCGGCATCT